>JAJDCL010000021.1 GCA_029260875.1 Candidatus Saccharimonadota bacterium
TTGAGTATGCCTATACGGGCATTGTGAACAATCTGCGGGTTCTCTCGCGCCGCCGTATATTGAATGCCTCTGACAGCTATCATAATTACAATGACTACCCCTACGGCTGCCGACAGAAACCTGATGAAAAGCTGAAGATAAGCTACTACGCTACAGTTTTCAGCATTTATGCCTGTTTTGCTTTGACATCCGCAGGCGTCTCTATAAGCTTTGCCTGTCAAGTTGGAGGTCGTACAGTTAGTCTCAGCAGCGGAGACGGTAGCACCCAAAATAACGTTATACGAAAAAATAGAACACACAACGAACAGACCGCTAATTATCAACCTTGTTAGTTTTGTGTTTTGCAGTTTGAGCATTTTCACTAATTATATTCTCCCTAAGCCCAGCACACAAGTTTTTGATGATGTAACGTACAATACTAATAAATCGCTTACGGCTAGCGCCTGTCTGTTATAATTTATCCTGAATCGCTCATGAAAAAAAATATCTTTATTAGTTTAATGTTGGCAGTGCTTGGCCTATCAATGGTTGTGTCGCTTTTTCCTCATAAAGCGGCGGCCGCATCACTCACAGGTACTTGGGTAAATAGCGCAAAAATTGATATTACGGACGACCACTTCACAGACAACGACGAGTTCTATTCTCAAACTTTTATTGACCCTAGCCCCGGTAATCCTGACCGTCACTACTATATACAGGGTCAAAATGACGGTGAAGACCCTAACAAGTGCGTAGACAGTTTTATACCAAGCGCAGACAATACCACGGGGACACTCAGGCGCAGAAACGACCCGGGGTTAGGATTTGATTGTAGGGTAAGAACTTATCCCGACGTCAGACTCAGATTAGTGGATAGAGCTACAGAGACGCCGGAAGTAGCTGGAAGTGAAACCGGCGAAAACTGTGAAGAGGTAAACCTAGTACTTTCTTGGATTTTGTGTCCAGTAGTCACCATGCTTGATCTGTTCTTTAACTTTATCGATAAAGCCATCCAGAACTTAATGACTATAGAGGCAGACAAATACCGTGACCCAGACCTAAAACTAATATGGGCCCAAGTGCGGAATATAGCTTATATCATACTAATACCGGTGATGCTGGTAATGGTCATTGGCACCGCCATGGGGTTCAGTGCCCTAGACGCCTATACCGTCAAAAAGGCCCTACCGAGGCTTGTAGTTGCAGTCATATTTATAGCGCTTTCTTTTGACATTGGCGGCTTCTTAATTGGTATGTCAAATAATATTGGGCAGGGGGCTCTGGGTTTAATGACCTCTCCGTTAGACGGCCCGTACGGTGAAGCGGGCGTAACCTTTAGCGAGCTATCTAATGCAGGCGCGGGTAGTGCTGTTGGTGAGTGGGCGGTCATGGGTGGATTAATCACAGCCGGGGTACTAATAGCGGGGAGCGGCGCCATGCTCGCTGCGGCCGGCTTATTCTTGATCAGTGCTTGTCTTATAGTCTTGACCGTATTTCTAGTCATCGTAG
This sequence comes from Candidatus Saccharimonadota bacterium, assembly GCA_029260875.1. Lineage (GTDB taxonomy): Bacteria > Patescibacteriota > Saccharimonadia > Saccharimonadales > OFTM59 > OFTM59. The sequence continues at coordinate 1,489 of JAJDCL010000021.1, forward strand.
CCCGGCAATTGTTTATCCTAGCCATATTGGTCTTACTGCCGCTTGCGATTATCGCCTGGATATTTCCTGGCAATGATAAGCTCTGGAAATTCCTTTGGGGAACGTTTACCAAGTTATTAATAATGTTCCCTCTTATTATGGTTTTGATCGGCAGTAGTCGGCTATTTGCATATATAGTCGATAAACCTGGCAGCCCTAACGTGTTTGAAGACAACGCCCTTAACCCCATCCTAAAACTGGTAGCCTATATTATCCCGTATCTTTTAATACCGTTCGCCTTTAAAGCAGCCGGTGGAGTGCTAGGTAATCTTATGGGCATGGCCAACGATAAAGAAAAAGGTCTCTTTGACCGACTTAAGAAGGGTCGTTCACACAAATACGGCCGAGCTATGAATTCGGCCAAACAGGGCGAATACTTCATGGGTAGTAGCGAAACCAACCGACGCGGCTGGCTAAGCAGAGGGGTCCAAAGCGCAACATTCATTCCAAAGTCCGGTCTTAAGCCCGGTGGCTGGCGCGGACATAACAGGGCAGCAAGGTCAGCATATGTTACGTCACTGGTTGGAGAAGCTGACAAGAGTATAGCGGCCCGTGCAGTGGCAGGTAACGACGACCTACTTAGAGCTAGCTTTCATGGTAGTGGTACAGATGACGATGCCAGAGCGTATCTACAGGGGATAGGTCAAAAAGGCAGAGAATTAGATCAAAACGTGGCCTCTATAGCCCAAGCTAAAAAAGACATGGGGCGCGAAGCATTTGCGGAGTGGGCGGTAGCTAGTAATGCAGGTACCGGTACCGGTTACAAAGAGGGGCCTGCTGAGATGTTTGAGGCTATTAACAGGGTAGCCGGCCCAGACCGTGCTCGTGCCGCTAGGATGCTTAATGCGGCACGCGGACAGGCAGAAAGGGCTAAGAGAGTTGATCTGTATGGTGCCGGTTTTGCTAGGTCTGCCGATCTGCTTTCTCAATTATATGATCCTCAATCAAGTGGTGCTACAGCGGCGAGTGTAAACGAAGCCATGACCGACGAGGCGCTTAAAACTAAGAGTGCTGCAGAAATTGGCACCGCCCGTAATGGCGGCCTAACCAATATGGTTGGAGCGATCCAGCGTAGATTGGGGGCAGCACAAAGCGAAATCAATCAGGCTCAACTCGCAAAAGATCCTGTAAGATTAGCCAATGCTGTTCATAATCAAAAACGAGTACTTGCACACACCGCTTCACTCCTTGATGTTGGTGGCAGCACAAGTCCAGAGAACGCTGAAATAATTGGAGCGATCCTAGGCGGAGATGCTGCAAACGGCAAAATGACTGCCACAGGCTATATAACAAGACAAGCAACCGACGCTAACGGCAACCCCGCATTTGACTCGACCACCAATATGCCCGTTATGGAAACCGTTGTCACAGGTAAAAGGTCAGAGAAAGTGGGCGATATGATAGAACGCTTCAGGACCGATCCAGAATTCCAGCAATACCGCCGGGAATACGGTAGCGCCCAATCAGCTGCCGCAGCAGCCGCAGCAGCTGGCGGTGTGCCGCCGGCAGGAGCACCTCCTCCTGGCGTTCCACCAGCTCCGTCAGACCGCCGACTTAAAACTCAAATTCAACACATAGAGACACTTCATGACGGTATTAGGCTTTACAGCTTCAAATACATTTGGGGCGGTCCGACCTACATTGGCGTTATGGCCCAAGACTTACTACTGACTCACCCTAAGGCAGTCATACTAGGTAGAGACGGGTATTACAGCGTAGACTACGCCCAGCTTGGCTTAACTATGCTGACAGAGACAGAATGGCACAGCCTAAAAAAGCTTAGCGTACATTAAAATATTGCCCACATTACTATAGCTTTATATTGACAATTCATAAAGCTTGTGCTAGAGTTAGATTATGCCAGGCGATAGACCATACGATCCAGAACAATTACTCAATCTTACCGGACACGTAGAAGTTCACGGGCCTGTTCTTAATCCGCCGACACCTCCTGAAGATACCTATGTTCACCGCCCTGATTATGAGCCTATTCCGAGCGCAGCAGAAGATGCTCGTACGGCTTGGGGCGGGCTGAAACGGGTTTTTACTCGTGAGGGTCGCGAAGAAAGGCGAGCTGAGCAAGCTATGCAAATCACCTACAGTCAAGAGGTTAATGCCCATACAGCCGACAGAATCCTTGACCCTAGGAGTCAATCTCCAAACACAATAGCCGGACAGCGGGAGAAATTAGGCTGGACTGGCACAAGTAAAAGAGATGCGAGCGGCGGACCTGTTAGGCCTGAAGATGAGGTAAATCTGGGTTATCAGTTAATGGATTACAAAAATGGGCAGGGACAAGGCTCAGACCCTGTGCCAAACCTATTGCGTCCCATTACTCTTTACGAGCAAATAACCGACGCCCGTTTAGAGGGACATAGAGAAGAGGAGCTCAGGGCGCGTAACCTAGCCAAATGGCTAAGTGATTCATACGGCCCAAGCTTATCAGAAGGTCATCACAGGCTGTCTCCTAAAGAAAGAAAACATATGCGTAAGACCGCAAAAGATATACACATCCTAGAAGCCAGAGCCCAAGCAGCTGAAGACAACTTTGACAGTGTAGCCGCAGGCGATGACGTTCTAGGGCAGATTCAGCGTGTACGCTGGCGACGAAAAACTCGTTAGTACACCCTAGTTTAGCTGATTTTAAGCGAACAGGCGCCTGTCATAGCGCGTAAGCGTGGTTTGGGTCGCGCTTTATCCTTTAGACTTTCTCATCTATAATTATTCCGGTAATGGCAACATATAAAGTCATTCAGGATATTGAAGCTGAGGATAAGCTTGTCGGACCATTGAGTTTGCGACAGTTTATCTACGCCATAATCGTGTTTGCTATGGGCGCGCTTATGTTTAGGTTGTCTGTTGCAGGGTTTTGGTGGCTGGCAGCGCCATTACTACCCATAACCTTATTTTTTGCTCTGCTTGCTGCGCCGTTTGGGGGAGACCAGTCCAGCGAGGTCTGGCTGCTGGCCAAGATTCGGTTTGCGCTAAAACCTCACAAACGTATTTGGGACCAAAGTGGCTTCAAGGAGCTGGTAACCATAACAGCGCCAAAGAAAGTTGAACACGTGTTTACGAAAGGTTTGAGCCAAATGGAGGTAAAAAGCCGTCTGGAGGCCCTAGCAGATACCATTGATAGCCGTGGCTGGGCGGTCAAGAACGTAAACGTTAATCTATTTGAAACCCCGTCTTACGCTATGGCGAATTCTTCTGATCGGCTGGTTGGGCCATCAGCATTTCCGCAAGACGTGTCCAATACCGACATAACTGCTATGGACGATATGCTAGATGAGCATAATAACCCGGCCGCTCAACATCTTGATCAAATGATGATAGCTTCCGCTCAGGCTCATAGGCAACAGGTCGTAAGTCAGCTCCAGCGGCCAGCATCAACGCCCACCCAAATACCTCCGCCTGATTATTGGTTTTTGAGCCAAAATCAGACCACTCAGGTGCCCGACGGTTTTGCAACTATTAGCTCCAAAGTGGTGGCGCCTGGGCAAGCCGATCAAACAAATAATATAGGCCCGACAACCCCTGACGAGAAAGCCTTGCTAGATCAGCTCCGAGCAAAAGAAATAGCCGAACAAAACGGCGCACCGGTTTACGGGCACATGCGCACAGTACAGCCACTGCCAGCGCAACCCGCCCAAGCGCAATCGCCTTCGGTGACAGCAACCCCTGATCCTGCTATACTTGAACTTGCAACTAACGACGATCTCAATGTGGCGACTATAGCTCGGCAAGCCGAAAAAGCTAGAAGAAAAGAGCCACCAAAAGATGAAGTGGTAGTTTCACTCCATTGATCGTTTGAGATTAATTTTGCCTTAAGGTGGGCGCTGAACGCAGATAATGGACCCTAACTCATACAACCAACAAAAAAACATGCCGGCAGGTGCTGGGGGTTATGGTTCATATGGGCCACAACCAGCAGTGGCTGGAGTACAGGGCTACCAAACCCAACCCCCGCAACAGCCCGGTTCTGGCCAACCAGCGGTCCAGACCAACCCAAATAGCACGCAGAATTCTCTACAAATCGCAGAGATTCGCGACGGCATTGTTATTATGAACGACGGGTCGTTCAGAGCAGTCGTAATGGTCAAATCTATTAATTTTGACCTTATGAGCCCAAGTGAGCGCGAAGCGGTTGAATATAGCTACCAGGGGTTTTTAAATTCACTTTATTTTCCGGTGCAAATATTTATACGCTCGCAAAAGGTTGATATACGCCCGTATATTGAGCGCCTAGACAAAATTCGGCAAGAACACGACAACATGCTCTTGTCTATGTTGATGGAGGATTATATAGGATTTATTGATTCATTGTCTCTTCAAACTAACATTATGGATAAGAAATTTTACGTAGTTATCCCGTACTTCCCAACTGTCGACATCCAAAAAGCAATAACCCAAAGTAAGAACTTTTTTACTGGTCTTAAGGGTATATTTAACAATAAAGAGCAGCACGTGGTAGTGAACGAGCAAAACTTGAATAAGGCGAAGGATGAACTTAGAAATCGTGTGCAAGCAACCTTATCGGGGTTGCAACAGTCGGGTATTCAGGGGCTCCCACTAGACACCCAGGAACTTATTGAGCTTTATTACGACGCCTACAACCCAGACACGGCTACGCGTCAGCAAATCAAGAATTTCGGCGATCTGACTGCGCCGATTATTGCTCGTGGATCAGGCACGGCCCCACAACCAAACCTTGAACGGGAGATGCGATGACAGGCGTTTTTGTGTTTTTATTGAGCGGGACTTCTATTTTGACCACTCTTACGGGAGGTCGTAACTAATGGCTTTTGGAAGCAAAAAACAACCACAGCAAGACCCAATTACTATAGCCCAAAACCAGAGGGCGCGCGAACAACAAGAAGTTAGTGCGGCCTTCCAAAAGGGCATAACTGCTCTGCGCGATTTTATTGCCCCGGCCTCTATTGAGTTCTTTGGCACACACTTCCAGCTCGGTACACGCTATGCTCGCACATACTACGTTTATGGGTACCCTAGACAGGTATTTACGGGCTGGATTTCGCCCATGGTAAACATGGACGAGGTGATAGACTTGTCGTTATATATTTACCCGGTAGAGAGCCAGGTGGTGTTAGAAAACCTGCGCAAGAAGGTGAGCCAAATGGAAGCTGGCATCCAAATAGATGCTGAAAAGGGCCGTGTCCGCGACCCGGGGAAACAAGCCGCCATTGTTGATGCAGAGGAAATCCGAGACAAACTACAAGTAGGCGAGGAGCGATTTTTCCGTTTTGGCATGTACTTTACACTTTATGCGGGTTCAATGGATGAGTTAGAGTTTGTAACACATAAGGCCGAGTCAATCTTGGGCCAACAACTAATTTACTCTAAGCCAGCATCTTCACAGCAAGAACAAGGACTAAATAGTACTGTGCCACAATTTAGCGATCAGCTTCAAGTGCGGCGAAATTTCAGCACCGGGGCACTTAGCACCAGTTTCCCATTTACTAGTGCCGACTTAACTCAAGACAACGGTATTCTCTACGGCATCAACATGCATAACTCTGGTCTAGTTATTTTTGACCGGTTCACCCTAGAAAACGGCAACTCGGTCGTATTTGCCAAATCCGGTGCCGGCAAGTCCTTCACCGTGAAGCTTGAAGCACTTAGAAGTATGATGTTTGGTACTGAAATATTTATTATTGACCCTGAAAATGAGTATCAGCGCATGTGCGAAGCGGTCGGTGGCGCATATGTTCGCCTAAGCCTCAACTCTAACACCCGCATAAATCCGTTTGATATACCCAAAGTTGTGGATAGCGAGGAGGCCGACAGCGCCTTGAGAAGCAATTTAATTACCCTGCACGGTCTACTTCGGTTAATGATGGGTGGGGCACAGACCCAGATTATTGGTGGGGCTGCAGCGGCTATGCCAGCTTTGTCGCCAGTTGAAGAGGCAGACCTTGATGCGGCTTTGATAGAAACATACGCCAAAGCCGGCATAACAAACGATCCACTAACCCACAGCGCTCAACCTCCCACTATCAATAACCTATATGACACATTGTTACACATGGGCGGTACGGGGCCCCAACTAGCCCAAAGATTACGCAAATACACCAGCGGTACGTTCGCGGGCATTTTCTCGCAGCAGTCCAATATTGATATCAACAACTCTATGGTTGTATTTAACATCCGCGACCTAGAGGACGAACTCCGGCCAGTCGCCATGTATATTGTTTTGAACTATATCTGGAACAAAACTAAGTCTGATCAAAAAAAGCGGATACTAGTAGTGGACGAAGCATGGCAGCTTATGAAGTATGAGGACTCGGCTAACTTTCTCTTCAGTCTGGCTAAACGAGCCCGTAAATACAATTTAGGTATCACAACTATAACGCAAGATGTTGAGGACTTTATGGGGTCCAGAATGGGTCGAGCAATTGTAGCTAACGCCAGTATGCAGATTTTACTCAAACAATCCCCGACGGCTGTGGATGTATTGTCTGATGTGTTTAAGCTGACCAGTGAAGAAAAGAAGCGCCTCAGTCAATTCCCGGTTGGCCAGGGCCTATTTTTTGCGGGGCAAAACCACGTACACATACAAATTGCTGCTAGCCCAACAGAAACCAGTCTAATTACCACCAACCCAGATCAAGTCCAGCAGATCGAACAACAAGGCGAGCTTAATCAGCCAAGTGGCACAATTGACATTAACAACCGTTTATACCCAGGAGTATAATAAAACTAATTAGAGGGTGTATTTGTGCCAGTTTACGATGACGAAAAAGAAAAAATAGGACTAAATACCGGTCAGCATGATGACTTAGGGGTGCACCCTGAGCACGCAGAAGCTGAAAGGGATAGTCTTGATAGCGCCTATAATAAGCCGTCAGCGCCTGAACCTGATTATAGCGATGATTCAAATAGAAAATCGTCTACACCTGAGGACTTAAAAGAAGCTGAGCAAACTACCAGCAAACATTTGCCTACAAAACCCGAAAAGTCAGAGGGCGACGCCTTAGGCGAAGATGTACTTGGCCGGGGCTTCCGAGACGAAGGAAGAGGGCGCCGTAAGTTTACCCGCAAGCAGAAATTTGCGGGCTTCGGTGGGATTATGAGTATCGTGTCTATTGTTGTTGGTCTGCTTTTCGGCGGCAATGCGCTGGAACCTATACATATGATTGAAAATGCGCTAAGTAAGGGCAACAAAGCACCTAATCGGGCCTTGCAAGTGCGACGTACGCGTAGTTTCACAAAAACCATACGCGACATAAACAAAGGCAGCGGCGGGGTTATTGGTAGATTTAATGCTGACAGGCTAGTAGAGCGCATGAGCAAACATGGTTTTGCTATAGCCATGGAACCTACTACTAAGAAAATAAACCATTTATCATTTGATTACAGAGATGTAGATGGTAGCACTAAGACACATAGTTTTAATTTTGACGAGCCTGATCTTGTAAAAGCAACCAGCGATTTCTTTGATCACCCGGTGGCCGGCAAGGAAATTAAGCTGCGATATAACGCCGTTACCGGGGGTACGGCAACTACTTGGCGGGGAAGATCAGCAATACGTCTTTATAGCAAGCTTAGGGTGCGTTTGCAGCCCTATACACGAAACGCCCCCGCTGAAACCGATACCAGCAATAAGACCAGGGATAACGCCATAGCCTACACCAAAACCAATATTGAAGAGGCCGGTAGTGGGGGTTCAATAAACAGAACTCGCAGTAGTTCCGAATTAGAAGACCAGGACGGTAACGGCGAACCTGACAGCGAAGCGATTGATGGTACAGAAGGATTTCTTGATCCCGAACAAGAAGCAGCCATTAGTGAGGTGTTAGAAAACGGCGAGAGCCTAGACGAAGCTATGGGCGTAGATAGCGGAGTAGGTGATACGTTTGGAGATGGATTTGAAAATGCTGTGAATGATGCCCCAAATAGCGTATCCAAAATTCAAGCTTTACGTAACCTGGCGAGTAAAAATCTTATACCAGGCATAAACCTTCCTAAGCTTGCCGCCAGACTAGCAAGGTTTGATGTAGCTCTGCGCGCGCTGGATGTGACTGAGGCCCCCAGAATCGCTTGCCGAGTCAAGGGCACTATAGATTTTTCTCAAAAACTCAAGAGCGTTTATATGGCTGCGGAGCTAGCCAAACTTATGACCCGATTCGCCACTCAGGCCCATGGCGCTAAGGCTGGCTCCACCACAGCTCGCGACCTAGGGCTACTTATGAGCTGGCTTCATAGACCAAACCCAACCAACGGCAAAACCTACGCTAACGAACCTAGTTTTTTGAAAGCCTTTCTAGATGTCGGCGACGGAAAGCCCTCAAATGCAAACCATGCAAGATATTCCCTAAGTCGCAAAAGAACAGGCTTCGCGGCGGTAATGTATAACTTTGTCGATAGTGTACCATTTACTTCGCCTCTTTCTTGCAAGACCATAAATAACGGGCTGGTACAGGCTGGTGGTTTTGCTATTGGTATTATTGGCGCAGTTGTAAGTGGTGGCGGATTAACAACTGGCCAGCTCTTGTTTCAGGGCGGATTAATACTGGCGGAGGAGGTTTCGTTTCAACTACTAACTTCTTATGTTTTGAGATCCGTCAAAGGGGGGGTTATTGATGGCCACGAGAACGGCGAGCAAATAGGCGCTGCTCTGGCGAGTGGTAAGGGTTCTTTGTTTGGAATGAATGGGGGTAGTAATGGCCTTAAACCAATAACCAAGGACAGGGCAATCGCGCTAATTAACGAATATGATGAGCAGGAGCGTTATATTGCATCCCAACAAACTATTTTTGATCGCTATTTTAATATTAACGAGCAGAATTCCTTGCTTAGAAACGTAGCCGTAACCATGTCTAGCACGTTTCCACGTTCACCAAAATTATTGCTCTCTGATGGGTTTGGGATATTGAATCCTAGCGCGTGGGCTGATCGCTTGGCAAGCACAATACCAGGATCCGGTATGGTTATAGCTGCCGGTCAAGAATGCGATGATCCGCAAATTATTGAATACAATATTGCGACGGACGCCTATTGTAACCCCGTTATGGCGGAAGCTCCTCTACTAGATACAGACGAAACCGAGGCCGTACTACGACGGGGTATTAATGGCAAACCACTAATTGATAGTGAGGGTTTTGCGATTGATTATCCAGACGAAAACTATGACGAAGATTTGCATGATTTTATCGAATACTGCCATAGCGGCCGCCCAGCAATCCTATATAACGACAATCTCACGGGAGAGGGTACAGCAGAGCCCGAAGACGGCACGTGTGTAGAACCCGGCACCCCCTTGCCGGGTGATGATGTGGGACGATTTGAACGGTTTACTGATTGGTGCGGCTACATGAGCGACCGCGAAAACTTAATTGATGATATTAATGAAGAGTTTGACGGCAAAGCTGCTTTTTGTGCTCAGCGCCCGGGGGCATCAAGCGCAAACCAAAACACACCCCAACCTTCTGGTAATGTTCAAAGTTTTGCTCAGCAAATTCTAGACAACCCCAATATTACTTATCCACTCGATAACTCTAGCCCAAACGGTAGCACAAAAGAGGTTTTGCAGGCATTAGCCCGTGGCGAAGAGGCTCCAGTTACCTGCGGCAACAATACAACCGGAACCGGCAGCAACACCACTATGAATGCAAATGTGCTGCAGTTTATTTTAAATTACGGCAAAGAGGCAAGAGTTGGGGTTAACGCACTAACCGATAAGTGCCATAGCGCCAATTCAAACCATTACCGTGGGCTGGCCGTTGATTTTGAATGCAACACGGTACCTTTTGATGTTGGGCGAGCTGACACAATCGCCATACCGCTTGGTGGCCGAAGAAATAGTGAAACATGTTCAGCTAACAGGCATTGGCACTATGATTTTTAAGATAATGCAGAAGTTTTTGGGGGTGTTTGTGGCCCTAATTATTACCTTGGTGAGTTCTGGGAGCCAAGTGTTTGCCCAAAACACAAACCCCAGTCATCCGTACCAGCGAGGTTATGGAAATGCGAGTGAAGCAACAAAGCGCAGACTTGGAATCTATTTTGTTGGGGGCGATACGCTTGTTAGTTGCACATATAACCCATCGGGTTCGGCGGCTCAGGCTGGAAATCTTGATTACGCGGGCAGGGCAATTCTAACCGACGCACAGTTAGCTAAGATAGGTGAAAACCAACCATATTATTTAAAATCGGCCTCGGCGTCTGATATCCCCTGGCAGATGGTAGCTGTAATCCATTTGCGAGAAAGTGGACTAGCCAGGGCCAACCCGCAAAACGGGCAGGGGATTTATCAGTTTGTAGACAATCACGGCGGGCCCTATCCGACCGGTCCAGTCAGCGACGCCGAGTTTCAAAGACAGACAGACCTTGCCGCCCAGTTCATAAAATCTAAAGCAGGCAGCAACTATACGGCAAATCGTAGTTTATCGTCGGCTTCCGGTCCTGATGTTATAAAAGACACCTTCTTTAGTTATAACGGTAGGGCTTCTGTTTATGAACGGCAAGCACAATCCCTGGGGTACGGTACCAACCAAGGCTTCGAGGGCTCTCCGTATGTAATGAACAGGTCTGACGCTCAGCGTGACCCTGACGGCAACAAAACCACGTGGGGCCAAGTCAAGCGGGACCACGGACCAATTGAATACCCGGCCAATGGCGATTACGGCGCATTTGTTATGTATGCGTCACTAACGGGAGGCATAAACCAGATATGTTCAAATATAAACGGCACATCGCGTGAAAAAATCGTACAGCTCGCTCAGCAAGAGCTAGAACTTTGGCAGACAGGTCAACTACAACCCGGCACAGGCAATCTAAAATACAGCCAAGGTCGCCACGAGGACTGGTGCGCAGACTTCGCTAGTTGGGTATATAACCAGGCCGGCATTCCATTAAAGCCCAGGAACGAGGGAAACATCCCAACCGTGGAAGAGATCAGACAAATAGGAATTGCGGGTGGTAGATATCATGAAAAGGAGGGCTACACGCCACTGCCCGGAGATTTGGTTATTCGCAAAAATGGTGAAAGCCACGTTAATATAGTTATTTCGGTTAATGGAGATTCCATGGTCACCATAGGGGGCAACCAGAGCTCCGGGAGACCCGGACAGGCCGATAGCTTCAATTTTAGTAAAGTTACCCAGTATACTAATCAACTTAGTGACCGAGGAATTTCGGGATATGTAAGTCCGGAGTAAGATTAAACTATGAAATTGTTTAGATTAATTATTATTACACTTGTTATTCTTTTTTTGGGTGGAATATTTATGGCTGCCAGAAATGCGACGACCTTTAGAGTAACCAGTATTAATCCATCATCAAACCGTGTTCCAACCGCTACTATTTATGTTAATTTTGAATTTAATAAGGAGTTGTCTGAGGTGGGGTTGGACAAGGTAGTTACTTCTGAACCATTAATCGTCCGAGGGGTTGAACTTCATGGTAAAAGACTGCGGATAAAACTTGACACACTTGATGATGGTAAAAATTATTCTATTAAACTCAGGAATATTAGTGCAACTGATGGCAAGGTTATAGATTTTTATGACTATAGTTTCACTGCACGTTATATACCATTTGAATCACTATCCAAAGAAGAGCAGCAAGCTATTTTAGACGATCAAGCGGGTGACAAAAAAAGCACCACCGATACAATTTTTGGACACGTACCATACGGCGGCCTTCACTTTAAGCTTACTGCAACAACTGACGGTCAATCCGTACCCGTGTTGACCGCCCAGATACTACTCTCAAAGGTTGATGTTGTAACTGATCGTGATGTCGCTATAACTGAGTACAAGCAAGAGGTTTTGGACTATATACAATCTAAAAACCTTGACCCTAATTCTTATCAAATAAATTACGAAATAATCGAACCATCAATTTACTAAGCTTGGTTTGTAATAGGGATAATATGGGCCTTGTCCATAAAGTGTTGGATTACTATATCGGCGTCTGTGGTTGTTATAAAAGTTTGGTGATCTTTCAGAAACTCTGTTAGGGCTCGTCGCCTCGCTCCGTCTAGCTCGCTAAAAACATCGTCAAGTAAAAGTATTGGTTTTTTGGAGCGTACTTTTTCTACAATTTGTAGTTCCATTAATTTTAGGCTTAGGAGCAGGGTTCTAATTTCCCCCCTAGAAGCAGTGCTTGCCGCGGGGCTTTGGTTTAAGCCAACAACAAAATCATCTCTGTGTGGGCCGTAAGCCGTAAACCCGCGCTGATAATCTATACTTTCTGCTGCTTCAAGTTTTTTTAGTAGCTGCGACCCGTAATTGTTTGGGGCGCAGGTACTCTCATAATGGATTGTAACGCTATTTTTTGTGCCTGCTATGTCATTATATATTTTGTGAATATTTCGGTTTAAATCCTTTATAAGCCCCTCTCTGTGGTTGGCGATTTCTCCGCCCATCTCACTGAGTCGCACATTCCACACAAACAACTGTTGGGCCTGGTCTGGCCCCTTTTTTAGAAGAGCATTGCGCTGGGCTAGCGCGCGTTTGTATTGTCGTCTGAGCAGACCAAAGCTATTTATTGTTTGTTCTAGAAGGTCATCAATAAAGTTTCTTCTTAGTTCCTTTGGCCCGGTTAAAAGTTGTAAGTGATTTGGCTCAAATAACACAACCGGTATGGTTTTGTTGTGGGGAAGTATTTTCTGAGTTTTGTCGGCTATTTTAAGGGTTTTTTCAATACGACCACCTGGCCGGGCGGGCTGTGTAAACTTAATCGTTCGTGGACCAAAACTGGTGTGTGCGTCTACCCGGGCCCAGGTTTCATTTTTTTGTATCAGGTTGGTGTCACTAGCCCTATAAGAGCTGCCTAGACAAATTATTTGGATAGCTTCTAATAGGTTGGTCTTACCGGCTGCGTTGGGCCCAACAATAATATTAACCCCAGGCTCAAACTCGAAAGATTCATCACTATACGATCTAAAGTGTTGTAGGCGTATGTCTTCAACCATGGTTTTATTGTAGCTAAGTAATTAACTTTTTAATGGCATAACAACGTGTAGGTAGTCTTTATTGTCAGCATCAAACAAGGTGGCCGGATCTAATTTCCCATTAAATGAAAGGGTTATATTGTCTCCACTAAAAACATTTAGGGCGTCAAGTAAATATTTTGAATTAAGTGTAATACTACCATTGCCACTAATTTTTGCATCAGCAGATGATGAATTTTCCCCTAGTTGAGAGGCAATTGAACGAACACTAAGCTCTCCTTTTTTCTCATCTAAACTTATTGTGATACTCCCAGCGCTCTCTCGGGCAAAAAGACTGGACACTTTTGTAACGTTGGTGAGTTCTGTTCTTTTTAGTGTGGCTTTAGCCTTAAATTCTTTAGGGATTAGTTTTCTATAGTCTGGATAAGACCCTTCAATGAGTCGGGTTACTAATTCCACATCTCCAGCCTTAAAAAGTATCTGCTGATCGTTATGGACTATTTGCACATCCTCTTCGTAGTCGGTTAATATTCTCAGTAAGTCGTGCATTGCGCTTGCTGGTACGAGTAATTTAATTTCCTCTTTAGTGGAGATTAATGTTTTTTCCGCTAAACGATAACTATCTGTTGCGACAGCATACAGAACACCTTCGTGGCTGTGCAGAAACACACCCGTTAGAACCGGCCTTGTTTCGTTAGTGGATGCGGCAACCACAACCTGTTGTAGGGCTGATTTTAGAGCTTTCCCGGGTATATTCCATTCGGTTCCTTTACTAATATCGGGCATAACAGGGAAGTCTTCGGCTGACATCCCATTGATAGTAGATTGGTATTTATCTGTTTTAATATGAAGTTTATTTTCATCTAACTCAAGAGAAATAACACTTGAGGGGAGACTAGTAATAAAATCCTGCATTAATCTTGCGGGTACTGTAATCGCGCCCTCTTCCATCACTTTTGAACCTATGTAATGGGTTATTGCTATGTCTAAATTAGTACCAGCAATACTCAGCCTATTACCAACCGTTTTAAAAAGGACGTTAGCGAGCACAGGTAAGGTGCTTCTAGTGTTAGCAACTTTAGCAACTGAATTAAGCGCTTTACTTAGATTTTCTTGGGTTACTTGTAATTTCATTACTACTCCTACTTATTAATTTATATAGTTGTTTAAGTTATAGGGGTTGTGGAAAGGGTGTATAAAAATAATAAACAGATTAGAAAACGGTTTTTGTTTGTGGGAAAATAATGGTAAAAAAATCTTATAAGCTGTGTGAAAAACTATATTTCTACACAACCACCCACCAATATTAAATATGCTTGTGTACAAACCACACAAAATATCCACAACCCTTACACTATTAATCCACAACTTATACATATAAACGTTCCTTTATTTCCGTGATGGCGCTACGTATATCAGAGTCATAATTAGCTTCTTTTTCAATTTTTTCAACTGAATGTATGGCCGTTGTGTGGTCTTTACGACCAAGCTCGCGGGCGATTTTAGGGAAGCTTAAGTGCAGCTCACTACGTAATATATACATAGCAATCTGCCTTGGGACTACAATGTCTTTATCCCTCTTAGGCCCCAAAATATCTTCAAGAGGAATCTGGAAATGCTTAGCTGTGCGTTCTACTATTTGTTTAGCGCTTATGTGTTTTGGCCGTGTTCTATTACCCCCAAGTAGACTAGTAGCAACACCAATATCCGGCTCAAGCCCCCGCATATCACAAAAGGCTAACAATTGATTTAAAGCACCCTCAAGCTCTCTTATGTTTGTTTGTATAAGATTGGCCAAAAAGTCTACAACCTCTGGGGGGAGTGTGGCCCCAATAGTGTTTGCTTTGGTTTGGACGATAGCGCAACGCGTTTCAAAATCGGGGTTTTGCATGTCGATCGCCATTCCTTGTGCGAAACGAGACCTTAAGCGTTCCTCAAGCGTGGGGATGTCCTTCGGCGGTTTGTCACTACTAATAATTATCTGCTTATTGGCTTGATGAAGCGCATTAAAAGTGTGAAAAAACTCTTCTTGTGTCTTTTCTTTGCCGGCTATAAACTGGACATCATCAATAATCAACACATCTGCACTACGGTAATAACCAGCAAAATCAGTATTTTTTTTGAATCGTATCGCGTCTAAAAACTCTTGGACAAACTGCTCGGTAGAAACATAAACCACGTGCGCGCCTGGCTTATTACCCCTAACAGCATTACCAACTGCTTGAATAAGATGGGTCTTACCAATCCCTACACCACCATACACAAAAAGCGGGTTGTATTTGGTGCCTGGGCTAGAGGCAATCGCCTGACATGCTGCGTATGCCAGCTCATTACCAGAGCCAACAATAAAATTTTCAAAAGTATAACGGTCGTTTAAGCCTTGCCTGTATGTGTGGGTGAGTGTGGTGACATTGGGCCGGCTAGAAACTTGATTTGCAGACTTATCACTAAGGATAACAGTGTCATCCTCTTCTTTTCGCGAAGGCGTAATACCAGAGTGAATTTTATATTCAACCCTTTGAGGGCTTATGCCGTTTTTACTAAGAGTGCTTACTACCAAACTGTTATATTTTTGCTCCAATTGTTGCTTTATGAACACATTAGGGACACCAATAACCAATATCTCGTCCTTGTAGCGCAACAACCTAGTGTTCTTAAACCAAGTTACAAAGCTAGCGCGTGAAACAGATAGTTCAATTTCGCCTAAAACGGCCTGCCATAAACTATCTTGCATCACACTTCCTCGTTAATGGTTTTGATCTGACCTTCATAATAGCAAAGTTTCTAAAGTTTTCCACAAGCAAACTTAGTAAAACAACCGCGTCTTTAAAAAATCGGCAAACAGATAAGACTTTATACACAAATAAAACCACTATCTGTAAATGTGTGGATAAACACCTGTAAAAAGTGGATAACAACTCTATATCTGTGGCTTTCTATTGTCAATTCCACACAACAAACTAAGTTTATATAACCCTGTTGACTAACAGGGGTAGATAAGATAGACTAATGACTTATGCCAAAGAAAACTTTTCAACCAAAAAAGCGTCACCGCTCTCGGGAGCATGGTTTCATGAAGCGTATGGCCTCAAGAGCGGGCAAGGCGGTTATGAAACGCCGACGCGACAAGGGCCGCAAAACCCTATCTGCTTAAAAAGCTTTTAACTTTCTAACTTCAGCCGTACGCTTAAATATATGATTTCTAGAACCCACCGATTCCACGGTTATGGCAGTCTTCGTTTTTTGTATAAGAACGGCCACACCGTGCGAGGGCCACTGCTTTCACTAAAATATGCACAAAACCCCCGGCGTCAAGCCTATCGCATGGCGGTTGTTGTTAGTAAGAAGGTTAGTAAATCAGCGGTTGTTCGTAACAGCATAAGAAGACGTATTTATGAGACCGTTCGCCTTTTAGAAGGCGGGATAACCAAGCCGTACGATATTGTTTTTACGGTTTTCCACGAGCAAGTTACAGAGCTTAGCAGCGACAAGCTACACAATATGATCCACGAGCAGCTAAAGCAAGCAAACATCATCTAACTCCGGCATAGTCCGTGATATCATAGGGTGTAAAGACTCAGGAGTGCCATGTTTGAACTACTTATAGTAAAACCAATTTTCAATCTGCTCGTTTTTATTTATGCTCTTCTCCCGGGCCATAATTTTGGGCTAGCGCTAGTCATTTTTACAATTACTATCCGTTTGCTCATGTGGCCACTAGTAAAAAAACAGCTGCACCACACAAAAGCCATGCGGGAGCTACAACCAGAAATTCGCCGCATTAAGCAGGCGTCTAAGGGTAATCGCCAACAAGAATCACTAATGCTCATGGCTCTGTATAAAGAGCGCGAGATTAAACCCTTTGCCAGTATAGGTATAATTATTGTCCAAATAATTATATTGATTGGTCTGTATCATGGTTTGCAGCGGGTTATCGTCAGCCCGGAAGCTTTATTGGTCAACTCGTATGAGTGGATGAAGAATTTTTCGTGGCTCAAACAACTAGGCAGCGACATTAACAAGTTTGATATGACGCTCCTTGGGTTTGTTGATCTTACTAGAAGCGCAGTATCTCAAAACGGCATCTATCTACCGGCGCTAGCACTTGTTTTTGGGAGCGCAATAACCCAGTATTACCAAAGCAAACAATTAATGCCCACAGATAAAGAGTCGCGCTCTTTACGTAAAATCCTGAAAGAAGCCAGCACAGGCAAGCAGGCTGACCAAGCAGAAGTTCAGGCAGCTACTGGTCGCACAATGCGCTACTTTATACCGGTGCTCATATTTATATTTACGGTTGGCCTGGCATCTGCGCTGGCGCTTTATTGGTTTGTGAGCGGCCTGGTTGCCTATATACAGCAAAGCCGGGTATTGCGACAGGACGAAGTAGAATTAGAAGCATCAGCTAGCTCATCTACCCAAAAACAGGTTATAGAAGGCGAGGTCATAGATCGCCCCAACAAAAAGAAAACTTCCTCTAAGAAAAAACGGAGAAAACGTTGATGGATGGAGAAAGAGCGGATCTTGAATCGGCTATTCAGTACGCAAAGAAATACCTTGAAAACCTTTTATCTTTTTACGGGCTAAACACAGAAATACGCGCCACCGCCGAAGACGAGGTTATAGAGCTTAATGTCCCCAGTACCCATATGAATGGTTTTTTGATTGGCCAAAGGGGCGACACCATGCGCTCCTTGCAGTTTATTACCAGTAACGCGCTTAAAAACAACGGCTACCAATACAACCGCGTAAATATAGATGTAGCGGGGTACAAAAAAGCTCGAGCCGACCGTTTGGTGGAAACAGCAGAGGATTGGGTCCGCAGGGTAAAAGAAACAGGCGAATCCATGGAACTGCGCCCCATGAACGCAGCTGACCGTCGCATAATCCACAAACTAGCCTCAGAAAGTGAGCTACTAACAGAATCAGTAGGCGAAGGGCGCGACCGCCACATAATTCTAAAACCTTCCGAAACTATCACAAAGTCCGAAAAAAATCCCAGAACAGACACTCCAAAAGACCAACTTAACCCCCCAACTTAACCCCCCAACTTCTCACTTACACAAGCCCCCAAACTATACTAAACTGTGCAATTGCACAGTTTAGTATAGCAATTATTTGAAAGCATAGTTTGGCTTTAAGACGACGTTTTATTAAGGAGGGATTTAAATCTAGAGCGGAGCTTGCTTTCGTAATCTATCTTATCAATTTCGACATAAGTAATAAACGTTCTAAACTTTAATTTTTCAGCTACAACCTCGATTTGTGCACGACTAGGATAAGGGTGTATCCATATGCTTTTTTGTAGAGGCTGATACCCAAGCTGTCTTAATTTGGCTGTTAATTTATTACGATTTTTGCTTGCCTCAAGCGGGATATCAAAAAAAACCAGACGCCATTTTCTATCCCATTTTTCAGGTGTAGGTACAGATAATTCATCATAGACTTTTTGTCTTAAACGTTGCTGGCCTTTGCGGGTTATTTGAATGCCGTGTTCATAATCCCGTGACCTATATACTATGAGGCCTCTTTGTTTCATGTAGTTTACTATTCTGCGCACTTCTCGTTTACGCCTTCTTTCATCAAGCTCTTCAAATATCCCATTTAAAGATTTGTCAAAAATTTGCGAAGCATTAGGAAGAATCAGAGAAGCGGTCACGAACCCACCTGTCGCAACGAATCTTAATATTCCATCTACGATCGCGCTTGTTGTGTCCCTTCGACTATCGCTCATAACTTAATTAAACCATACTTAAGTGTGCAATTGCATGATTAAGTATGGTTTTTAATGATAGGTTGTGGAGGCTAATGGGATTTGTATATTTTTTGTAAGGCTAGGGGGGTTAGGAGCAAGAGAAACAAGGATGTTATTGTGATGGGTATAACATATTTTTCAATGTCGGCTGCATTCTTTTTAGTGTCGGGTTGAGTTGGGTTGTTGAGGATTGCCCTGCTATTTATACTCGCCGCAGCGGCAACTTGTGGTTGGGGTGTGATGCTCTTGTTGGCTATGTTGTGGTCGCCCAACACGAGGCGCGTTGTATTGATAGCAATATTGTTAAGCTCTTGATGTGTGGCTGTGGAAGCTGGTTGTGTGGCTAGTGTTGCGAGCGCCGGGTGATCGCCAGCATCTGTTTTGGGGTTATTTTCAGGGGGTTTGGGATTTTCTGAATCACTGCCTACCACAAAGGCTTCGTCCATAAAACTATCGCACGCATCATCAACTCCGTCTTGGTCGGCGTCTGCTCCTGAGGGCTCAAATGCATCACAAGAGTCTTGTTCATTTAAGACGCCGTCACCGTCAAGATCGTTCTCGCTGAAAGCCACGTACACAGTTCGGTAAATATCAACATTCTCATCAATAACATTTTTGCCGTAAATATGTAGCGTATGGAACCCAGGCTCCGCGCCCGGAGGGATGAGTGTGTTGACCAGCAAGTCGCCCTTATCATCGCTTTGGAAGTCACCGAGCTTCACAGGGTTAGAGTTTAACCATACAGAATACATTGTGCGGGGCTGAAGAGCGTTTTTTGTGCCCGATATTGCTGTTTGCCACCAGGTCTGGCGGTATAGAATATTATTACCTTTATCGTCATCGTAGTTTAGTTGGTTAAGTTCACGGTTGGATTTTGGGGCATCGAGGAGTTTTGTAAATCGTTGCTCAGTGTATGATGGGGTGGTTATATTGGTGTTTGCTAGGGGCGCAGGGCTTGTTAGGCCAGAGGTCTGTGCCTTTACTTTGGCAGCCAAGAGCGAGTGACCTAAGGGGTTGGGGTGATAGCTCTCGTTGCCTATAACACCGAAAATATCGTTTCCAGCAGTAATGCCATTTACGGCTAATGATTTATCTTCTGCGCCACTACAGAGTTCGCGACCAGAAAAAGAATTCTCTACATCTACATAGCTTGCCCCGCTATGATCCGCAGCTGCCTCGATAACCGCGTTTAAGTAAGTGACTAATTCTCTTGCAAACACCCTTTCTTTTTCATTAAGTCGGACGTTAAATCCACACGATCCGGTTGTAGAAATAATTTGAGGATAACCGACTACATAGAGTTTAGTTGAGGGGGAGGCGCTTTTAATTTGTTGGTACATCAAATTCAGGTTATCAAACTTACGTTCAATTTCTTTAGCAACTTCTACCCTGTCTTCATAGGTGTTAAAGCAGGTGTCTGGTTCAAAGCAACGCACAAGCTTATCCTTGAATCCTATATCATTACCAACAACCGAAAGTGTCAAAACTTTTGGTTGATATTTTTGAACAAATTCTAATTGGGCTAAGTATCCAGGCCTATAATTGGTTAAAATATCCTCAACATCCCTGTCTCTTTTACGTATTTCATCCGCGACTTGCCCCTCATAATCCTCGTCTACCCTGACAAAATCGTCAATTATTGCACCACTACATGCAATGCTATGAAACATACTATTAACCCCTGGTGTTCTGTTTGGACCAATATGTAGACCGATTTGTTCCGCCAACAGGTACGGGTAGCTTCGCCTGCTGATATGGCATTTATTTTCATCGGTGTCGGTGCCTGGCTCGTACCAGGCACCACCCTGAGTGTCTCCTTCGCCGCTTGAAAAAGAATCCCCGAGTGCCATATACTCAAGACTTGGTCTTTGGTATCCGGAATTATGAATAGCCACATATTTTTGACCGGTAACACTTTTGTTGGCTGTTTTCCAGTATCTCACCATACCGGTAAGCACTTGATCGTCAAAACTAAACCTCAAGGAACCCATAGAGTTAAAATTGTTTATTGAGGATCTGAGGAGTGTGATTAAATTGCGCTCTCCGCACCCGGGGGCTGTATGTATGGTTAAAGTGTATGACTGGTTTAGGTGGCATGTAATCAAGTCGTATATATAAGTACCGCCTCCTTGCCCGTACTGTATAGCCTGTGAGGCTACATACCTACCGTCATTACTAATAGCCATAACATAACCGCTTCCACCCCCCAAACTTGTGTTAGCAAAAGTTTGCATAGATTTAGACTGTATATGCAAGCGCATTAACACGTTTTTTACAACAGCCACCATCCATTCGCCATTGTTTGATAAGAAGATATTTGATATTGGCAGAGTTGAACCATTTTCATCAAGAAACTCTTGAGGATATGAGCGGACTTGAAATTTTCTTTCATTCCTATGGATAACACTCTCGCCAGCGGCGGCTATATTATAAAAAAAGTACGTTTTATAAGGCACGTTAGTCACCCAATTAATGCCGCCTCCGACTATTAAAGTTCTTTGCCCGGGAACGGGTGTAACGCGAAGACTCCGATTTGATGTATTGATTAGCAGCTGCGCATGCTCGGTACCCGCAAATTGTACGTACACTCCTGCTGAAGCCCGCATGACTATACCTAGTGGTGTCTGCATGGCGCAGCCATAAATTGTTTTATCTTTGGTCCTTATCCATTTATTTATACCCCATAGGTAGTTTTGAGTTTTAAGCGTGGTGTAGGAGCAATTAGGATAAACAAGATAAGCGTAGTTTTCGATTGATTCTTGGCTGCCGTCTTGAACTATCTCAAGCGACTTATCGTTGACCCATATAGAGCTAGTGGTCGCCCATAGTTTTAATGTGGGCTGAAAAACGGGTAAAAGCAACACGATAACACCCAGAAGTAAAATTAATCTTCTCACAAAACCACCTTGATGAGAGTCAATCACCTTATTAAGGTGAAGTATAATATATTACTCGTAGGGCACGCAACATATTACTCGATAATCTAATTACTTGATGGGTAATACTCGGCCCTAGCCCCATCGCCACACCCGATGTTTATTGATATATTTTCTTTATTGGGGTCAGCGATAAGATTACCAAAGAACGCATTTGCGGGTACGTAATAATAAGTCGCACCACACCTCATACCTTCATTATCAGCGGTAAAATCGCTGTCAATCCCTGGGGTTTTGATATTTGCCGGGACTTGTTTAAACGATCTAGCTAATGGCTTGATCACAGTAAACGAGTCATTGCGGGCGCGTATAATTTCCTCAACACTAGACACCATAGTTTCAGCCTGCTCAATACCAGTTACTATATATGCATAACTGTATGAAATACTACAGGTTAACGGTCCCCTTGAAGATTTTAAGTTAGCCCTGCCACAACTATTTTTACTTGTCTCAGCATCTGGTTTGCCTAGCTTCGTCACAACAGCATTTGTTAGGGTTTCAAGCTTAGATTCAGTTGTTTCAAAACGTTGCCTGTCTTTTTCTACTGCGCTCTCGTCCTTGGCTACATAGTACATGAGTAGCCCCAAAAGCAGGGCCAATATAATAACGCTAATCTTCCAGGCTGCATTTTTGTTGTTTTGTGCCTTATTTTTATTATTTGATTTGAGAAAGGATTTTTTCATAAGCAGTATTGTAGCAGGTATGATTATTCAGGCTGTAAAATAATAGTCTAGGGTATTTGATGTTGCTTGTGGTTGCGTGGTGAGGGATGAGATATACAATGAAGTGTATGGGCTATTTGGAGAATGAGCCACAGCCAAAGCCTAAAGACCGTATACTTCTTAAGGATTTTGTGGGCGGGTTGGATCGCCGGAACTGTTTGCTGATCTTGCAAATATCTTCTTGCATACAGTTGAAAAGCCGCCAGAATATTAAAAGCCGTACAGTTTGACTATATTGGTAATAACTTTTTAGTAAATTTAGAGATTATTATGACAACCCCAGAGTTTGATTTTAGCCCTGATTTTTCTCCGCAAGAGCGAATTTTTACGAAGACCTTTTAAATGTGGCTGGTATAGAGCAGGATCAACTAGAATTGCTACGTACAGATCTAGACAGGCTGAATGAAGAGCCCGAGACACCTGAAACAACCCAACAAAAAAGAGCAACAATGCTTCTTGTTGCTGCCACACAAGAGCTATCTTATGCGGAAGTAAAACGGTTGGCTGAAAGCAGCGGTATGGATATCAGCCCTGATGTTGCCCTGACTTTCTATGAGATGTTGTCTGAAATACGCGGGATTGAGACTGCATTGAAAAACAATGACCTGGACAATGCGTCACACATTTCAATACCAGCGGACAGAACAGAAGAAGATTATGTGGAAGCTCTATTGCTAGCTGCTCGTGCGACTGGATATAGTTTGTTTGGGATTGTTGATGGAGTAATAACGACAGCCTGCCCCTGGATGTCTTTAGAAGAAGTGAAAGAACAGCATAACCAAGAACTCAAGCCACAAAGCTCTAATAGGCCCCTATAGCCTTGCCTGGTATGGTGCCGGATGAGGCTGTCCCCTTCTCGCGTGAAGCTACCAAGCCTTTACCTTGATTGACTCAACCGAGCAGAGGATGTAACGTGATAATAAATAAGGTTTATTGAATTATGATTTTGCCCGAACTAGAACCAATCCCTGACGTAGAGGGTTTAATGTTTTTTGACGCAGCTGTTATTGTAAGCCAACAACTAGGGATAGTAGCATCAGAAGCTACAAAATTAAGCAGGGATCACTTAAGAGGCCACATAACCAAAGACGAATTTAATATCCAAAATACAGCCAACCAAGCGAAGGAAGACAGGCTTAGCGATCAAAAGAAGTCGATAATTGACGGTCTACCTGATGAGCTACGTGAAGGCGCCTATCATTTTTTTACTTTGCTGCCACATATAAGAGATGCCGTGGCGAACATCAGGAACGGTGAAGCTGACGTACATGTTGCTGAACCCAATGGCAATATTCATAAGCCAACTACTTACCTGGCTAAGGCCTTATTGTTGGGGGCATGGGGCACAGGCTATACCCTAACAGCACGCATCGGCAACGACGATGGATACGTAATCGCCAGCCCCGAAATGAGTTTTAAAGACGTGGAGTGGTTTGTGCCAGAGCCTAACTAATCAAAGAAACTTTGCGCAGTGAAATTACACCTAGGCCGGTATGGGTACGGGTGTAGGTAGGAGTAGGCTGCTTATATCGTTTGCGGTGTTTGTGATTCGTTCCCTCAGCCGTAGAAAAGTAGCTTGATCGTTGTCGTTTTCGGCAGTTCTAATAACGCGTATATCTGTAATACGCTCTATCATTCTTATAGTCACTTCTGGTGATACCGTTGTCTTGATAGCGATTGGCATATCAATAAAAAGTGGACAAAGTTCAACTATACGATTAACTTTGGGCTTAGATACCGGTACGGTAAACATGTCAGGAGTTACAGACACTTCATCCAGATCCCAGCACTTGACGCGCCTATCTCCGCTTGGCGCGGTACTTAATACGCCCATCTCTGCAAAGCGATCGTAGCGGCTTACGCCATCAGGGAATAAAACAGTCTCTCTACCAAAATTTTCTATTTGACCGGTCTGATTGCGCCGCCAATACGCGGCGATCGGGTGTGATAACGGTGGAGAATTCTTGTTATCATCGGCATCGCTCCACTTCAATTCTTTATCTTCTGGCAGAAATGCCTTCATGACCTGCTCCCTCAGAATCACTACTACGCTACCGTCGTTGAGTTCATTGTGCGAGGGGTCAAACATACGTGCCGGGAAAGACTGCTCTATGTAATTATCCAGCATTACCTCGCTCAGACACGTTACTAGTCTTCGGGCCGCGGCTCGATAAGCTACGCGCGATAAAAGCGGTGCCTCGACCTCGTCTGCAAAACTATTGAGGTCATCAATATCTAGACCCCAATATTCTGAGCTCAGTAGTTGGGGATCAGCTTCAAGTTGATACGCCATAAGATTATTAATGTAAGTTTACAATCTTTTTAATATTGTGACAACTACCTAATAAACTCAGATTTTACTTGTGTTTATTGCTCGTTTGGCGAATAATTGTTTTAAAGGTACGTATGAAAAGTATAGTTGCCGAAACAAAAATTCTTTCAGCTGAAGCTGGCGAACACTGGCGTGAAGTCTATGATGGTGCTCTTCAGCTCTTGGGCGCTTGCTGCACGGAAACATTAAATGACGTTGAAGTTTTAGAAGCCAATGTTGCGCCTTACCGTTCGTTTTATGCGCTTCATGAATTTCTCTTTCCGCTGGCTGGGCGCATTCAACTGGGATACAACTACGATGAATGTGGTGAGGAAGGTACTTTTGCTGTTTTTGCAGTGCACGATGATTCGGATGTACCCGATCTGTACATTAATGAAAATGTTGCCGCTGCTATGGACCAGATCAAGCACGCAGTTAAGGAAGCATTATTTACTTCTTAAGCTTGCATTTTGACGGTGTGTTAGCATAATCAAAGACATGAAAAGCAATGCATTCCTAGGGCATCCCGTAGAGTGTGGCGAAGCAGGACAAGGTGAATTTTTATCACATTGGCAGTCGCGCGAACAAGAATTAATAAAAGCCGACAACCATGGCGCTCGTGCAGTAGAAGCTCTAAGAGGACTTGCAGAGCTCATGAGCTCCGAGTACTTAGAAGTAAGAGAACGAGCAAAAACTCTATTGCTTGAGGCTAGAGAGCTTACGTAAATAAAGCCCTCGCCCGGATCATCTTGAAGCTTGTGTCGAGCGGCAATTTATTCGTAAGATAAAAGTATGACAAATTTTGGCGGCAACGTCGTTCCTATTAAAAGAGAAGATCTGAAGCTCTCGGAAAGTCAGAGAAGGAAATTCGTGAGGGATCGGAAGCTGATATTAGTTGTATGGGGGCTGACGCGCTGGTAAATGTGGCCTGTCTTAAAACTTACCTAGAGTCTGAAGATCCTGTGCTACGCGAACGTGCTTCACAGATGCTTGGCAGAATTTTGAAGTGGTTTTGGAAGAGCCGCCCTCACAGCGCGCTTAGTAGATTTACCTTTTTCCGAGTGAGCTGAAAACCTCAAAATGTTGTTCGGTCATTTTTTGCCAGGAATATTTTTTGGCCTGTCTGTAGCCGTTTTCTATGAGTTTTGTTCTAAGCGATTCTTTTGTTAGGACCTCATGTATTTTAGCGGCCATGTCTGCCACGTCTTCGGGGTCAAAATAATGCGCCGCTTCACCATAAACTTCTGGCAAGCATGTGGCGTTACTGCTGACGACGGGGCAGCCATGCATCATGGCTTCTAAGCCCGGAAGCCCAAACCCCTCGCTTAAAGAAGGGAATACATACGCCCTGGCGTTTTCGTAGTACCATTTAGACTCTTGATCAGGGATAAAACCGGTAAATATAATGTCTTCAAAATGTGGCTTGGCTTTGGCCCATTTGTTAAGCTGTTTTGCATGGTAC
>JAJDCL010000022.1 GCA_029260875.1 Candidatus Saccharimonadota bacterium
AGGCCAATTCAAGGATTTCCTGATAGATCCACTCTTTGGTGACGTCGTCATCAAAAAAGAACGACTGACGCACCGTTCGATTCATAACGTGATAGGCCTGACCATCTAAATGTGACTTCAAACGTGAAACTCGAGACATAAAGCACCTCACTGACTGAGTTGATGGAGAAAATATGGGTTCGTAAGAACGAAAAATCAAGCGTTTATTGGCTTTAATGCTGTGGTGTCCCGCTGTATCTCTAGTCGTAGGCGTAGTAACTGCTGAGGCCGTCTCGGGTCTGGCTCAACAGATCGTCGCCATAGGTGTAAGCCACCGTCACGTAGCCTGACGCATCTCGTTCTTCGAGCACCTGAGCATAGGGTTGGTTGGCATCCACCAGGTATCGGGTGGCTTCGCCGTCCTGGATGCTGGCGACGCGGATACCGTCTGCGTTGTACTGGTACTGCGTGTTGCCCTGTGGACCCCAGATCTCAATTAAGCGGTTACGCGCGTCGTAGCCGTAGTCGATGATTTCGCCGTCTTCGATCGCCTGCAACGTATTGCCGTTTAGGTCGTATTGGTAGCTGTCACCATCGGCGGTTAGGATGCGGTCATTGGCGTCGTAGCTGTAGGAGATGGTGCCGCTGGCATCGGTTTTGGTCTGGCGATTGCCTACCTGATCGTAGCTGTAACTGATGGTTTGGTTGCCCAACGCCGCATCCAGGATCTGTTCCTGGGTTAAACGGTAGAGCGTGTCGTATCCGTAGTTCACCATCCGTCCCGTGTGATCGAGTACCGCTAATCGGTTACCCGACAGTCCTAAGCTGTATTGGTAACTGGTGAGCAGCACGCCGCCACTATCGCGGGTTTCCTGATAGGTTAAGCGGTTAAGTTCGTCGTAGGTGTAGTTGGTGACCACGCCATTGGCTTGAGTGACACTGGCACGACTGCCCACCGCATTGTAGCTGTACCAGGTGGTGCCGCCTTCGGCATCGACCACATTGAGTAAGCGGCTCAAGGCATCGTAGCTATAGCTGGTGGTGCCATGGGGCGTATCCAACTGGATACGGTTCCCCAACACGTCATAGTCATACGTGATCCAAGTGCCGTCCGGATTGTCCTGACTGGCCAGCCGGTCCATCAGGTCATAGCTGTAATAGGTGGTACCTTGGCTGGTGGTCACCGTTTCCCTTTGACCACTGATGGTGTAGGTGACGGTCTCCTGGCTGCCATCGGCATAGAGCGTGCGCACCAAACGGTTCAGGATGTCGTATTGGTAACGGGTGGTGGCGCCGTTGAAGTCGGTGTGCAGCGTCATATTACCGTTGGCGTCATAACTGCTGAACTCACGCATGCCCAAAGGCAAGGTGCGCGAGGTGACACGGCCCAGATCGTCATACGTCCAACTAGTGACCCGTCCCTCAGCATCGATCTGCTCTAGCTTCTGACCCAAACGGTCATATGTGTATTGTGTCACCTGGCCCAAGGCATCGGTGACCGATACCAGTTGTCCTTCTTCGTCATAAGCAAAGCTGGTCGTAACACCGGCTTGATCGGTTTCACTGACTTTCTGGTCTAAAGCGTTGTAAACGAGCGAACTAGAGGTGCCATCGTCGAAGACGGTCTCTACGCGACGGTTCTTGTCGTCATACACGAAGCTGGTCACACGACCTAAGTTATCGATCTGCTGGATGACATTACCTAAAGCGTCGTAGACCGACGTCATTCGCTGACCTAGGGCATTGATGACGTCGGTGCGGCGTCCGGCCAGGTCGTATTCATAGGTCGTCATGTTACCGGCTTGATCGAATTGACGGACCACGCGTCCTGCTGCATCGTATTCCTGCCGTGTCTGACTGCCATCGGGTGCGATGGTGTGGGTGGGTCGATTAGCCGCGTCATACACGAAGCGCGTTACCAAACCTGAGCGATCGGTTTGGGTAAGTACATTGCCGTTGGCGTCATAGCTGGTTGCATCTCTGCTGCCGTCCGGGTAAACCGTGCGGATGGCGTTACCCAAGGCATCAAACTCATAAGTCATGCGGCGACCCAAGGCATCCACTGTGGCGGTGACCTGACCATTGGCGTCGTATTCGGTGCGCGTGACATGACCCAAAGGATTGGTTTCTCTGGTGACCTGACCATTGGCGTCATAGCTCTTAAGCCAGGTAAGCGTACGCGCCTGACCAAACTCGTCGAGTCGGGTGGTGGCGCGGCTGACTTCGTTGCCGCTCTGATCGTAACCGTACTCTGTGATCTGACCACGGGCACTGGTTTCGCGCACAATCCAGCCATTGCGATTGGTCTCAGTTGAGGCTTGATAACCAAGCGGATCGGTGGTGGTGGTGACCAAGTTGCCCGCGCTATTGCCGCTGTAATTGGATGTTGCGACTTCCCCTAACGCATTGGTCATGGTGAGTGGGTAACCGAAACTGTTGTAGCTGAAGCTGGAGGTGTTGCCCAACGCGTCATCGATGGTGAGCGGTTGTTTACGCGCATCATAGGTGTAGCTGACGGCGTGACCTAAAGGATCGGTCTCCGAGAGCAAGTTATTGTTGGCATCAAACACCCGTGTAGTGGTGGCAGCGAGCGGTGTGCCGAAGGCGGTGGTGACGCTGGTCTCGTTATCGTTGGCATCGTAGCTGTACGTCATGCGGTTACCGAGCGGATCGGTTTGCACCAGCACATTGCCACGCTCATCGTAGGTGAACACCGACAAGTTGCCTTTGCGGTCATAGACCCGTTCCTGGCGGCCCGCGATGTCGTGCTCATAGCTAATGACGTTGCCGTTGGCGTCTTCCTGCGCGATCAAACGATCGTCCTGATCGTAAATCATGCGCGCAGGTACGTTACCCAAGGGGTCGATGATCTCGATGAGGTTGTGATCGTCGTCGTAGACATAAGCAACGCGTTGACCTAAGGGATCAGTGACGGCGACCAGATCGCCTTTAGCGTCATAGGTGTAATCGGTCTGTTGTCCACGGGGATCGGTGATGCGTGTGATGCGACCTTGGCTGTCACGATCGAAACGGACCGCCACACCCGAGGAGTGGAACATACCGGAACGCTCGAATTGGACCTGGTTACCTTCACGGTCACGAACAAGCCGGATCCCGTCCTCCTGATCGAGGATGAAGGTGATCTCTTCAGGCGTGACGTACAGGTATTCGCTGGGATCCAACACGTGGTCGAGGTTCAGGTCAGCGTAGTCCACTAACTGGTTACCGCGGATCTGAAGCGCGTAGCTATCGTTGGCAAATAAGGTGCCTTCGCTGCCGTCTCTAGCCGTGTAGATAGGTTGCAAATCGTAAGGCGCTTGCCAGAGTTCACATTCAGGCGAGACACCCATCTCGAAGGATTCGGTTTTGCCGCCTGGCATGGTCAGGTTCACCCAATGGGTAGCCGTCGGACGTGCACACAAGAAGCGGTTCGGGTCAAAGATGTTGGCGGGCTCGATATAGACTTCCCAGCCATCGCCAGGAAGGTGACTCTCTTGGATGTCGACGTTGGCCAGGTTCCAGCCATAACCGAAATCACCAGGACACTTTTGGGCGCTATCGAAGGTGCGATGCACTTGGACAGGGATGCCGTCGAGTGGCACGGACAGGTCCTGGAAGGTGAGCGTGAAATAGCCCACCTTCATTTGACCATCCACTTGGATTATTTTCGGTTCGGTATCCTCAGGCGGAATGCGCGTATCGACACGAGCCCGAGCGACTGAGGTACCGCTTTGGACGAAGTGCTCGTCACACCGAAGTACTTGCAGTGGGCATCGAACCCGAGTGAGGTGCTCGGGTATGTGGCTGCGAAGTCACGCGTATCTCCCCTACATTCGACTTGCGAACCTCGCTACGCTCGATTCACAGACCGGGAATCTTCGACTCGCTGCATCTCTTCCCATAAGACATTGCCTGCCTAGCAACTGTATTGTGTGTTAGGGTTCGCGCTTTGTGCGTTGCAGGCGCAGCGAGAAGGTCGACGAGAACGTGTTTAATGGAGTTGGTGTTGGACTCGGTGCTGGTTGTTCTCTTGATGCTTTTGATGGTAACGGGTATTTGGCGCATGCGGAGTAGATCTTGTTATCTTCGTCGCGCCATACATCCCATTGCGGTCTCACCGAGACGTGCTTGCAGAAAACCAGCCTGGGTCGTCGAGGAAGTGATACGGCTTAAGGCGTTGATGCCGCATGAAGGATGTCGCGCGATTGCAGCCGCTTTTAACGCCCGAAACGTCCGAAAAGCTGAGTCGGTCGGTAAGACGTTTGTGGCTCAGGTGATCAAGCAACATGCGTTCAGAGTTCTGGAAATGCGTAAGGAGATGAAGAACCGTAAGCGCTGCCAGGGACCGCGTAACCTAGTTTGGGGCATGGATGTCACATTTCTTTCTGCTGACCAACCTATTCCTGTGCTGGGAATTCTGGATCACGGCACCCGAAGCTTGCTTAATCTGCGGAAACTGGTGGACCGTTCCACCATTGGCGTGTCGCGCATCTTGCTCGATGTGATTGAGCTGTACGGTCGGCCAAAGTTCGTGCGCACGGACAACGAACTTATTTTCAATTCTCGTCGCATGAGAATTGCCTTTTGGTTTCTGGGAATCCGCAAACAGACCATTGATCCCTTCTGTCCCTGGCAGAACGGCAGGATCGAGCGCTTGTTTGGCACCCTCAAGCAGCGGCTGGTTCCTTGGTGGCAAAAGGTTGGTTTTCCCAAATATATCCAGACCGATCTTGATACGTTCAAAATCTGGTACAACCATGCTCGTTCGCACCAAAGCTTGGCGGGACTCACTCCAGCCATGGCTTGGTCAGGAATCACCAATCACAGGAAACCCCCGCGTTACTTCAACGACTGGGACGGACTGCTCACAGGATGGATCGCACGCCCATGAGCCCGGTTAGCTCGAATCAAAACCAAAATCACCAATTTTCCAACTGTCCGCGTGAAATGCGTCCAAAGTGGGGGTACTTTCGCGCTAACTAAGCCACACTAACGCAAATGGAGCACAAGTAACCCAAAAACTAATCACAATCGTTCTCTAAAACCTTGCTCAACTGGCAAATCCAGTCACTTTACCCTAGTTTCAGTGCGTGCCAAGCGGCTTAAACACATCCCGGACACGTGGACAGGACACCCTAGTTTCAGCGCGTGCCACACGGCTTAATCACGTCCCGGACATGCGGACAGGACAGTTAAGCAAAGGCGTAATTGCTTTTGTCGTCATTTGATTTTTTTTCTCTTGGTTTTGACGTAAATAACCGAAGCGATGGGAGCAATTGTCAATACAAGGCCGAAAATTCCTCTGAACCATAGCCCCTCGTTGAAATTATCAACTCCTTCTTCCCAACGTACAGTTCCTTTTGGATGGTACAAAGGGTCATTGAAATACCATCCGTCCTTGATAGCCAAAGGTATAGTTGCCAAAAGAAATAAACCAATTGCAGTAGGGAGCGCTAACGCCGCCCAAAATCCATCAATTCCATGTTTCATATTAACCTCATCAATTTACCTGATTCAAAAGATCAACTATGATCTGTGGGTCGTTGCTAGGACTCTTGGGAAATAGGCTTCGAATAGATAGATCGTTTACCTTCTTTGATAGAGAGTAGGATGCATCCCAAGAATAATTTAAAGATCTCGCGCCAATCTTAATAAAGGCTGGCGGATTCGCACCTACAGAGAACCCAAACTGAACGGAGAAATTCGACTTTCGGATGTTGTGGTTGTTCTTTGCCAGTTGCCTCAAAAAACCATCGCCCGGATACTTGTTCTGTGTCAAGGAACGTACCAGAAGTCCTATCATTGTGATAGGCCAAGTAGCGGTGATACCCCAACCAGTTAGCTGTTTTGGCGAATCCATATTCCAAATAAATCCAGCAGTTGCATTACCACCCAAGGATCTAAATTGCTTGTACAATGTAATAGGAGAAACACCAAGGCCTGCGGTTCCAAATGCCCACAAATCACCTGATTTGAATTCGTAAACAAAATCTGCACCGATCGACCCAGCAAAACCTCGCGTGCCTTGCGTTCCTCCAAGGCTTAAGATAATACCATCAGGTAGTGGGCTATTCCTCCTCGTAGAGCCCTTAGTTATCTGATGAAGAGAGTAGGCTGTAGTCAGGGAATTAAGGGCAAAAGTTGTTATTGTGAGCACACTCACTTGTTCAAGGAGACTTAAATTTCCTGTAGGGTCCGAATACATGACTGGGTTGGCATTGCCATAAAGATACTTATGAAGCGTCACTGGTTCGAACTGTCTGCCCATCCATGTATCCATGGTGTGGAAGCGGCCTAGGCTTGGATTGTAGAACCTTGCTCGTAGGTAGTAGAAGCCTGCGTTGAGATCGTACTGCTCGCCTGTGTACAGGTAGTGGTTGACGGTTTCGCCTGTGGAGGCTAAGAGTTCTCCCCAAGCATCGTATACATAGGTGTCAGTGACGGCTTCGTCGCTGTCCGTTAAGGCGGTGGTGCTGCCGTGTCCGTCATAGGCGTAATAACTGCTGAGTCCCTCTCGGGTTTGACTTATGAGGTCATCGCCATAGGTGTAAGCCACCGTCACGTAGCCTGAAGCATCTCGTTCTTCAAGCACCTGCGCGTAAGCTTGGTTGGCGTCGACTAGGTAACGAGTGGCTTCGCCGTCTTGGATACTGGCGACACGGATGCCGTCCGCGTTGTACTGGTACTGGGTGTTACCTTGTGGACCCCAGATCTCGATTAAACGGTTACGCGCATCATATCCATAGTCGATGACTTCGCCGTCTTCGATCGCCTGCGGCGTGTTGCCGTTTAGGTCGTACTGGTAGCTGTCACCATCGGCGGTTAGGATGCGGTCATTGGCGTCGTAGCTGTAGGTGATGGTGCCGCTGGCATCGGTTTTGGTCTGGCGATTGCCTACCTGATCGTAGCTGTAACTGATGGTTTGGTTGCCCAACGCCGTATCCAGGATCTGTTCCTGGGTTAAGCGATAGAGCGTGTCGTAGCCATAATTCACCACCCGTCCCGTGTGATCCTGAACCGACAAACGGTTGCCCGACAGACCCAAGCTGTACTGGTAACTGGTGAGCAACACGCCGCCACTCTCGCGTGTTTCCTGATAGGTTAAGCGGTTAAGCTCGTTGTAGGTGTAGCTGGTGACCACACCATTGGCTTGGGTGACACTGGCTCGACTGCCCACCGCGTTGTATCCGTACCAGGTGGTGCCGCCTTCGGCATCCGTGACATTGAGCAAGCGGCTCAAGGCATCGTAGCTGTAGCTAGTCGTGCCATGGGGCGTATCCAACTGGATGCGGTTCCCCAACACGTCATAGTCATACGTGATCCAGGTGCCGTCAGGATTGTCCTGGCTGGCCAGCCGGTCCATTAGGTCATAGCCGTAATAAGTGGTGCCTTGGCTGGTGGTCACCGTTTCCCTTTGACCATTGATGGTGTAGGTGACGGTTTCCTGGCTGCCATCGGCATAGAGCGTGCTTACCAAGCGGTTCAGGATGTCGTATTGGTAACGGGTGGTGGCGCCGTTGAAGTCGGTGTGCAGCGTCATATTGCCGTTGGCGTCATAACTGCTGAACTCACGCATGCCCAAAGGCAAGGTGCGCGAGGTGACACGGCCTAAATCGTCATACGTCCAACTGGTGACCCGTCCTTCGGCATCGATCTGTTCGAGCTTCTGACCCAAGCGGTCATAGGTGTATTGTGTCACCTGGCCTAAGGCATCGGTAACCGACACCAATTGTCCTTGTTCATCATAAGCAAATGAGGTTGTGACACCTGCTTGGTCGGTTTCACTGACCTTCTGATCTAAAGCGTTGTAAACGACCGAGCTAGAGGTGCCGTCATCGAAGACGGTTTGTACGCGACGGTTCTTGTCGTCATACACGAAGCTGGTCACGCGACCCAAATTATCGATCTGCTGCATGACATTACCTAAAGCATCGTAGACCGACGTCATACGCTGACCTAGGGCATTGATGACCGCGGTGCGGCGCCCGGCCAGGTCATATTCGTAGCTGGTGATGTTGCCTGCTTGATCGAACTGACGGACCACGCGTCCTGCGGCATCGTATTCTTGTCTTGTCTCACTGCCATCGGGCGCGATGGTGTGGGTGACGCGATTAGCGGTGTCATACACGAAGCGCGTCACCAAACCTGAGCGATCAGTTTGGGTGAGCACATTACCGTTGGCGTCATAGGTAGTGGCATCGCTGCTGCCGTCGGGGTAAACCGTGCGGATGGCGTTACCCAAGGCATCGAACTCATAGGTCGTACGGCGGCCCAAGGCATCCACCGTGGCGGTGACCTTGCCGTTGGCGTCGTATTCCGTACGCGTGACGTGACCCAAAGGATTGGTTTCACTGGTGACCTGACCTTTGGCGTCATAGCTCTTAAGCCAGGTGAGCGTACGCGCCTGACCAAACTCGTCGAGTCGGGTGGTGGCGCGGCTGACTTCGTTACCACTCTGATCGTAGCCGTATTCGGTGATCTGACCACGGGCACTGGTTTCGCGTATGATCCAACCCTTGCGGTTGGTTTCAGTCACGGTCCGTGTGCGGGTGGTGTGACCGGCCACATCGCGTGCTTCCAGTTCGAGTTCGTAGAGCCCGTTCTTGCGCAGCGTGGGATCGAAGTCAGCTACGACTGTTTGGGTGACATTCTGGTGACCGCTGGCCAGGATCTCGGCACAGTTATCGCCGATGCGGTTGAGCGTTAATGTGTAGTCTTGTAGGTATTCATCGTCCACCGTGATGGTGATGGGTGTGGGGGCTGTGACTTCACTGTAATCCAGTGGCGTGTGGATGATGACGACCGGTGCGGTCAGATCATCGCCAAACACGATGAGGAACTCTTCTTGGGCTTGGCCTTGATTGCCGGGACTATCGATGGCGACCGCTTGTAACTGGTAGTACCCGTATTGGTCAGCCGTAAAGCTGGCTTGGTTCTGGTTAAGCGATAGTGGAATACCATTGAGCGTTAATTGGGTCGAGGCAATGGGGACTGACTTTTAATGGTCGCTCGTCAGAAAATGACGGAAATCCAGTGTTTATAGGCTATGTACATGTGGTGTCCCGCTTCATGGCTACGACACTTGGCGACTTGGACTTTTCAACGTCCGCCGCAAATTCGGTCGCCAAACGGCGTTTCAAGAAAACATTGCCCGGTATCATCAATGTACGAACCGACGGCACATGTCTCTACGCGATGAGGCGAGTAAGTGCTGGCTATCAATGGGAGAGTTATGGACCGTTGAAATTATATGAATGGGTTGTCCAATAAATCGCCTTTAACGACTGTCCTTCACGGTGCATTTGCCTGATATCCAATTTTTCCTCCTCCTTAACCACAGTGAAACCTCCATCTGATCCGGAGGCTCAATTAAAACAACTTTTTCAACCCTCATCGCCCTCGAATGGCAGCTATTTCACCTTCAAAGGGGGGGGCAAAAAAATATGCGACTAGGGGGGTCAATTTAATATGCGAATCTACAAGTACATCACTCATTGTCACCAACAGGTGAAGATGCGGTTCCTATCCCGCTTACGTTCTTGTTCAATTCGTTCATCAGATCGTCAAACGGGAATAAGTGTAATCCTCTTTCCAAGCATTTCTTGATCTGATCCTCATCATTTCTAGCCTGATGTATCTCTATCAGCTCAAGCATAGCCTTGTATTTCAGCTCTTCTGTCATGAATGGAAGATCCAGGCTCTGTTCAAACATTTGAATTGCTTCGTCTGTTGCACCCATCATTTTCCGAGCCCTACCGCAAACAAACATAAGGTAGGCGTTATTTCGAGGTTCATTTTTCATCTGTTCCATTGCGCAAAAACACGCTTTCTCGAGATAAATTTGACTCATTTCATGAGCTTGCAGTTCGGCATATAGCTTACCCATTTTGAATAATTCGTCACAATACAAGTTTGTGGCATTAACAGAACTCAACGACTCCAAAGCATCTGACAATCTTCCGAGTGCGATTTCAGCCTCTGTCTTTATAAACATGAGTCGCAACAAAAGACTTTCTTTTAAAGGATCTCTTAATTTGAGGCCTCTTAATCGCTGGCGAAGTTCAATAGCTCCTTTAAGCCCCGACGTTGGCGAGATCTTCGTCAGCATCCAGATCGCCTCGACCTCGTTGTGTAAAGAACTCGAAATTTGTTGCAGATCTTCTAACGACATTAAGGCCTCATCAAACTCGCCAAGTTCGACATGAATCATGGATTTGAGTCGCAGAATTTCATGAGATTCGTACCCTTCTTCTGCCAATACCAATAGGGCGTTGTCAAATGCGCGAACATTCATATATGAGCAGGCCAAAACATAAGCGCGGTCGGTATGGCTAAGTTTACGATTTAGCGTGTTAAAGTCGGCGTCAATTTCTATTGATTTGTGTTCGCGGATCGTCTTTGTCATGAGATCGATTTCATGAATCTTCAGTTTCGCATCGCTGGTATCGTTGCAGCCAAGCACGAATAATGTTGCCGCAGTTGTTGCTAACCTTGAAAAAATACCCAATTGATTGTAACTCCTCATTGTGCGTATACCGGGTGTGGATAGTGGATCTTAATATTAAATGACCACCCGACTAACCACTCAGCACCTATGTCCCAAACCATTCCACTCAGCGGACCGGAGCCTGTATGTCGATCCTCGGGGCTCAGCTTAGCCTTATTGAACGCTATGTAGCTATCAGATCTGCCAATAGCTCCAGCCGCGAGTGTAGATACGGATCCCCAAAAAGAAATACCGGAGAAATAATCAGGTAAAGCGTCATGCAGTTTAGGACTGGCAATCATCTGAGCAGTCTCGTTCGGCGTAATGAATGTTACTCCCTCCCATGCGTTAATGGAAGCGCCAAATGAAATACCATAAAAAACAGCTATTCCGGAAACAGTGACTTCGTAGCCGCCAATCCTTTCCGATTTTAGGTCAAATTTGACTCCTTGGCCGTTTAACGTAAGAAACCCAAGAGACACGTATTGTAGAAGTCCTGTCCATTTGACCGGACCGCTATGATCCACATTATTTAGATATAGGAAGGCTCCTGTTGCAACTACAGTGGTTATCGCTATGAATTTTCGGCTTAAGGCTAAGTCAATCAAAGTATTTCTTCCACTTGGGTCGATATTCATCACCGGGTTGGCGTTGGCATATAAATACTTATGTAGCGTGACGGGTTCGAACTGTCTACCCATCCAGGTATCCATTGTGTGGAAACGACCTAGGCTCGGGTTGTAGAAGCGGGCTCGGAGGTAATAGAAACCGGCGTTGGGGTCGTACTGTTCGCCCGTGTAGAGGTAGTTGTTGATGGTTTCGCCGGTGGACGCTAAGAGTTCGCCCCAGGCGTCGTATACGTAGGTGTCGGTGACGGTTTCATCTTCATCGGTTAAGGCTGTGGTGCTGCCGTGTCCGTCATAGGTGTAATAACTGCTGAGCCCGTCTCTGGTCTGGCTTAACAGATTGTCGCCATAGGTGTAAGCCACCGTCACGTAGCCTGACGCATCCCGTTCTTCCATCACTTGCGCATAGGCTTGGTTGGCGTCTACCAGGTATCGGGTCGCTTCCCCGTCTTGGATGCTGGCGACTCGGATGCCATCGGCGTTGTACTGGTACTGGATGTTGCCTTGCGGGCCCCAGATCTCAATCAAACGGTTACGCGCGTCATAGCCGTAGTCGATGACTTCTCCGTCTTGGATCGTTTGCAACGTGTTTCCGTTTAGGTCGTACTGGTAGCTGTCACCATCGGCGGTCAGGATGCGGTCATTGGCATCATAGGCGTAGGTGATGGTGCCGCTGGCATCGGTTTTGGTGGCGCGATTGCCTACCTGATCGTAGCTGTAATTGATGGTTTGGTTACCCACCGCCGCATCCAGGATCTGTTCTTGGGTCAATCGATAGAGCGTGTCATAGCCATAATTCACCACCCGACCGGTGTGATCTTGGACCGATAAACGGTTGCCCGACAGACCCAAGCTGTATTGGTAACTGGTGAGCAGCACGCCGCCGCTATCTCGGGTTTCCTGATAAGTTAAGCGGTTAAGCACGTCGTAGGTGTAGTTGGTGACCACACCATTGGCTTGTTCGACACTGGCGCGACTGCCCACCGCGTTATAGCTGTACCAGGTGGTGCCGCCTTCGGCATCCGTCACATTGAGTAATCGGCTCAAGGCATCATAGCTGTAACTAGTCGTCCCATGGGGCGTATCCAACTGGATACGGTTCCCCAACGCGTCATAGTCATAAGTGATCCAGGTGCCGTCTGGATTATCCTGGCTGGCCAGCCGGTCCATAAGGTCATAGCTGTAATAGGTGGTGCCTTGGCTGGTGGTCACCGTTTCCCTTTGACCACTTATCGTGTAGGTAACGGTCTCCTGGCTGCCATCGGCATAGAGCATGCTTACCAAACGGTTCATGATGT
The DNA here is from genome assembly GCA_029260875.1 of Candidatus Saccharimonadota bacterium. Classification (GTDB taxonomy): domain Bacteria; phylum Patescibacteriota; class Saccharimonadia; order Saccharimonadales; family OFTM59; genus OFTM59. The sequence continues at coordinate 12,390 of JAJDCL010000022.1, forward strand.
CGTATTGGTAACGGGTGGTGGCGCCGTTGAAGTCGGTGTGCAGTGTCATGTTACCGTTGGCGTCATAACTGCTGAACTCACGCATGCCTAAAGGTAAGGTGCGCGAAGTGACACGTCCTAAATCGTCATACGTCCAACTGGTGACCCGTCCCTCAGCATCGATCTGCTCCAGCTTCTGACCCAAGCGGTCATAGGTGTATTGCGTCACTTGGCCTAAGGCCTCGGTGACCGACACCAGTTGACCTTCTTCGTCATAAGCAAAGCTATTGGTGATACCGGCTTGATCGGTTTCACTGATTTTCTGGTCCAAGGCGTTGTAAACGACCGAGCTAGAGGTGCCGTCATCGAAGACGGTCTCTACGCGACGGTTCTTGTCGTCATAGACGAAGCTGGTCACACGACCCAAGTTATCAATCTGCTGGATGACATTACCTAAAGCGCCGTAGACCGACGTCATACGCTGACCTAGGGCATTGATGACGGCGGTGTTGCGTCCGGCCAGGTCGTATTCATAGGTCGTCATATTGCCGGCTTGATCGAATAGGCGGACTACGCGACCTGCGGCATCGTATTCTTGACGTGTCTCACTGCCATCAGGTGCGATGGTGTGGGTGAGTCGATTGGCCGCGTCATACACGAAACGCGTCACCAAACCTGAGCGATCGGTCTGGGTGAGCACATTACCGTTGGCGTCATAGGTGGTGGCATCGCTGCTGCCGTCGGGGTAAACCGTGCGGATGGCGTTACCCAAGGCATCAAACTCATAAGTCGTACGACGACCCAAGGCATCCACCGTGGCGGTGACCTTGCCATTGGCATCGTATTCGGTGCGCGTGACATGACCCAAAGGATTGGTTTCACTGGTGACCTGACCTTTGACGTCATAGCTCTTAAGCCAGGTGAGCGTACGCGCCTGACCAAACTCGTCGAGTCGGGTGGTGGCGCGGCTGACTTCGTTGCCGCTCTGATCGTAACCGTACTCGGTGATCTGACCCCGGGCACTGGTTTCGCGCACGATCCAACCCTTGCGATTGCTTTCGGTCACGGTTTGATAACCGAGAGGGTCAGTGGTGGTGGTGACCAAGTTACCGGCACTATTGCCGCTGTAGGTGGATGTGGTGACTTCACCTAACGCATCGGTAATGGTGAGCGGGTAGCCAAAACTGTTGTAACTGAAGCTGGTGGTGTTGCCCAACGTGTCAGCGATGGTGAGCGGTTGTTTACGCGCATCATACGTATAGCTGACGGCGTGGCCTAAAGGATCGGTCTCCGAGAGTAAGTTATTATTGGCGTCATACACACGTGTGGTGGTGGCAGCCAGCGGGGTGCCGAAGGCGGTGGTGACGCTGGTCTCATTATCGTTGGCATCGTAGCTGTAAGTCATGCTGTTACCGAGTGGATCGGTCTGTACCAGCACATTGCCACGCTCATCATAGGTGAACACCGAGAGGTCGCCTTTGCGGTCATAGACCCGTTCCTGGCGGCCCGCGATGTCGTGCTCATAACTGATAACGTTGCCGTTGGCGTCTTCTTGCGCGATCAAACGATCGTCCTGATCGTAAATCATGCGCGCTGGCACGTTACCCAAGGGATCGATGATCTCGATGAGGTTGTGATCGTCGTCGTAAACGTAGGCAACGCGTTGACCTAAGGGATCGGTGACGGCGACCAGATCGCCTTTAGCGTCATAGGTGTAATGGGTCTGTTGTCCACGAGGGTCGGTGATGCGGGTGATGCGACCTTGGCTGTCGCGATCGAAACGGACCGCCACACCCGAGGAGTGGAACATACCGGAGCGCTCGAATTGGACCTGGTTGCCTTCACGGTCACGAACCAGCCTAATCCCGTCCTCCTGATCGAGGATGAAGGTAATCTCTTCGGGCGTGACGTACACGTATTCGTTGGGATCCAACACGTGGTCGAGGTTCAGGTCAGCGTAGTCCACCAACTGGTTACCGCGGATCTGTAGCGCATAGCTATCGTTGGCGAATAAGGTGCCTTCGCTGCCGTCTCTAGCCGCGTAGATGGGTTGCAAATCGTACGGCGCTTGCCAGAGCTCGCACTCAGGCGATACACCCATCTCGAAGGATTCGGTTTTGCCGCCTGGCATGGTGAGGTTCACCCAATGGGTGGCGGTCGGTCGCGCACACAAGAACCGGTTCGGGTCAAAGATGTTGGCGGGCTCGATATAGACTTCCCAGCCATCGCCAGGAAGGTGACTCTCTTGGATGTCGACGTTGGCGAGATTCCAGCCATAACCGAAATCACCAGGACACTTTTGGGCGCTGTCGAAGGTTCGGTGCACTTGGACGGGAATCCCGTCGAGTGGCACGGACACGTCTTCAAACGTGAGCGTAAAGTAGCCAACTTTCATTTGGCCGTCTACTTGGATCACGGCTCGAGTCGTGGTGGTATGTCCAGCTACGTCCCGTGCTTCCAGTTCGAGTTCGTAGAGTCCGTTCTTGCGTAAAGTGGGATCGAAGTTAGCCACCACGGCCTGGGCCAGGTTCTGGTGACCGCTGGCCAGGATCTCGGCGCAGTTATCGCCAATACGGTTGAGCGTTAAGGTGTAGTCTTGTAGGTATTCATCGTCGACCGTGATGGTGACGGGTGTGGGAGCGGTAACTTCGCTGTAATCCAGTGGCGTGTGGATGATGACGACCGGTGCGGTCAGATCATCGCCAAACACGATCAGGAACTCTTCTTCAGCGCTGCCTTGATTGCCGGCGCTGTCTACGGCTAGTGCTTCTAGTCGGTAGTAGCCATATTGGTCAGCTGAAAAGCTGGCTTGGTTCTGGTTAAGAACCAGTGGGTTACCGTTGAGGGTTAACTCGGTGGACGCAATGGGGCTACTGTCCTGTACCGTTAAGGTGACTTGGACCAGTTCGTTGAGGACCGGGCTCGAAGGGTTGAGCGAGATAGAGACGAGTGGCGCGCTGGTGTCGCCTGAATCATGGACGGTAACGGTGAAGTCTTGCAGATCGCTGGCAAGTAGGCTGTCCTGGACACGGACACGGACAGCGTGACCGCCAAGGTCTGTGGCTTGGGGTGTCCAAGTGATCAGACCATCGGTGGCGATGCTCATGCCGCTGGGCGCTTGATCTAGGAAATAGCTGATGGGGAAACCATCGGGATCATAGACCATGACGCGGTAGCTATAGCTTTCGTTGGTGAACGCCTGCGTGATGGGCAGTGAGGTGATGGTAGGCGCGGTGTTGGTTTGTGGTTGAACTACCAGCATATAGGATTGGCTGACGCTTGCGCCAAAAGTGTCGGTGACACGTAGGCGCACGTTGGCTTGGCTGGCTGCTGATGGTGTCCACTGGATGAGGCCGGACTGGGCGTCGATGTCCATGCCACTGGGCGATTCGTCCAAGCTGTAGCTGAGCGCGTCGCCATTGGGATCTTGGGCCAGGACTTGGTATTGGTAGGTTTGACCCAGATAGGCGGGACTGACAGGTGTGGAAACGATGCGTGGCGGTAAGTTATCGGCGGTGACAAAGATGTCGAACCGCTGTTCCGCCCAGCCGCCACGTCCGTCGGTGACGCGTAAGGTGGTTGGGTAGGTGCCTATGGCATTGGGTTGCCAAGAACAGGCACCCGCAAGCGACAGGCTCATGCCATTGGGACCGGCAACCAGATCGTACTGCAACGGATCGTTATCGGCATCGGACGCGATGATCTGGTACTGGAAACTATTGCCCAGGATGACGGTGGTTGGCGGTTGCGATTGGATGCTGGGTTCGCTATTGAAGGCGTCGAGCGCGGCGTAAACGTCAAACGCTTGGCGGGCAAAGCCGCCACGATCATCGCTAACCTGGATTTCAACGGAGGCAACGCTATTGGCGTTAGGCGTCCATTGCAGGTAGCCGTCGATTGAGAGCGTCATACCGGCCGGTGCGGTGAGCAGTTGGTAGCTGAGCGGGTCACCGTCTGGATCGAAGGCATCGATGGCGTAGTTGTATGGCAAACCGACGTAGGCTTGTGTATCTGGCTGACTGATGATGAGCGGATCCAGGTTGTTATCTTCGCCTACGATGAGCGTGAAGACTTGCTGGGTGGCTGCACCGTGCTGATCAATGGCTTCAATCACGATGCGGTGACGGCCACCTTGATTGAGGTTGGGGATCCAGCGCACGGTCTCGCCGTCGAACATGGTCATGCCATAAGGTACGTCGACCAGCGAGAAGACAACGAAATCATTGTCAGGATCATCCGCGGTGGGCGTGTACTCGAAGCCAAGTGATGGGCGGCAGAAGGCCACATAGCTCAGGCCAGGCGGTTCAGAGGTAAAGATTGGCGCCTGGTTAGGCGGGGTCTCGACCACCGTGATGATGTAGGTTTGTTCACTCTGGTAGCCGTCGTTATCGCTGACCTGGATGGTGACATCGTGATCGCCTAGGTCTGCGAATACAGGGTTCCACTGTACGAGCCCGGAGACGGGATTAACCGTCATGCCTGCGGGTCCCGTAACCAGTGTGAAGCTGGGTACATCGCCTGGTGTGGGGTCAAAGACGGCGGGCTGGTAAATGTAGGGATAACCAACGTGGCCGGAAAGAATGGGTTTGCTGGTGATCAGCGGGACTTCGTCGACAACCACTAGTTCAAAGGTTTGGGTGTCCTCAAGACCGAATGGGTCCTGTACAAGAAATTCGACAGGATAAGATCCGACATTGTCGGACGTGGTTGGCCAAGTGAGGAACTGGGTATTGGCGTCGAATGTCGCGCCGGCTGGACCTTCGATGAGACTGTAAGTGAGTGGATCTTGGTCTGGATCTTCGGCGACGATGCGGTACTGGAACTCACGTTCGGCCAGCACTTTACGGGTGAAGCCTGAGTAGATGACGGGGCCTTGCGAATAGTTATAGAACCCGAAAGCGCCATCCGTGAAGGTATCGTCAGTGACGGTAAACGAATCGACCACTAACTCACCTTGGCGGACGATGATGGTGAATTCGCCTGGAGTAAAAGTGAGCGTGAATTCGTATTCGACGTGATTGACCCAAGGGATGTCGTTCGAGTAGAGTACGCTTCCGTTAGGGGGAGGGAAGGGCCAGCCATCAGGAACCTCGGTGCCGTTGGGATCGAGGTTGAAGAGTTTGACCGCCATGCCGCGTTTGGCGACGTCTTGGTCGCTCTGTTTCCAGTCGAATAGATAAAACTGTTTATTGTTTTGGTAACCGAATACAAAACCCATGTAATCGTCGTCGACGCCCGTATCGACTTCCCAGGTACCGATGATCTGATCATTTTGCAGTTGGAAATCGGAGAGCAGGACGGAGGCACGCGCATTCAGCAGTTGGGTAGCAACCGTATTGTTGTCGCTGAGTTGCCAATTGGGTGGCTGTTGTGAACCGTATCCGAGTTCCTCAACCGTCCAGCCTGACAAATCGATGAGTTCAGCGTCTTGTGCGGCTGGGTTCAGGATGTGCAGCGCTTTGGGTTTACTAACGATGTAAGGCGCGTTGTTGACGTCGGTAACTTGGATCGAGACAGTGGCTGCGGGGGCAACTAAGTCGCCGTCGTTGGCGGTGTAGGTGAATTGGTCTGAGCCCACGTAGAAGGCTTCAGGCAGGTAAGCGACGTTGGGTGGGTGACCTACTAGCACACCATGTTGGGGCTGCTGGAGAATCGAATAAGTTAGGGCATCGCCGTTGGCGTCCTGGCCGAGTAGAACAACATCCACAGCTACGTTTTCTTCGGTGCTGTAAGCGAGGTTTTGCGCGCTAGGTGGCTGATTACTTGCCTCGACGATGAGGGTGATTTCGGCGGGCGACGAGGCTAGCTCTGCGTTGCGTACCTGGAAGCGGAAGCGGTCTGAGCCGCGGAAATTGAGAGAGGGCGTATAGGTTAGGTTTGGTGCTGTTCCGCTGAGCGTGCCGTATTGAGGCTGGGAGACGAGTTCGAAAGTCAATACATCGCCGTCTGGGTCGCTGCCTTGGAGCGTGATGCTACGGGTCGTGTTCTCGGCTGTGGTCAACTGCTGGCCGAAGGCGCTGGGCGCATCGTTGATGGCTTGGATGACTAGATCAATCGTCGCCGGAGCGGATGCGGTCGCACCGTTATGGACGGTGAAGGTGAAACTGTCGGTTCCTGCATGGTCGGGCCGAGGTGTGTAAGTAAGGTTGGGTGCTAAACCGCGCACCAAGCCGTGTTCTGGTTGGCTGGCGATCTGGAACGTTAACGGTAAATCGTTGGCATCGGTACCCGTCAACAGGATGGGCAAGCTGGTGTCTTCGTCAATCACCCAGGATTGGCCGTGGGCGACAGGTGCTTCACCAACGACCACGGTGACAGTAAAGGTCTGTTCGTCGTTACCGCCAAATTGATCGTCCACCAGCACGGCTACATTGTGATCACCTAGTTGGCTGAGGTCGGGCGTCCAAGTGATTAAGCCAGAGGCTGCGTCGATAGACATGCCGCTAGGAGCTGTGGTGAGGCCGTAAGTCAAAACATCGCCATCGGCGTCTTCCGCGATGACGGGGTATTGGTAGGCAACCAATTGGGTGGCATCTGTGATCGCGCTAGACAGGATAAGTGGCGCTTGGTTAGGTCGTGCGACGACGTCGATTTCCAAACGCACGATGGTCGTACCGCAGATTGAATCGCTGACCATGACCGAAAGATTGTGGCTGCCGATCTGAGTGAATTCAGGCCGCCAGGTGAGTGTACCTGTTTGACTGTCAATTTGAACGCCGAGCGGCGCTCTCATAATCTGAAAGAGGGGAGTGATGAAGCCCGAGTCCGGCACGTTGACTTGGAAATCGACGGCGTGGGGGATCTCTTGCGTCAGATCTGTTCCAGTGATTAAGGCGTCAGGAACGGTGGTGAGGCGTTGCAGCGTTGGCGATTCGCCCAAAGAGTTGGGCGCCATTTCCACCTGCACGTAGAGGTAGCGGCCGACGTTGGTGGTGTAATCAGTGTCGTTTGTGACGGCGGTCGTCACCGGAAAGGCGGTGTCGTCATCGGTGGCAGCGGCTCGAACGGTGAGTTGCGCGCCCTCGGGTACATCGACCAGCCAGGCTAGACGGCCCCAAGCGTGAGCCGCTTGTCCTGCGTCTAAGACATAGGTGGCGATACCGCGTTGCGGTGTGCCTGGGATGGTGGATCCGATGGGATCGGAGTTTGAAACGAAGTTATGGATGGTGGGGTGATGGAAGGCCACTGAGCCGATGGGCGTGATCCCGTCGGAGCCCAAAAGTCCGGCGTTGGGGTCAATGCGCAAGAAACGGTTCTGCTGGATGCCCCAAACTTGCCCTGCCGGGTCGATCCAAAGATCGCGTACTACGCCGGCTGTGGACACCGAGCCTAATAAAGACCCATCAGGCAGGAAATGCATGACGGTGGCTGGTGTATTACCGGAAGCAACCCAGATGTGGCCATTATGGTCAACGGCCAGATCGCTGATGCTGCTACGCGTCGTGTCATAAGAGTTGATCCAAAGTCCGTCAGCGCCGTAATGATAGAGGTTGGCGCCGCTTCGTTGTGTGGCCCAGACCGTGCCGTCTGCTGAAGGAGCAAGCCGATTAATGCTGTGTTCTAACTCAAAAGCGCTGTCATTGAGGATGGTGTTTGTGTCCCAGTAAAGGGCATCGCCCGAACTGCGAGAACTCCACATCACGCCGTTGTGGTCTATGAACCCTGGCCCTTCGCCTGCTGCTAAGCCTTTGGGTTCCGTGCGTAGGATGTCCATGGTGGTGCCATCAAGCAGATTGAATGAGCCAGTGCGGTTCGTCCACAAGTTGCCGTCTGCGTCAAATGCCGCAAATCGGGTCGTAAAGGCGGTTGAGTCGGCGAAGAGGATGATGCATTCGTCTTCGGCGAAGCTGGCATCGCCGGTCGGCCAGGGGCGTAAGTCGCCATTTCCAAGTGAGGTGTCGATGAGGCCATTGCCGTTGCGGTCTTCGCAATCACAGGATTCGGGTGTCGCCATGCGCACGATCTGGCCACTGATCAGGGCTAAAGCGCCGCCATAGCCGTCGGCGGTAGCGTTACGAGGGCTGGACGAGCCAAAGTCAGTGGGAGCAGGGCGGTAAACGCCTGCAATTTGATCGGTTCGGGTATCGACTTTGACAAGAGTGTGGTTGCCGATGACAGCGATCCATAGGTAAGGGCTGCCCATGAACCGGCTGTCCAGCACAAGATCGGTGCCCTGCATGTGGGTGTTGATGTGGGTTGCGCTGGCGAGGTCGACATCCAGGTTGGCGCTGAGGCTGTAGGACTGTGTATCTTGGCCCCCGTGTTCGTCGGTAGCGGTGACGGTGAAAGTCTGGTCACATACTTCGAGCGCGTCGGCGTTCCAAGCGATGATTCCGGTTTGCGCATCAATCGAAGCGCCCACAGGGGCGTCGGTCAAGGCAAACGTGATGGTGTCGCCTTCTGGATCAGTGGCTTCCACGTCGTATGAGTAGTTGCCGCTGGGGTTGAGCGTGGTTATGGGGAGGCTGATGATCTCGGGTGGGTTGTTGAAGGCAATGACGGTGAGCGTGTATGACTGACTATCACTGCCGCTCTGACCGTCTGAAACGTCGATGGTAATGGCGTGATCACCGATATCGCTGACGGTTGGATCCCAATTGATCAGGCCAGAGGCCGCATCGATGGACATCGCGGTGGGCGCTTGCGACAGAGCGTAAGTGAGTGAGTCACCGTCAGCGTCCGTGGCTTCCACGTCATAGCTATAAGGCTCGCTGGCCATGGCTTGTGTGACGGGCGTAGAGGTGATTTCGGGCGCTTGGTTGGGCACTTCGTTTACGGTGACGGTGAACGCTTGGCTGTCGGTGCCGCCATTTTGATCGTCGACAAGGACCGAAACG
>JAJDCL010000023.1 GCA_029260875.1 Candidatus Saccharimonadota bacterium
TTCGGTAAGCGGCATTTCTTGATCGGGATCATAAACTGCACCTGTACTAATGGCTACGATTCTAGCTGCAACATTTTGAGTCATCAGTCTATCGGCTAAATTGGTAAAGACCTCAACATTGATGCGCCTATATAACTCTTCTTTTTTGAACGAATTTCCGACGCGCGCTAGCCCAGCCAGGCTGATAACTGCGTCGACACCTCTAAGGTCAAGCTCTGAAACCTCATCCTTGTTTGTAAGGTCGCAGAGTTGGTAATTTGCCAGCACATCCATGAGTGATTGGTCCGGCTGGCCGCCATGCCCTAGCCCCAAAACTTCATGTCCGTTTGTATGAATTTCGTGCGCCAAATGTTTTCCGACAAACCCATTCACGCCAGTTACTAAAATTTTTGCCATAACACTAGCCTACACCACCCTAAGCCAGAACCAAATCTATTGATCTATTAGGAGTTTTTGTAGCTGTCTTGCTGCTTTGTGCCATGAAAACTTTTTCGACTGTTCAATACCAGCCATAGCAACTTTTCTTCTTAAGTCCGGATTTGTAATAAGTCGTTTCAGCTTGTCCAATAGATCAACCGTGCTGTCTGGATTGAACGATAACGCTGCATTCTCCGCCACTTCAGGGAGTGATGAACTATTGGAAGTAATTACGGGGGCCCCACTGGCCATGGCTTCTAAGATTGTAAAGCCAAAACCTTCATACTTTGAGGCGAAAACAAAAACAGCTGCTCGCTTATACAGTCTTGCCAGATCATCATCAGAGACATAGCCAAGTGTTTTAATGTTCTTATTAATTTGCAAACTTTCTAACGGTAGGCCTTGCCAATCTCCCCCCACTATAACTAAAGGATGTTTAGATTGTAGCTCAGGGGGCAACCTAACAAAAGCATCAACAACGGTTTTTACATTCTTTCTAGGCTCGCTTCCGCCTATGGTTAATATAAACTTGGTCGGCGCAGCATTACTTCTACTATGATTTTGTTTTGTCTGGTCTGCAAATTGGGGGTCTGGGGCTAAAGATATCACTTCTATTTTTTTATTTGGCACACCTAATAAATTACATAACTGCTGTTTAGAAAAGTTAGAGATAGACATAAATCTATCAGCCTTTCGGGCAGTATACTTTATTTCGACTATCATTTTTGGATCAAGATTTTCGTAGCCTTCAACCTGTAGGGGAATTAAATCCAAGTTACTCGCAATCATACGTTTTGCGACACGCATATGCGGCAGGCGCATATTATGAAATGAAAAATATACATCTGCTCGTAAAGGCCAAACGAAAAATGGTAAAAATGTTCTCCAGAGTTTATTAACAACTCTCTGCATAAACGCGAACCCATAAAGATTTAAAGGCCTTAAAACTTTAAAATTGCTTGCTGTTATGTTTTTGGGTATATAGTCTTCGGCAGAGCATAATATATAGTATTTATTCTCCGTGTCTAACTTCTGCAGCTCTGCTAAAAAGTTATGAGCCATTCGATCTGTGCCCGTTATTGACGGTGCGTACTGGTAGGCGTTGATAATAATTTTCATGACATTCTGCACATAACTCCCTATAAGCCTACAGCACCTCTGTTAAAAACTAAAGTGCGGCTTGTTACCTTTATAAGGAACAGGTAGAATATCCTGAAGTGATTAAAAAACTCAAGAACCGTTACAGATACTCAACAATTTTATTGAATCAGCTTGTTAAGACTGATTTTAAGCTGCGCTATCAAAATTCTGTTTTAGGCTATCTATGGTCCCTACTTAAGCCATTGTTTCTTTTCCTGATCATGTACATGGTTTTTGTGAAAGTGCTTAATGTTGATTTTGGTGTTAAAAATTCAGGCGCATATTTGCTGCTAGGGCTTGTAATATGGTCATTCTTCACAGAAGTTACAGGAGGTAGTGTAGGGGCAATAGTTGGGAAAGGCGATTTGCTAAGGAAACTTAGCTTTCCACGCTACGTAATTGTCTTATCTACTGGATTCTCCGCCCTTATTAATCTCTGCCTTAACTTATTGATTGTCGGCTTATTTATACTAATTGGTGGTAGCGATACTAGTTGGAAAATTTTACTAGCCCCTCTAATTTTTGCAGAACTGTTTGTATTTTCTCTGGCTCTTGGATTCTTCCTAAGCGCCGCGTTTGTTAAGCTTCGCGATATAGGGCATATATGGGATGTAATTATGCAGGCACTTTTTTATATAACTCCTATATTTTTCCCTATCACCCTCGCCCCCCTATGGGCCCAAAAGATTCTAATTCTGAATCCGCTCGCTCAAATTATGCAGGACCTACGCTATTTACTTGTATCGCACCACACCACCACAATTAATTCTGTTTATGGCAGTAGCTGGTCTAGGCTAATACCTGTTATTATCACTTTGATCATGGCATTTATTGCGTCTTTATATTTTAGAAAAAAATCAAAGTATTTTGCCGAGGAAATATAAATGAAAGACAGTATGATTATTGTTGACAATGTAAGTAAAAACTTTAAGCTACCGCATCAAAAAATCGGTAGTGTCAAGAACATCTTTACAAATCTCTTCTCTCTGGGGGGCCGTACATATGAAGTTCAGCATGCACTCAAAGACATTGGCTTTGAAGTGAAAAAAGGAGAATTTTTTGGGATAGTTGGCCGCAACGGCAGTGGTAAAAGTACGCTCTTGAAGATTCTGGCTGGTATATACCAGCCAACAAAAGGCTCGGTCCACGTGGGTGGCCGCGTTGTCCCATTCATAGAACTTGGGGTAGGCTTTAATGGTGAGCTGACGGGCAAAGAGAATGTTTTCTTAAATGGTGCGCTTATGGGCTTTAGCGAAAAAGAAATAACAGCTAAATATAACAACATAGTTGAATTTGCCGAACTTGAACGGTTCATGGACCAAAAACTCAAGAATTACTCCTCTGGTATGCAGGTCCGCCTTGCTTTTTCGGTAGCCACTAGGCTTGCCGAGTCTGATATCTTGCTTATTGATGAAGTATTAGCTGTGGGGGATGCAGCATTTCAGCGCAAATGCTTTATGTACTTTAAGCAACTTAAGTTAGATCGAAAGACAGTCATATTCGTAACTCATGAAATGGGTGCAGTCAGAGAATATTGCGACAGGGCACTTTTAATTGAAAAAGCCGAGATTGTAGACATTGGTAAGCCGGGGGTTATTGCTTCAAAATATCACAAAATGTTTGCCGATGAATCAAAAAACGATAACCAAACCAAGGAAAAACAAAATAAAAGTAGCAAAGTTGGGATAAGTGGAGAAGAACGGTGGGGTGATGGGAAGGCTCAGATTGTATCGGTTAGTGCAAAAGTGGATAATCTAAGCGGAGAAGATGGTGAAGGTGAAGTTATTATTACAGCAAGAGTTAAAGCACTAACTGACCTTGAGAAGCCGATTGTCGGCTTCTCAATTAAAAACCTACAGTTAGCCCAGCTCATGGGGACAAATACTATGCGTAAAAAACATCCATTACCGCCTGTAAGATCCGGACAAGAGTTTGATGTAGAATGGCGTGTTGAGGGTATGTTTAATGAGGGTACATATTATGTCGACAGTACAATCGCACATGATCAGGCTGTATTAGTTGCTGATAGGTGGCCAGATGCAACTTCCTTTCAGATCTTCAGAGAAGACAACACTCCCTATCAGGTTTATCCTGCAATTAAGGTTAAATCAAATATAATCAAACCGTAATATGAGAAGGGCTTAGATGCGTAAAGCAGTCAAGAGAATTGGAAAAGTAATAGTTCCTAAAAACCTTTACAGTAAGCTTGTAGCTTTAAGGAGTGATCTTAAAAGTACCAGACAAGACATCAGCTATATAAAAAAGCGCGTTGAGGAGCACGACAACAGACTTACAAAACTACAAGATATCTATCAAAAAGCGGATCCTTATCAGCCTATTTACGGACTTGAGGGTATAGGTAGTCCCCAAAGAGACTCTCGCGATCGATGTGAGGCTATATTTGAATTCTTTGACAATAATGTGCAAGCTTTACGGGTACTTGACGTTGGATGCTTCTTTGGTTACCTCTCTTTTTATTTACAAGATAGGGGTGCGCGAGTAGAAGGCTGGGATAATAATGACGTTAATATTGAGGTTGCTCGCCGCACACAAGATATTACTGGAATAAACGCGGACTTCAAAGTTAAAGAATTCAATAAAGAGACAATTGCAGCGATTCAGCCAGGCCAGTACGATGTAGTTTTTATTCTAAGCGTTTTACATTGGACTATTGCTCTGCAGGGAATAGAATACGTTCAAGATTGCCTTAAATTACTAATGGACAGGGTGCCAATGGTGGTGGTTGAGTTGGCGCAAAAAGGTGAAGATAAAAAATTATTTTGGGACAAAGTTGTACCGAAAAATGATCTTGATATTTTTGATAAGGTAAAGGGGCTAAAAGTGCATAAGATTGGTGAGTTTCCGACCCACCTTTCCGATAAGAAGCGTCCGATTTATGCAATAACAAAAGATCACGTAGCCGTGAACGGGCATCATTATCAGGTAGATGAATTAATCTTGAGAGCTTATCATAATGCGCCGCAATGGAGACCTATATCTTCACGCTATTTTGCCGGAGATAAAGTTTTCATAAAAGAATATCACTATGACGACAATATAGAGGAAACTCGGCGTTATTTAGTAAACGAAATAAACTTTTTTTTACAGAATGCGAGCATACATAATAAAAACATTATTGAGGGCGTACCTAAGTTGATTGATTTTGAGATAGGATCTAGAAGCACAAAATTGGTAATGGAGCGGGTTGACGGCGAACTACTGTCGTTTGTCGCTAAACATTTGACATTAATGCAAAAAGAAAAAATTGCTATAGGAATTCTACGAATAATGGAGCAGTTTGAAGCACAAGGGCTTCATCACAACGATCTTCGGTCCTGGAATGTAATGGTCAGCAAAGATAATAAGGCCTATCTAATTGACATGGAGCTTGTATCTCCAAAACAATACGAAAATAATATCATTTCCTACATGTGGGTAATGAATAGTTTATTGACAGGCAAAGAAGAAGAGCGAACAAGAAACAAAATTAAACTACCCCCGCCAGATGCATTTAGTACAAGTTCCGTATTTAGTGAGCTTTATAAATTGACAACCGCACATAATAGCATTCCGTTTTCAAAATTGCTCGCTTCTATTGACACAATAAAGAGTAAAAAGCCGGCTTCTAAGTAATGCCAAAAAGAGTTCTTGTACTTGATGTTCAAATACTGCAAACCGCTGCGTTTGATAGGGGCATGGGTAAATATACCTTAAGTTTACTTAAAGCTCTTACTCATAGTGAAGCATTTAGCAGAAAATATCGATTCATACTACTTTTTAACAATAATCTATTAAATAACGTTGATCATATACGTAGAATTGAGGAGAGTGCACCTAATTCAAAATCGGTGTTCTTAGATTTGCCGGTTAATATTGCTGCTGACACCGAGGCTAAATACCAAAATGCCCAAGAACGAATTACTGGCTTTGTCGTTAGTCAGCTGAAGATCAATAAACATGTAGACTATCTTATTACGGCACCTTTTTTTGTTGACTTTGCATCAGTGTTCCCTGCGATACAAAACATTGGGAAATATTCTTTAGTATATGATCTTATACCTTATCGAATATGGAGAAAACAGCGCATATTCCCTGACGAAATATATTTTAAACATTTTAAGTTATTTCTTGATGCAAATCATCTTTTCACAATTTCACAGGCCGTCAACCAGGACTTGGTAAATATCCTAGGCATAGACTCCGACAAGGTAACCACTATTGATGGTGGCCCTTTTGAAATTCCACAAAACCATAACTCTAAAGAAAGGCTTAAGTCGGATCCGTTCATACTGTACCCTTCCGCACCAATTATTCACAAGAATAATGAGCGAGCCATACAAGGTTTTGAGATCTTTAACCGAAAGCATAACAACAAATATAAACTTATACTAACATCAAATTTTGATAGTGCCACAAGATCCAGACTATCTAAACTTTCTGACAATGTAATATTTTCAGGTAATGTGAGCGACCAGGAGTTAGCGTATTATTATCAAACAGCTGACGCGCTTCTATTTGCCTCCTTATCTGAAGGGTTAGGAATGCCCGTACTGGAGGCGGTCTTCAATGATTTGCCAGTAGCTTGCTCACGTATTCCAGTCCTGGAAGAGATCTCAAGCAAAAGCTTCTACTTGTTTGATCCTCTTAAACCTAAAGAAATAGCAGATGCTCTTACTAGCTGTGTTGCTCATTCTGGCTGGAGGCTAAAGCACCAGGGCTATAAAGCGATAAGGAGTAAATATACCTGGGAACGTGCAGCAAAGATTCTGGGAGATCAGATTTCTAAACAGTTATCAAATGAGCCTCAGATGAAAGAACAGCTTTTAGTTATAGCAAAAGATCCGAGCGGCAACACCCCATCGGCTAGAATGCTAGAATTTATTTATGCTGCTTTATGCCAGCATTACGATGTAGTGTGTCATCTGCAAACTGTTCGAAGGAGTCAGCTACCGTCATACGTGCCGTTTGTTAAGGCGGGGACGAACAATGATGACTTAAATAAATTCACAAAAGTACTTGCAATAGGTATTAGCCCAAAAATAATGCCCAAACCAGTGGCAGCACAAAAAATATTGCAACTTAGAACTGGCCGAATATCTGTGGTTGAGCGGGCACTAAGAAGAGTGCTGCCAATTAATCAAATCAATATCAAGTCTAGAAAATTTTTCATTGATAAGGGGCTTAACTTACCTGGCTGGAACTATTATCTAAATAAAAATCAAAACCCACTTTCTGCTAGTGAGCTGGTGACTCATATCAAAAACAGGTTAAAATAGGCAGATAATATGAAAAGAGTTCTCATAGTAGCAACATATCCGATTAAAAACCCACAACATGGTGGGCAGAAAAGGGTAGACGCAATTGTTAGACGATACAAAAGCGAAGGTTTTGATGCTCGGTTTGTAGCAGTCTTTTCGGATCTTTTTTATGATGATTACTCAAAAAGCGATATTGTTGTAAAGGGCCTTACCCGTGAACGCATTATGAGTTCACCTTTCACGGGAGATGTAGAATGTGGAAGGGCAATTTTCAAAGATGCGTATGTTAAACGAAGGATGACTGAGCTATTAACGAGCTTTAAGCCTGAAATAATTCAAATTGAACAAGTGTTTCCCTATATAGGGCTGAAGCCGCTTCTAAATGAACTTCAGCATAAACCCACAATAATTTCTAGTAGCCATAATATTGAATATAAGATGAAACAAGAAATGCTTGAGGGGCTTGAAGCTGATGAGTCCTTTATAGATAACACAGTAAAAGTAATACGTGATACGGAAACGCAAGTCACGCAGGATGCCAAGGTCGTGGCCGCGGTCAGCCAGACAGACATTAAGGAATTAATAGACTTAGGGGCTGAATCCGTAGTGCTGGCACCCAATGGTATAGATGAGATTAAATTTGACAAAGAAGAAGTTGATTTATGGCGCAAAAAGTTTGGGCAAATGGATGTTGATAAGATTGCGTTATTTGTGGGGAGTGCGCATCCACCAAACTGGTTTGGTTTTGAGCAAATGGTTGGCAAGGGGCTTGGTTTTATCCCCCGAAATGAACGTATAGTTTTTGCAGGAAGCATTTCAGAATATATTAAAAATGAATTAGACAAACAAAAGCTGGACCCAGGAGCAGTAACTTTTTGGCAAAGAGCATGTGCGGCAGGGCGATTAAGCCAGGATCGTCTCTCAGGATTAATCAATTTTGCGGATATACTGCTGCTGCCTATAACAGAAGGTGGGGGTTCTAATCTAAAAACTGCTGAAGCGGTAATTTCTGGGAAAAAAGTAGTTGCTACGGAATATGCTTTCCGTGGCTTTGAGGAACTAAAGAAACTCCCTAACATTTATATTGCTAACGATCCAGAATCGTTTCGTGAGAAAATATCGGAAGTTATGAGCATCAATCTTATCGCACTTAAAGGGGAGGAGTCTGGTCTGGCAAAAACAGTTTTATGGCAAAATTGCTTGAACAAAATGTTCCAAAGAATAATGGCGGTTGCATGAGACGAAAATCTCCAACCACATGGATAGATATGACAGACTTAAGTATTTGGCGTGGTCATTTTACTGGTATACAACGAGTGGTCTATAGTCTTGCGGTACGCTTTAGCGAAAACAGTAGCGTCAGCTATTTCATGTATGACCAAAAACATCAAAAATTTTATGGGTTTGACTTTGATAACTTTCGCACCATGGTTGAAAGTCAGGCGCATCTAGAGGCAGATGTTAGCGCGAGTAGTCGGGCTAAGCTAATCGCACAAGAATTAATACGACGCCTGCCGTCGCATGTAAGGAGTAGGATAACTCCCGAGGTTCGTAATCGGTTGAGAGGCTCTTATTTAAGAGCAAGAGCGGTTTATGTAAAGTCGCGTCAATTAATAGCCTCTGGTAGGATGCCCCCAAGAAACGAAGTTATATTTAATACTGAGGACACAGTCCTAATATTGGGCAACAGCTGGGAAAGGCCGAAGATTATTGACAGTCTGTGGCAAGCTAAAATCAAGTCAAATTTTAAGCTATTTCAGCTGGTATATGATCTTATACCAATTTATCAACCCCAAGCTTTTAATCTAGAATTGTTTGAACGCTATTGCAAACATATATTCGAGGTTGCCTCAATTTCAGATGGTTTAATGGCAATATCAGAATCTTCAAAGCGTGACATGCAGCGTCTCTGCGACGAACTTCATATCAAAAATCCCCCAATACATGTAATTCGTCTCGGAGACGACATACCGAGCACAGTGCATGTGGAGCGGCCCGTAGCAGTTAGAGCCAATGATAGATACGTATTATGCGTAGGCACTATTGAAGCACGGAAAAACCACAGCCTACTTTATTATGTATGGAAAGAAGCGCACCGTCAGGGTCTAGAGATGCCAAAACTCATTATAGTTGGACGTGTAGGCTGGTATACGGGAGATGTAGTGCATTTTATACA
Source organism: Candidatus Saccharimonadota bacterium (assembly GCA_029260875.1). Taxonomy (GTDB): domain Bacteria; phylum Patescibacteriota; class Saccharimonadia; order Saccharimonadales; family OFTM59; genus OFTM59. Next base: position 8,992 of record JAJDCL010000023.1, read on the forward strand.
GCTTGATCCTGCCGTAAGAGACAATATACATATTCTAGAGAATATAAACGATAGGCAACTTGCATGGCTTTACCAAAATTGCTTATTCACAGTTTATCCGTCGTACTATGAGGGTTGGGGCTTGCCTATAGCTGAATCATTGGCTTTCGGAAAGTTATGCATAGCATCAAACACCTCTTCCATGCCTGAAATTGCCGGCGACCTTATCGAATACTTTTCCCCATACGATTCTAGCGAATGTTTAAAACAAGTAGTTAGCTTTTTGAATTCTGATCGGCTACTAAAAAAAGAGAAGGAAATCGCCCGATCATATAATCCGACAAGCTGGGACGATACTTATAAACAAATGAAAAAAATTATTGGCTGACTCGCTCGGTAGAGTTAATTACTTAAGACAACTTCTATATTTGACTGATTAGCGAAAAATGATTTCAGGGCAGTATAGTTTTTGGATGAGCTAATGACATAGAACGTGCTGGGGTCTTCTTGAGCGCAACGCAAAATACCCTCATTAACTAGATCATCTTGTCCGGAAAGAAGGCCCCATACAGCGTTCTTCCTACACTCTACATTAACTCTGGAAGTAACTGTGAAGAAATGAGAAGCTACCAGGTCCTCTTCATAATCAAGTTCCTTATAGACTATAATGTTTTTTCCGCGTTCAGCTACAGGATAAAGCTTGAGCACTTGGTCTGCAGATGTAGTAGAAAGCATCCAGTTCTTAGAACTTAGAAAACGTAGGGCATCAGTTTTAGCGCCGACTGCAAGCGGCATAAAAACAGAAAAAGCGATTATAAAAGTTAATGAAGTCAAAAAATTACTCTGATTAAACAGTTTTGAAAAGATATATTGAACCATGCTTGCTGCAAAAACGAGTAGCACACAAAGCGCAAGTATTCCAAGCTTTGCGGAGTAATATAACGGTTCTCCTACCGTGAAAAGTTGGTACACATATACTATCCCTGCCAGTATCATCGGGCCAGATACCAATACCATGAAGAGGCTTCTAAGATTATTTTTTTTGGTAGTAAGAAAGCCGAGCACCGTTATCAATACACCGAAGATTAACAAGTAATTAGGCGTCATTATACCGCCATCCTCCTGTATTTGGCCTTTCTGGCCGTAAAGTAGCTGCACAGCTGCCTGCGCCACACTTAGTCCAAGCAATAAAAGCAATATTGAGAATCTAAGCCAACTGTTCAATAACCATTTCTTAATTGAATTAAAGTTAGGCTTATGGTGAACAACTGCAAGAAATACTGCCATTGCTCCTACCGGCGCTGCTAAGAGCCAGGTAAACGCCATCCCCGCTGTCAGTAACGCCCCGCTTATTACAAAAAATGAAAACTCATTTTCATTATCTCCTTCTGTCAATAGCAAACATGACGCCAAGAGACATAAACCGAATAAAAGGGCCAGTAGACCAATAAAATTAGCAAAGCCATACCGCAACAAACCAAAAAGAAGGACTGTCTGTGATAGAAAGACAAGCATTGAGGCGCTAATATTTCCTAAAGTTGTTGAGCTATAACTTGTAATATACTCACCAATTAGTATGACTAGCTTTACCATAAGATAAATAACTAGTGCGTACCAAATCCATATAGTAGCAACATAGAACGCCAAGAGTTGGCCTAGCTTATCAGTGGAGAGAGATGTGTCAATTGATTGCCATATTAATGTATTTATCAAATGCCAGCCTTGAGGGTAGCCGTTTAAATCTTTGTATATAATTTTATCTGAGACCTCATCGAAGTCCCCGTAAACGTAACCTTGGTTATTATACGTAGTCTGCATGAGAGATAAATGGATTGAATTATCAAAACCGGAGGTTACATAGCGTAATAGCTGTTGAGTTATGTTGCCTCCTCGTACTATGCCTGCAAACAATACTGATATTGACAGTGCGGCTACGACCAGAGCAACTAAATCTGATTTTGTAAAAAATTTTATCCGTGAGTTAGCCGGAAACATGAAGGCAATCACCAGTACCAATACTATCCCTAAACTAACTGCTACAGGCACCGTAAATTGGATATTTAATAGCCAAAGCGCCATTGCTACAACTTGATAGAAGCACGATATAAGTAGGAACGATAGCACTACCCTCAAAAATAAGGAATCAACAGAGCTGGGAAAGGGTGTATAAATTGCACCTAAGACTATTAAGGTTAAAACTGCAAAAAAACTTAGGGGAGTAAACGCCAGTAACAGCGCAATTGCACACACAAATACCAAAACAGGCTGCTTGATAAACTTCATATTAATTTTGAACCCCCAGCATTTTTGATTATTATAAAGGACGACAGGAATAAAAGCAGCATTGGATTGAGGTATCTTTGAGTAAACAAACATTTATTTACACTGGTCGTGAAAACTTGGAAGTCATGACTGAGGCGGTTAAATATAATCAAAACCTGATTCATAATATTATGACGTGCATTAAATCTAAGTCGGCAAAGGTATTAGATTTTGGAGCTGGGTCCGGGACGTACGCGGATTTACTGGTTGAACAAGGAATAAAGCCTGATTGTTTGGAGCCTGATAAAAACTTGCAAAAAATCTTAAAGAGCAAGGGCTATAATGTATTATCTGATATTGGTAAGGCTAACCCTGGAAGTTATGATATAGTCTATGCACTTAACGTGCTAGAACATATAAAAAATGATCATGAAATGATCGAAAATCTGGCTAAATTATTAAAAAAGAATGGCCGGCTACTTATATATGTACCGGCGTTTGATGTGCTGTTCTCTTCTATGGATAAAAAAGTCGAGCACTACAGGCGCTATCGTAAACAATCACTTGTGAGAAACGTAGAAGCATCTGGTCTGCAAATTGTCACCGCACAATACTGTGACCCAATTGGTTTTTTTGCAGCTCTTGCATACAAGATTGCTGGCAACAAAAAGGGGACGCTGTCGCATAAAATGATACGTTCTTACGATAGATTGATTTTCCCGGCGAGTAAGTCCATGGAGGTGGTTTTTAAGAATACCTTTGGCAAGAATGTCTTAGTAGTGGCAAAGAAACGATGAGCTCAAAAAGTAAAAAACCGGTTCTAACGATTATGATACCGGTCTTCAACGAAGAAAAAACCATTGGTGAAATATTGATCCGTGCGACCAAGCTCCCGATAAGGGGCTATGAGATTATTATTGTAGATGATTCATCAATTGACAGTAGCCCAGAGATAATCAAGGAGTTTGTTAATAATTTTCAATCTGAACATATAACTCTCCGTCCTGTACGACATGAGCAAAACTCAGGCAAGGGAAAGGCAATTCAAACAGCAGTTAAAATTGCGCAAGGTGAATACTTTGTTATTCAAGATGCTGATTTGGAGTACCATCCTGAAGACCTTCCAGCGTTACTTAGGCTCGCCAAGAATAACGGTCATCTAGTAGTTTATGGGTCTCGTTTTGCTGGAAATATTTCTGATATGCCCAAGTTAAACTATTATGCTAACCGTTTCTACAACTTCTTACTTAGGCGCCTCTACAAAACTAAGATTACAGACATGCATACATGCTACAAGATGCTTAAGACTGATCTCTTCAAAAGTCTCAATATTACATCAAGTGGTTTTGGCTATGCAACTGAACTGGTGAGCAAGCTTTTGCGCAATGGTCATCACATTGAAGAAGCACCGATACGCTTTACAGGTAGAACAAAAAAGGAAGGTAAAAAAATTAATGTGCAGGATGGTATTGAATGTGCGTTTAACCTCATAAAATATAGATTTAGCAAACAAATAACACAAAACAATGCTGAAGAAACTGAAACAGCTTAATAATCTAACCCTTAAGTTCCTGATTGTTGGGTTCATTGGATTCGTGGCAAACTACACTGTTCTAACTTTCGCTACAAGCTTTTTTAATTTAAATAAAATTTTTTCGGAAGTCATAGCGGCCGCATTGGCTTTACAGTTAACTTTCTTGCTCCATGATCGTTGGACATACCGCGAAAGTGCGGACGATGATTTGTCCCTCAGACTACCATTAAAAGGTAGATATATTTTATATTTAACAAGCAATGCGTTTAGTTCAGTTATGACTGTAATACTATTTTCAATTTTTACTCAGTTTATCGTCCTAGACTTTGTAGCATTAGCCTTATCTGCAGCTGCTGCTATGGTTTGGAATTATGTATTCAACAAAATGGTCATCTGGAAAAAGAAAACCCAGTAGCTATAGGTAGACAGTTTTACGTTGAAGTGATGCTAGGTGATAATAAGTACTTTATATACCAAGCTGGACATCATGGGACCGTAACACCTAGCCAGGCAGTTATACCCATATTCCAGGAATATCCTGGAGCCCCCTCGACTATAGGCTCAAAGTATTCTTTGTAAAATCCTGAAGGTGTATCGGCAGGAACTGCTAAGCCAAAGCTAAACTCTGCAATTTGACCAGGCTGAACGGTGTGCTGGGCGGAAGCAAGTGTAATGCCGTCGTTTTCATAAACTTTTGAAAATTTTAAATTTGGACGACTTGCAAACGGCCAGCTGAACGATCTAAAGTCACTTTTTCTATTAATAGGCCATGAAGTCGCTAAATGTATCGGTTGCTTACCGGGTGTTAAATCAGAATCATCGAGCCATGGATCTGGCCCAGTATTTTTGAATCGTATAAATACATTAGCAGAGGAACCTTTAACAATTGTGGGATATGGGCTTTGTGAGTGAAAGCTAGCTTTATAAGTAGGTTTATGCACACCTACATCAAGATACGCCCATGCGCCCATGTCCCAATAGGGGTTAGGTGCGCCATCCACAATTGGCTGGAAGTATTCACGATATACTCCTCCAGGTATATCAGGGCTAGCGTAAAAGGTAAATTCAAATCTTGCGATTTGACCGGGTTGTACGGTGTGTTGATCGGAAGCTAATGTAGCACCGTCATTCTCATATACTTTTGAGAAGAATCCGGTTGATCGACTTGGGCTGTGCCAATTCGATGCTCGGAAAGCACTCCATCGGTTAATTGGAAAAGTTGTGGCCATGCGTACAGGTAAGTATCCTGGGAATTTACTTGCATCGTCTTTCCAGAATGCACGACCGATATTTTTGAATTGGAAGTATACAGTTCTGCTCGCGCCGGAGTTAATGACCGGGTAGGGGCTTTGCGAGTGGTACTGGGCATAAAAATCAGGTCCGGTCGTTGTACCGAACCAGTCGTTGAACATTCTCCAGAAGTTACGGTTACCGTATGAGCTACAACTGTCACCTGTGCCGTAAAGATTGTTCAACGCTGTCGCGTTTGGCTGATATGGCGTGTAGTTATACAGTCCGGCGGTTGCTTGATTTTGTATAAAGACGGTCCCTCGCCCGCAAGCCGAATTTAGATTATATAGGATATTATTGTTGCGTCCGGCCAGGTGATTGAATGAGTTCGGACTTTTTGCGTAGACTTTATAAATTCTAGCAGCATTATAAACCTGGTTAAAGAATCCGTAATACTGAGCGTCGCAGGCGGCCGTATCAGGACAACCATAACCTGTAGCGCTACGGTATTGGATACCCCATGGCCACTCATCCGTCACCAGTGATTGTTCTTTCTGAAGAAGTATGAGTAAAACTTTGGGACTTACTCCGCAACTATCGGCAACGTCTTTAATAATACGCGCAGCACTTTTATTGCCACCAACATGGCCATTGCAGACCCCGGACTCCATGGCCTTAGGAGGTGTGTCTTGTCGATAATCTCTTAAACAAATATAAGGTGCACTAGAGCCTTTTTGTGATAAACCTTGTGCATATCGCCAACTGTCATATCTTTGTCCGTATGTCGCGCGTGAAGTAGTAACCCAAGTATCTCGTGAATCATCCACGCGTCCCGTCGAACTATTATAGTAATAACTCTTTGATTTCGCACCGTTCGTGTCGCAGGCTGGCACCTTGGAATTTAAGAATTCCTGAATTTGGGGTTCGCTCATGCTATTAGGATTAAAGAAGACACCATCATCAATGATGCGACCCGGCTGAAATTCGCTGCCTGATAGAGCGACAGCTTTCTGGCTGGTAACGAGTGATAGGACGCAAAACGTAGCTACTAGCAAGCTGAATGATACGAATAGCTTGAAGTTACGACGCGCTATCATCTTATTTGACCTCCACATCCCATGGGTCTGACGTACCGCTTGAGGCGGCGGAAGTATAAGTGATGGTTAATACCCATTTGCCGCTACTGGTAAACTCTGAGCGCGGTATCATACTTGGTTCGCAGCGGGTTGTAGTAGCGTCTGCTGCTCCTTCTACGGTTTTCAGGATTTGGGCAGAGCCCTGTTTGAAGGTCAGTGTACACGTACCGCCAGATTCAACAATGCTTGGGATAAATGAGCGAACTTCAATCCGGTCGTCATACTGGCTGGCATCGGTGATTATGGGGGTGACGGCTTTTTTACTGCCCGCCGGTGTGGGCGGTTGAGAATCTTCCTTTACCAGATTTCCCTTATGTTGTTCAGTCTGCTGTTTCTCCTCTCCGGTAGCTGGCTCATATTTAATTGTTTCTTGGGGTACCGTGTCCGTAGATTCAGTATCAGCATTGTCGGCTGCCCGGTTCCTAAGTACTTGAGCTGTGCCAAAACCTATAATCGCCAAGACAATCAGGGCGGCAACGATTATAATGGCACGTTTCTTTGTATAGTTTTTATTCTTTAAGTAGGGTTTCATTTTGTTTTACCTTTATACTATTATGATAACACAAATATTGATTGAAATCAATGCTTAACATTAGCGTTTTGGGATTAGAAGTATACGCTTATGCTCAAAGTCATACAATTAATAAAGTAAATAGATTTAGTGGTCAGAGTGATCGGCCGTAGTCGTCCTGAACTCGTACTATGTCTTCCTCGTCCGAAGGCTGTGCTGGGTCGGTGTGCTGCCATATCTCTGCAAGTACACCCCAGTTACTAAGACCGATTAGGCGGTGACGTATCTCAGCGTCGTGCTGTAGAATGTCTCCCGTTGACAGTGTTTGCGCGGGACCTTCAGAATCGTTCTCGCTTGTAACTACACCGACGGGGCCGCCGACTACACGCCATAGTTCCGCACGCCTGTGATGAAATTGCCAGGAAAGTCTTTGCTCCGGCGCTACCAAAAGGATTTTTGGGCTTAGTTTTTCACCGAATCTTCTGACCTCTTGGGCTTCAATATCGGGGAAATAGTTTTGGATAAACCTGTCTGTATCGGCCTCATTGATTACGAAGAACCCCCCCCACGGTCGTGAATTGTCCATTGCTGTAACACCTAGTCCAAGACCGTCAATGTATTTTTCTATATCTGTAAAAACTTCGCTTTTTGATTCGTTTGGTCTTACGTCTAATTGTTCTGCCATCTTACCTGCTCCTGAATAGATCTATTATTATAAAGAAAGCTGGGTGAGTTCGCGAACATTTGTTATCATTTTGTAGATGATTGCCGTAATTGTTGCTGGAGGGTCGGGCACACGTCTGTGGCCTTTATCGACGCCAGAGTACCCCAAACACTTGCTAAATGTGATTGACGATACCTCGCTTCTGCAGAATGCATATTCTCGTGCAAAACGGTTAAGTGACAAAATCTATGTTATTACAGAAATTAGTCATGCGCACCATGTAAAAGAACAACTACCGGACCTTCCAAACAGTGCGTTTGTAATAGAGCCGGCCAGACGTAACACATCAGGCTGCATGTTGGCTGCATTGCATCACGTCCAAGGCCTACACGATCATGATGAGGCCATGGCAATTCTGTGGGCAGACCACTGCATACGTGACGCTGAAGGATTTGCTCAATCGTTCAAAATTGCCGGTCGGGCTTCTGAAAAACATGGTAGAGTTACTTTGGTCGGTATAGAACCAACTTATCCATCAACAGGCTTTGGCTATATACATAAGGCTGCCGCGGTCGCCGAAGATGAATTTGTTATATATAACGTGGAGGGGTTTAAGGAGAAGCCTGAACTTGAAACTGCTCAAAAATTCTTTCAAAGCGGAGAGTACCTATGGAATGGTGGGTATTTAGTTGGTACAGTCAATGCCTTTACGAAAGCAATGGAAACATACTGTCCGCAGTTATGGAACGATTATCAGAGTCTGGTTGCTACATCAAACGACGACGAGTACAAGAATGTATACCTGGGCTTTGAAAGCATTGCTTTAGATTACCGGTTCAATGAACTAGTAAAAGATTTGCTTGTCGTACCGGCTGCATTTGACTGGATGGATCTAGGCTCATTTGGAGACCTGCACAAGGCAGTTATAAGCGACAAACAGGGAAATTATGCCAAAGGAAACTGTGTTGAGCTAGAAGAAGTTGAGAGCTCCTACATTTATAACCAGGATAATAAGCCGGTAGTGGTTATAGGGATGGATAATGTCGTTGTAGTGAATACCAAAGATGGGCTACTGGTGGCCAGAAAAGACATAGCTCAAAAAGTTGGTGAAGTCAGCAAGCGCATTCAAAAGAAAGAAAAATAGTGGCAAACCTAAGAGATTCTCTTATTTATACCCCGGTGGAACTTGCATTTGGGACCTCGGGACTTAGGGGCCTAGTGACGGATATGACTGATCTGGAGTGTTATATTAATTCCTCCGGATTCCTAGATTTCTTAATGCAACAATATCCTTCACTGGAGAACAAAATTTTTATCGGAGGAGATCTTAGGGACAGCACGCCCCGCATCGTTTTGGCTGTGATTCAAGCAGTGAAAGATAAGGGGCTTACTCCTGTCTACTGCGGGTTGATACCTACACCGGCTCTCGCGTACTATGCGCTGCTAAAAAATGCTGCCTGCATCATGGTAACTGGAAGTCATATACCTGCTGACAGAAACGGTATTAAGTTTTATAAGCCCGACGGCGAGGTACTTAAAGAAGATGAGCAAGCTATAAAACAATGCGTTGCACGAGCGCGCGCTAGACTTTACGAATCGGTCTTTAGCCAAGGCAGTTTCATGGTCAATGGAATGTTAATCAAGCAGTCTAAATTATCCGAAACTGATGCTAATACCAAGACCGTCTTCGCGGAGCGTTACACTAACATTGGCAACCAGCTGTTGATGGGAAAACAGATTGTGGTATATCAACACTCTGCCGTAGGCAGAGATATGTTGTGTGAAATTTTGGAAAAACTTGGTGCTGATATCATACGGACAGGGCGCTCGGAAACCTTTATCCCTATTGATACTGAGAACATTACTGCCGACAACAAAGCTTACTTTAAATCATTAGCCAAGCAATACCCGGACAGCTTTGCTATCGTATCGACAGACGGAGACAGTGATCGCCCATTTGTCATTGACGAAACAGGGGAGTTTCATAGAGGAGATGCTCTTGGCTGTCTGGTTGCAAGCGAGATTAAAGCTGACTTTGCGGCTTTGCCGATAAGCTCCAATGATGCAGTCGACATATTCTGCGCCGACAACAATATCCCTGTGGTTCATACAAAAATCGGTTCGCCTTATGTAATTAGCGCAATGAGGACTGCTGCAACCCAATACAAAAAAGTAGTGGGATGGGAAGTTAATGGCGGTTTTTTGACGAGCTCACCTATTGAATTTATGGGCACTAGGCTGCTGCCTCTACCTACTCGCGATGCGTTTTTGCCTATACTCTCGGTGCTCTTTATGGCAATTAAGCGACGGGTTTTACTGTCCGAGCTATTCCGTACACTACCTGACCGTTACACTGGCGGGGGCTTAATTGACAATATACCAGCGGATAAAATCACGGGCTTTAAAGAATTATGTACTCACAAGGACAAGGCTATGCCTGTCATATCAAAAGCATTTCAAAATTCAGAATTAAGTCGACTTGAGCGCCTGGATTTGACTGATGGCCTGAGGCTGATATTTAAATCCGGCGATGTTTTGCATTTCAGAACTTCCGGTAATGCCCCTCAGTTCCGTGTATATACCAACACCTCTTCTCAGCAGCAGGCAGATGAGCTGGCAGAAAAGGCAATATCTTCTGGTGGATATATTGAAAAGTTAATAGAGAGACTTTAGATTCATGGATCAGTTGGACGCACAGAAACTAAAGCAGCTTACTTTACTACTAAAAAACTTAAAGCCGGGATTTTTGCCGTATGACGTATTCGTTGAAATTGCACGCCTGGCCACACTTTCTATCATTGAATTTGTGCCGCTGAGACTCAATACTGCTGGAGAAATTGAAGTCTTGCTTTTGCCGCGCGAAAAGGACGACCCGATATGGCCCGGACAGTTACATACACCCGGGACCGTTATTAGGCCAACTGATACAGACGAGCATTTGTACGAACTCGCATTTGAAAGAATAGTTAATGATGAGCTTAAGGGGACCAAAGTATCGGCACCTCATTTTGTTGAGAACATCCTGAACAAGAGCAAACGCGGCACGGAAAATGCACAGATTTATTGGGTTAAAGTGCTCAATGAACCTCTGGCCGGCACGTTTTACTCAATAAGTGACCTGCCCAAAAACTTAATAGACTCTCAGCAAGACTTTATTCGTATGGCAGCAGATAACTTTAAGAGCGCACGCGTCTAGTTATAAGGCTTCGTTTAAGAAGTATTTCATATTACGGTGGAAGGTTGTGACGGAGAACTGCTCGGCGTGTTTGATTACGTAGTTGCTGTTGAACAGCTGGGGGTTAAATCTTTTTAATGTCACAGACAGTGATTCTATGGTTTGCTCTTCAAAAAATAAACCTGTCTTGCCTTCA
>JAJDCL010000024.1 GCA_029260875.1 Candidatus Saccharimonadota bacterium
AGGCCAATTCAAGGATTTCCTGATAGATCCACTCTTTGGTGACGTCGTCATCAAAAAAGAACGACTGACGCACCGTTCGATTCATAACGTGATAGGCCTGACCATCTAAATGTGACTTCAAACGTGAAACTCGAGACATAAGCACCCCACTAGCTGAGTTGATGGGGTAAACATGGGTTCGTAAGAACGAAAAATCAAGCGTTTATTGTCCTTAATGCTGTGGTGTCCCGCTGTATCGTTGCCATAAGTTTTATTCCGACGTATCGGCCAGCTTGATTCCGATGTTCGACTCGGATTCCGTGATCTGGGGAAAGAATGCGGGTGATCCAAGGAGACTTCTATTGATTGATCAATTTGCACTGTTACCCGAATTCCGAAAATATCGGATTCCCGCTGCGGCCATTGAGAGCTTGCTTCGTCAAGTGAACTCGGCAAACGATCTTGTGATACTTGATACCACTCCAATTCAATTTCGTGACGAAAAGCAGGTGTTCACGACCGATATTGAGCTTGAGTGTGACGCGAACGAAGCGCAAAGCAAGATCCAGAATTGTTTCTCTCGAATCGGTTTTCACAAGTCGTATGAAGAGTATATGCTGTTGGATCATCTTGAGTTCAAGAAGATACGGTCGGGGCTCTAGGGATGTAAATCGGGTTTTCGTTTGCATGGGTACCAGCTTATAGTTCGGATATTCCTTGCATTGAGTAACTGCCAAGGATGCGAACCCAAGGTTCTGTTTTGGAGGGATCGATTCAGTGATGATTTTGCTAATGTTTCTCCTAGCGTCGGTAGATCATAGATGTGTTGTTCAGGGGCATATTCGTCTAACTGCAACGGATTGGACGGACAAAGGTGTCTTGACGATCCAATATCCGGATGAGCATGGCCAACGACGCCAGGCGGTGTTCGAAGTAGATGAATTTGGCCATTTTGAATGTCAGCTCCCGAGTTCGACGCTTATAAGATTGGAAGCAAGTCATCCGGGTTATTCGGAGTTTTCCGTCCTTGTTGATTGGATCCCCAATTCGTTGGTGGAAATTGAACTGGTTCTTGCCCCGACTGACAGTGGTCAATTGTCGAGAATATTTAGTGTCGTCAATGGCGAAGTCTTCGAACTTGCTGCCTTAAGAGATGAGGTCAGAGCTCTCATGGAGGACGGTGAATTTCAAGAGGCAAGATTGATAATCCATTCGGCGATAACCCGTTTTGAGCACTACGTTTTGCAGTTGAAGGCAAGAGTCATTGGACAGGCGCTTTGGAGCACGGAGCCGGAATGGCAGCTATCAGATAGAGATTGGCGTGTTCTCAAAGCCCACCCTCGTTGGCTCTTGACGGATCAAGATCTTGCTATTCTGTTGTTAAAGCATGAGGGCGACATCAAGAATTATGAAGGTTACCTGCAAGGGTATTTTGGATTGCTTGAGACCTTTATGGCTGTTAGACGCTTCGAAGATTTGATGTATGAGTACGAAAGGGTAAATAGGATCAGTGATGCAAAGAGGATAGGTGAGTGGCTTTTGAACGAATATCCTAATGATAAAGCCACAGTCGATAGCGTATCGCAAGAGCTAAGAGCGATTGGGCATATTGGTCAGCAACCAAGTTTGGCTTTTCGTAATACATCTGGATCGACCTGGACTGAACAAGAGCTGAAAGGGCAATGGACGTTGGTCTATTTCTTCCAATCATGGTGTGGTTCTTGTTTGGAAACCGTGGTCTATCTAAAAGCACAAATGCAAGCTTTCGATGAACTTGAGGTTGAAATCGTCTCCGTCTGCGCTGACCGTGACGTGTCGTGGATCAAATCATTCTCCCAAAAACATGACTTAGGTTGGCCATTGCTATCAGCCTACGGAACCGACGCAACCGAACGTTTTGGCGTTGGTCCCGCCCAAGTCTACATGGTCGACCCCAATGGCACGTTCGTGGGATTCCCCGATTTTTGGCACAAAGACAGAGTTGGGCTTAAAGAAATGATGGGTTTTTTTCGTCAACATGAATTGAAGTGACGTGGATTGCTAAGACACCCAAATTAAGGTACAGCGGGACAGAAATTAAGGTACAGCGGGACAGTGCATGTTTAGATTAATATCTGTGACACAAACTGTCGATGGCATGATCAATTTCGCGCATAGGATTGCTCTATTTGGCGCACATCATGCCGTCTCAATTTGACTCAGCCGCGTACTCATCTTCTTTTGACCACAGGTTCGACGATTAACAGGCATTTGAAACGGTTTCGAATCGGATTTCGGGCCTATTTCGCCGCCCGTTTCCCAATTTGAAGGTAAGGAGATCGTCTTTCTGCGAACCTTCGACGGTTAAGTGATATCAGCACTGATTTTGAACAGACTATCGCCATTACTCTCTTTCGTTAACTCATCAAAGGAGACAATTAATATTTTATGGGGACGTACCACGTGAAACGTAGTCTATAAGCCAGTTTAGAGCCTTACCACTGAGATCGCGATCCATCATTTCGACTTCATGGCAGCTTACTGGCCAGATTTTCTGGCTGCGATCTGTCAGATCTCGGATTTGAATCGCCTTTTCCTTTTTGTCGTACACACGAATATCGAATTACGTCCATGAAACTGGCGAGGTCAGTGTCGATCGACAATAATCTGTCCAAAATGCTCGATTGGTTCGCTTAGGCTGTCACTCTAGACATATCTATCCCCTGTTCGCCATTAACGAACCAAGAAACGCGGTAGGTGTCGGTCGCTAGAGGATTTATCTAGATGAATGCGGGCCGGCTCGCATATGTGTGTTACAAAATCCCGTGGCCAACTCGAACGGTTGGTTGAGTCCTGGCGATTGCAACTTGAAACGCTGGATGACGTCTCGACAGTAGGACTCCGAACCCAGCGCCAAGCTCTGCCAGGCCCATTCCGTTCGGCGTAGCACCCAGTCAGCCAGTTCGTCTAATTTCCAAGACGAGAGCGCTTTCTGTAACTCAACCATGTCGACTTCCAATTTGCTGTCGAGGTTATGCTCACGGTCGGCGATGTGATCGAGAAAGAGACGAAACGCTTTCTGTCGTTGAGCTGTTGTCTTAGCAAAATCAAAGCCCTTGATTTTGGGAAAGTTAACACCAGCTGCCTTCTTACCGCCGCGATGGAATCGGCCCATGGAACACCATCGATATTCGGATGGCTTCTGGCACAGACCAGCCTTCACTGGATTCATCTCCACGTATGCCATACAGCGTAGAAACCCGTCCCCGTCATCAAGTAGGGTTGATTTGAAACGATTGCCCCAAAGCGCCCCTTTAGCTTGATCACGGCCATTGATGTAGAGCGCGATCGACCGATTCAGGTCCTGCATGAAGCGCGAAAGATCCGTGAGGCGCGTTGCCCATTCATTGAAACGCCACTCGTACCACTTCTGCGGATGACGTAATCGATGTTGATATCGCGCAAAACGAACTTCAACGTCCTTTTCCGTCAGAATAGGTTTTTGCATAGTCAACATGATGTGATAGTGATTGCTCATGACGGCGATGGCGTGCAGGTCGACCGTATAGATCTTGGCCAACGCCAATATTTTCTGGTAGATCCACTCTTTGCTGACATCGTCATCAAACAAGAAAGCCTGACGAACCGTGCGGTTCATGACGTGGTAAGCCTGCCCGTCCAGATGCGACTTCAAACGACAAATTCGTGCCATAAGTCCCCCCTCAAAGAAATATGGTTGATGGTGCTGTCTAAAACATGGGTCCTGAGAACCTGGAAATCAAGTAGATGCCCAAGAGGGGGCAATGGGGGACAGCGCAAGTATAAGATAATGTTTATACGGTAGACAGTAGATGACAGATCCATTTCGATCGGCGGATTGTCCGCTTTTTTTTGTCATCATGCGATCTTGCGGTGAAACATCCGCATATTCATCTGCTTTTGATCGCTGGCTTGAAGTTTGATCGGCCTAGGATACGAGTTCGAACCCGTTCTCCGGCCTATTTCGTCGTCCGGTTCTCAATTTGAAGCGAACGAGATAGGCTTTCAGCTGGTTTTCGGCTGGCAGTTGAAGTCATCTTTGGTTTTGGACAGACTTCCGCCATGATCGTCAAACCGAACTTACATCAAAGGACTCGTACTAGATCGCCGTCAAGCGCTGGAATGCGGGCCCGCCCTTAGATGGCTATTACACACCCCTGGCGAGAGTTGAAACGGTTGATTGTAGCCAGACGATTGCAAGCCGTAACGATCAATCATCTCTCGACAGAAAGATTCAGATCCCAACACCAAACTCTGCATCATCCATTCGCTACGACGCAAAACCAAATCGGCGATTTCGTCGAGGTTGAAGGACGATAGTGCCTTTTGAAGGTCAGCAGATTCTATCGGTAACCTACTGTCCAAGTCATGCTCGCGATCGGCTAGATGATCGACAAACAAGCGAAACGCCTTTTGACGTTTGGTTTGGGTACTTGCGAACTCAAACCCTTTGATTTTAGGGAAGTTAACGCCCGCCGCCTTTTTACCACCGCGATGGAATCGGCCT
>JAJDCL010000025.1 GCA_029260875.1 Candidatus Saccharimonadota bacterium
CCAGTTCTCGTTCTTGAGGCGGTTCGCGTAGTCGTAATCCAAAACCGCCTGGCCGGTGTCGCGGGACAGGCTGATTTGATTGTCGTTGCCGTCATAGCCAAACGAGCTACTCCCGTTTCCGGGCCTGGTGACCGAGGTTAACCGTAAACCTGAATCGTAAGACCATGTGGTGGTCTCGTTTTCGGCATCGGTGACGGACAGTGTTTTCCATTGGTTGGCGTAGTGATAGCTGGTGAGCGCGTCATTGGGTTCGGTGACGGAAATGAGCTGGTTAAGGATGTCGTAGCTGTAGTGGGTGCTGACCAAAGCGCCTGAGGGTGAGGTGCGGCGATGCTCGATGGTGTTGTGGCTGGCGTCGTACTCGAATTCGCTACGGGTGCCGACATCGTTCTCTTGGAAGATGGGGCGGTCGTAGAAATCAAAGGCGCTGGTTGAACCACGACCCAAGGCGTCCTGCACCCGTGTGGCACGACCCAAGGCATCAAACCCCGAATAGGTCGTGGTGGTCGCTTCGTCAAGTTCACTTATGTAGGCGGCTTGAACTCCTTGGTTGAGTAGAAACAAGCCGCCTAACAAGTTGATGCAATCTGATCCTTAGTCAATCCATCGACGATGGTTCAAGGGATCCGTTTGCTAAGAATTGATTCAATGTGTGGTTGTCAATCAACACCGATTGGGGCCGGATGGGGTATTTTACCCAAGTTTTTTGATTTAGCCGCCTCGAATATTGGTAAAACGGGCTACGAGCCAACTTAACTTCACGTAGTGACTGAACAAGTATCCCCCTGTGTTTCTGTTAGCTACAACCCGTCGTCTAATTGAGGCATAGACAGGCCTAACGACAATATGTCCCCATAGAGTCTTTCGCAAGCGACGTTGATAGAGGTCAAAGCGTGCTTTCACTTCCTTCTCCCTGAAGCTCGGCTTATTCATGGTAAGCACGATGTGGTAGTGGTTGCTCATCACGGCAATGGCATGCAAATCAACCGTATAGATCGAGGCCAATTCAAGGATTTCCTGGTAAATCCACTCTTTGGTGACGTCGTCGTCAAAGAAGAAAGATTGCTTGCCGCGCCATAGCTTATGCGAAGGCGGGACGCACCGTTCGATTCATAACGTGATAGGCCTGACCATCTAAATGGGACTTCAAACGTGAAACCCGAGACATAAGCACCCCAATGGCTGAGTTGATGGGGTAAATATGGGTTCCTAAACAGGAAGAACCAAGTGTTTATTGGATTTAATGCTGCGGTGTCCCGTTGCTAATCCAGACATTGCCATTTCTAAGCCTATTAGTTTCGATATCAGCAATAAGGCAGTCTCAGGTTCGAAGATCAATGAATTCAGGCATTAAACTATTCCCCATTACACCCACACCTGTTTTTGGGTTATAAATCCGAATCGAAATGACGGAGATGTTACAATAGGATTCAATTATCGTATCCTTTGTTGATGGTAAAAAGAAAAAAGATGAAAAAGTCCATACAAAAATCTACACCCAAAATGAATCCGGTTTCATTGACTCACGATTCAGCAGGTGGAGTTTCAATCAACATAGAACCCATCATGCTTACATCTCCTACGAACAAATACTCAGCAAACTATTGCGAGGTTCGAAACTGCTTGCACGAGATACAAATCAGGTTTGGTCAAACTACTCACGAAGGCAACCAACTTTTGAGCATGTTGATAGTGTCGATTCTGCATTCAGACGCAAAAAAGTATCTGGTTGACGGTGCACAGGATTTAGTTGAAACGCTCAGCACGATCTCTGAAAACAATAAAATCGACCTTTCAAAGCGAATTATCGGGATTGACTTCCGTGGCGATGCTGAATTTCACAGGGCCAACACGGTATTCGCGGGCTGTTTGTCGCTTGAAACCGAATTTGCTTTTTTTAGGTCCTCACCAACAGGATATGAGAAGGCAAAAAGGAAGGTTGGGCCCAATGAGGGAATTGTGGTCCCGGTGATAAGTGTAAACATGGCCTCCCCCTTGGCCCTTTGCTTGTTGAACGAACTTCGAGCACTGCTCATTAAAAGGACAGATTAAGAGGGAGAAATGTTTGAGTCAAAAACATCTGTAATTTCCCAAGAAACTGAGTGCTTCCCTAAGAAAATTAAGATAACTGCTGTATTAGTTGCCGGGCTTTTCGTGTCGTCGCCTTTGGAAATAGAAGCACTAGCAAATAACTACGGCGTCACAACGGACAAGAAAGATTGTGTTTCGTATGGCTCAACCAAGCCAGCTATTTACCCCGATCAGTTTCGCCAATTCGAATCAAGAGCACTACAAGTTTTGGACGACATCACATATGATCGACGGGGTTCCGAGTCAGTCGAAGTCTTGAAGCTAATCAATAAAATAAACGAATACAGGGTTTCAGGCAACGTAGACAATCTCAACGAATGGGCCAGCCGGTTGTCAGAAATCGCTGCAAGAAAGACGGACTGATCAGTTTATGGTATTACCCTGTCCGGGAAACTGGGAATATGCGAATCAGACTAATCATTCATTTGTCATCTCTCGGGAAACGAAGAAGTTATTGTGTAGGATCAGGAGCAATAGCAGGACTATAAAAGACGATTGCATCGACACACGCAATGTCCATAAGAAGATGTTCAAACTTTTGACGCCGAAAGGTTTTCCCTATTATGCGGGCCATTACCGTGGAGCTGCGGATAAACGCTGTCTGGACGATTATTCAGTTGGAATACCATCTGACCCACTTGTGGGAATACACCCTAAGGAGGTGGCCTCTGCGATGAGTCTTCTTGCCAAGGCAATCTCTTCTGCCCACAGGGTTTTCGATGAGAAGTTTTCGGATCCCATCAATGATAAGAACAAAATACTCTCCGAATTGGTTGACTTCACAGCCAACCTCTTTGTGGATTTCTTAACGATCCATCCATATGCAAACGGCAATGGGCATATGAGTAGATTCGTTTTGTGGGGGATCTTCGGCCGATATGGATACGAATTTGACAATCATTTTGACATAGAACCAGGCCCAAAAGACGCGGACTATTACGATTCGATCTTTAATCACCGCCGCAAATACGATAATCGTCTGAGATTAAGAATTCTCTGCGCGCTCAAACATTAGTATTTATGTATTTATGGAAGCAACAAAGTGCGAAAGCGAGCACGAAATAAAAACCGAATCACTAGAGAGGGACACCACAGCATCGTAAGCGGGAGGGTAACAGCATCTGGTGGTTAGCTTGTAGATGGGACAAGCTGATGGGCATGGAGGTGTACCATGTTAGATCAGTTGGTGAAGCGAGAAGTGGGTCGACCTACGCCGTTATTAAAGGGAGCGTCGCGAGCGGAAAAGCGTGTGTTTTGGCAGGAAGTGATCGACGCCTGGCAGAAATCCGGCCAGGGTGTGGCCGTGTTTTGTCGACAGTGGGGACTGGCCCAATGGCAGTATAAATACTGGAAAAAGAAGTTGATTGATTTGAGTGCAGGTAAAGCCGTCGAGTTTGTTTCAGTGCCGAATGGGCCCTTAGGAGCTGTGACTGATCTTCGAGTCGAGTGGCGTGAGTTCGCCTTTGAGCTTTCCCGATAACGTACGATAAGTTTTGCTTTTTTTAAGGAGGTTGCGCTCCAAATCTGATTGAATTTAAGAACCAATAAAAAACGATCAGAAGAAGGAGCAGCACCGTTTTGTTGGTGCTGATGATGGTTGTACGAATTTGGTACGTGCCAGATGGCTTAATCACATCCCGGACACGCGGACAGGACACCTACTCACAGAAGAAAACCTTTTCAGGGACACTACTGCTGTATAGGCTTGTAACTTAGAGCACGGTCCACCACTTCTTCTGCAGTTAGCTCGTTAGAATCTGGAGGGTAATAAATTAAATTGCTTACATTTGGATCAGGAACACTCGCTTCAAGAATAGAAAGCATCTCTTCCTGCTCTTCTTCTGTTCCAACTGCGTCCATAATACTTTGCACTAGCTGAACAAGCTCTTCTCGGTCTTTTATCTTCATCATCTTGGGTTTAGTCCGATCGTGCCCTAAAGTGTCTTGAAGGGTCTAATATTTCTTGATGATACCTAGGTGTGACTATGACTACGTTATCCAAATCGTAAACACCACCGCCATGCTGGATTGGCGTTCTGTGGTGTAAAATGTAACTCCTTTGAGAACCGTAAGTCTGCTCTCTTACAACCCTTGGCGCATAGCCGCCCTTCATACGAGTGACGTTCGCGCGGGAAAACTGACCAGCTAGTTCGACGTCATCTGCCACTGCCATCCAAAACTCCTCTCTAAAATGCTTAAAGTCGGCGAATTCTCTGCCGCGTAGTGTTGAAGCTATTCTTTCGGGAACAAAACCTGCATTTCCGTGTGTTCCACGCAACCATTTACCATTAATCTTTTCACCTGATCCAATGGCCGTGCCTGCTTGAGCCCTAAGGTCCGATGTTCGTATTCGTTTCTTTTGACTTTTTCGGGGGTCGTCTTGACCTAGGTTGGCGAAGGTGTTTTCTAGTTCCTGTTGGTGTTCTGTTTCGGCGAAGTCTTGGCCTTTTTGTTTGTTTGATTTGGTTGGCTTACGAATTGAAGCAGCATCGTCGATGTGATTACTCTGTCCTACGGCAATGGCCAAAGACTTTGCTTCGTCCTTTACTGGTTTGGAGTGGCCCATCGCCGCTGCAAATTTTTGGCCTGCCTTTGACGGGTTAACGCCCGTACTGGTCGTTAAGGCTCTTTTTTCAGCCTTTAATGCGTCGTGGCCTTCGTCAACTACGTTCGCTGCTCTTTCAGCTTTATGGTAACTGCCGACCACATGATATTTTTTGACGAAGCCGAAGAATTTGCTGGTTACTTTGACGACTTTTCCGGCCGGTGTGAGGAAAACCCCCGCTGCAATTAATTCCCACTTCGATGAATCAGGATTCGCGAGTGTTTCGATTTCCCCTAGCGGCGTGAACACATAGCCAGCAACCTCGACGGCTTTATTGACGCCAGCCAAAGTTTTCTTAGCTCCGCTGTTAACAGTGTCAGGAACGACCCGCCTTGCTTTGGTGATCTCGTCGCCATCATATCCGAGTTCGTCTTGTTGGTTTCCACCCTCGTAGTCCTCGGTTTCCCGCCCGGTCGGATCGTAATAGGTTAACGGGTTGGCGTTGGCGTAGAGGTATCTGTGAAGACTAGGCGGGGTGTCGTGATTGCCCAGTTCGGGGTCCTGGCCCAAGAAGATGCCCAGGTCTTGATCATAGAAGCGGGCTTTGGCGTAGGTGAGCTTGGTTTCGGGGTCGTATTCGTGACCCGTGAAGCCTTCACGGTTCCAGCTCTCGCCGCCATCGAAGAGTTTCGTTTGTGTCCCAAACGGGTCGTAGCTGGTGACACTCAGTGTCGACCCCGCGTCGTCGGTCAATAGCGAAGCTGAACCCATCGGGTCATGACCCAGCCAGGCGGTCGCTTGGCCTGGTCTGAACTGGGCGAGTCGCATGAGACCAAAGGCGTATTGGGCCAGGACATCTGGGGCATTGCCATCACCCAGATCGGCATATTCCGATAACACCGCCATCTCGTCCCATAGGTACAGGATCGGATCGCCCGTTCGACTGTCGCCCGACTTCCGGACGCGACGATCCAAATCGTCATAATCGAAGGTGAGGGGACTGCCATCCACCGTCACTGTCCGCATGCGGTGACGTGGATCCCAATCGTAATCAGAGACCTCTAGCGTGCTTTGCGTGAGGTTGTTACGCGTGGACTGGGTACGGTTCCCACACGCGTCATAGTTATAGAACTGCGCCACATCGGTGATCTGACCATCATCATCGACCGACTCGGTGAACGAGCCAATACGGTGTCCTGGCAGTAAGGTGAAGTTTCGTGCCTTAGTGTATTCGGTGCCCGATCCGACTTCGGTTTCGCTCTCGAATAAGCGGTTCCCGACCGCGTCTAGGTTGTACTGAGTGATTCGTGAGCCATTCGGACTGGTGCGCTGCCATCCAGTCAGTCGCGCTCGATCATCGTAGTCATAGCTGGTTTGGTAGAGGCCGTGGACACCGTGATCCTCGATCAGGCTTTGACGACTGCCATCGGGGTAGTAGTCCAACTGATAGTCGCTGATGGACGCGCCATCGGTCGAATGGGTGAGGCTCTGTAAACGGTTGGCATCGTCATAATCCCAATCGCTGGTGACGCCGTTGAAGAGCGACATCTGCGCCAGTAACCCGTTACCGTGGTAAGCGTATTGCACGTCACCAAGGGGAAGACTAGCTTCCACGAGTTCGGCCAGGACCAGGCGGTTGGCAGAATCGTAGGCGTATGAAACTGCTAGACCATGATCGCCGCCCACACCGCGTGTGACCAGTGAGCGGTTCCCGTTGTCTTCATAACCCAGCTCCACCCAAATGGAAGGCCGCCCACCCAGCGTGGTGGAGATGCGTGTGGGTCGATTGAGATCGTCATATTCGATGTGGCGCAGGATCGCGTCACTTATTCGATTATCGGTTTGCGAGACCTGGGTGAGGTTCCCGTTGGCGTCATAATCGCGGCTGAACGATAGCGTGCCGCCATCACCGTTCCAGTTCTCGTTCTTGAGGCGGTTCGCGTAGTCGTAATCCAAAACCGCCTGGCCGGTGTCGCGG
>JAJDCL010000026.1 GCA_029260875.1 Candidatus Saccharimonadota bacterium
ACGATCAATGAAGAAACCGATCATATTTCCATCGGTGGAAGCGGGCCTTGCGTAGACCCTCCCGAATAACCTTTGTGATTCCTCGCCGCCGTCACGATGACCGATTGCCAAGCCGCTCTTGCGAGGTGGCAGCACACGCTAGCGGTGCAGCTGCTGGGTCCGCGCCACGCCAGTATCGCCGCAATCCTGGGCAGCCTGTGCGAGCGAATCAGGGCAGGGATATCTTCCGTCGACTGGCTTTGAGAACCGGGCGCACGACCTCCACGGTTTCGGCAACAGTGGAGGCTACCGGAGCCTCGGCCTGTTCGCCGGAGGCGACTTCGCTGGCCTCAGAGTCAACTTGGCGGCTGGCGATGGCATATGTGGCGCTGAGCAGGATGACAACGATTAAAGCGAGAACCACAAGATCCGCCCGTAGACCGCGAAGATATCCAGCCAAGCGCGCGGGCAAGTGCTAACCGGGGTTGTTGCTATTGGGCGCCGGTCCGGGCCTCAGGCATCCGGGCCGTGTCAGAACCCGACCTGGATTTCGATATGCCGGCTCGAGGGGGATGCGCCGGTGCCCGGCTGGAAGCCGGACCCGTGGTTCGACGGAACTCTCCCCGGCTTCGGATCCAGCAAACACCCGCCCCATCCCTGGGCCCAAGGCGATCCCCCGGTTCCGAAGGCCGCTTAAGTCAGGTGAGTGCGGCATTGTCGCCTGTTTTGACATAAATCACCACGCTCGCCAGCTATACTTTGCCCATGAGCCGACGCACTACCATCCAGGTCGATGACGCACTCCTGGCTCAGGCCCAGGCAGCCCTGGGCACCCGCGGCCTTAAGGACACCGTCGACGCCGCCCTGAAAGAGATCGTTCGCCGCTCGCTACGAGCGCAGTTGGCGGAACGGCTGGAATCCGGCGAAGGGATAGATCTCTCCCGGTCGTTGCTCGAGCGTACGCGCCCAACCAGGTGACACTTTGGTGCGTCGATACGAGCGCCTGGCACCACTCGACGGACTCGGGGGTGCGTGCTCGTTTCCGGCACGCACTGGAGGCCGACGAGATCGGGATCTGCGACCAGGTGAGCCTTGAGATCCTTTACTCGGCGCGCTCAGCGGCCGACTACGCCGAACTGAGGCAGGAGCTTGCCGGGCTGCGGCCGCTCCCGATGGGGGCAGGGACGTTCTCCAGGGCGCTCCAGGTTCAGGATGCGTTGGCGCAAACGGGTGGACTGCACCATCGCAGCGTGAAGATTGCCGACCTGCTCATCGCTGCTGCGGCCGAGCAGGCGGGGGCAGTGGTCTGGCACTACGATGCCGACTTTGACCGAATTGCCGCCGTTACCGAGCAGCCTGCCGAGTGGATCGCCCCCCGGGGATCGCTTTGACATCGAGGGTCGGCCGGCAGGCTCCAGTAACGTCGCCTTCCTGAAGATCACCAACCGGGTGGAGGGCACTCGGAGGGCCACCGAGAAGCCGAGATCCGGCGCGCTACGATGGGCAACGGTGGTGCTTCTGGGAGCGGGCACGTTTGCACTGCTGTTGGTGAAAACGATCTGGGCAGTGCCCATGGCCCTACTCTCAACCGACCCCCGCCTGATCGGCGCCATCCTGGTTGGTGCTGGCCTGATTACGATTTCGGTCAGTTCGCGTTGGCCGACGGGCGATCAGTCCAAGTCGCCAAGAGGTCCGAGTTTTGCCCTTGCAGCTGTGGCCGTCGCAGCTCTCATGTGGGTCTATCCGACTTCCGCCTACCACCTCGAACCGATAGCCTTCGAAAACCAGGCCGCTTCTCTGCAGGGGACCCTGGTTTTACCCAAGGGCGAAGGGCCTTTTCCGGCCGTGGTTTTCATGCATGGATCCGGGCCGGAGCGACGCGGAGTTTCTTTCCATCTTGCCGATCGCTTTGCACGGGCCGACGTGGCAGCTCTCATTTACGACAAGCGTGGAACCGGAGAATCAATTGGAGGCCATCCGCGGGACTCTTACCGGGACCTGGCCGCAGATGGCCTTGCGGCCGTACGGCAACTACAAAAACATCCTTCGATCGATCCCGATCGGATCGGTCTGTGGGGAGCCAGCGAAGCTGGATGGACTGCCCCGCTGACGGCGTCGCTGGCGCCGGATCAGGTCGCCTTTCTCGTGATCGTCTCGGGGGGCGGAGCTTCACCCGAGGACGAGGCGCTCTACTCCTTGAGAACCCAACTCGAAAACCACGACATCCCTCTTGAGGGCATTGAGAGCGCCCTCAAACTGCGCCGCCGAATCAACAGCTATTACCGCAGCGGCGAAGGGAGGACCGAATTGCTGGCTTCAATCAGTCGGATCGAAGCCACTACCTGGTTCATCGCCGCCAACGGCCACCTGCCAACCGAATCACAGGTATACGAGCACGGATCGCAAGAGTGGCGGGCGCACATGGCGTTCCTGGACTTCGACGCATTGCCGCTGCTACAGGAGATACAAATGCCGATGCTGTTCATCCATGGAGAGTTAGATCGATCCTATCCGGCGGCCCAAAGCGCGGCCCGACTTCATGAACTGGAGTCCGATCAAGCCCGAGACCTGAGGGTGATCACCTATCCCCGTGCCGATCACAACATCATGACCCGGCGGATCCCCTGGCCCCGTTACCCGGATGGCTACATCGAACAAATGGTCTCCTGGGTCAAAGATCGCGTTGGTACCTAAGGTCGCGGCAGACGAACCACCAGGTCCGCCGTAGACGCGAAAATATCCCGCCGATGGCGCTGGTAAGTGCCTACCGGGGCGTGGCTATCGGGCTTCGTTCCGGGCTTCAGGCACCTGCGCTCCTTGAATCCCTCCGCCGCGAAACGATCAGTAGCCCCAGTCCGATGGTTCCGAGAATGCCCAAGCCCACAAGCAGGCGCACTAGAACCCTATTGCGTCGCTGGAAGGGAGTTGGGAGAAGTTGACCTTCGGGGTCGTGCTCGTACGCATAGACACCTTCGTTGCGGTGCTTAACCCCTACGTAGAACCGCTCCCCATCAGCGGATCCCGAATTGACATAGCCGCCTACCTGGACCTTCCAAAGATGCTTGCCGTTCTCAACGTTGACCGCGTGGATCCAGCCAGCCCCTCCGCCTACAAAAAGAGCATCCCCCGCAATCAAAGGGGATGATTGGTCGAAGGTGCCCTCGGTGTCTGAGAAGCTCCACTTTTGCTCCCCCGTATCTCCATCTAACCGATAGAACGTCCCGCTTCGATCAACGATAAAGACGTCGCCGAAAGCGACTGCTGGGAATGTCTCGGACCCCGCGGCGTCGGCAATCTCCGACCGCCAGACCTCTCGTCCGGTTCCCAGTTCAAAGGCGCGCACGACGTGGTCGTACCCGACGGCGACTACCCGGTCCTCCAGAATCGACGGCGAGCCGGCGTACTCAAACTGGGGGACGCGCCACTTCTCCTCTCCGGTGTTCGCATCCAGTGCTACAAGAAAGCCATCCGTTGACTGTAGGTCCCGGGTTGAAAAGACAACAATTCCTTCGGCCACCGCGGAGACGCCGTGGGGCTCCAGTTCGTCGACTACCTGCCACACGTTCTCCCCGGATTTTGCGTCGACGCAGTAGAAGGTCTTGGACTCCGCCGCGCCGAAGAACAGTCGCCCATCGGCCAGGGTAGGCGACGTACTGACGTCGCTTGATGTCGCGAAGCGCCAAATTTCTTTTCCGCTTTGTCGATCCAGCGCCAGTAGGTGTTCGCTTGGAACGGGAACGTAGACAGCCGATCCATCCACCGCTGGGGCGGCCGTTCCCCCGCCATCGGGCGGCGTCGCAATCCACCTGCGCTCTCCGGAGGCGGCGTCTACCGCAAGAATCGAGGGCCCAGAACTCACGTAGACGGTGCCGTCGTACAACACCGGCCAGGATGTGTCGTTTCCCCTCAAACCATCGGCTCGTGCCGACCAAGCCTGCCTCAGGGGCGCGACCGGACCTGCGGTTCGAACTTTGCCTGTATGGGCCGGATCCCTCTGGACCATCGGCCAATCCTCGGTCGCCGCCAGTGCACCGTCTTGGGCAGCGAGGCACACCAGTGCGAGGAACGTTGCTGACCACTTCACGCGTTTTCTCATTATTCAATGGCTCGATCGATGGCTCCCAACAGAACTGCTTCGGCAGCCCCGATGAACCTTCCCGTCACCTTGTCGGCAATCGTGTTCATAAATCCAGTACAACGAGAGGGTGCGCCTCGCAGACGCCAAGGATCGTGCGGTCCTTGACGCTTGCGGGTGGAACGATCTGCCCACCGCATGCGAGTACCTTCTGGACTAGGAAATAGACGAGGAGAGTGGGGCACGAGAAAACGGCCCTACCCCTACCGCTAGCCGGACGATGTGCAGGCCGAACTGCTGGCCCGGCTGCTCGAACTCAACGCCGAGCGCGCCAAGGAGGAGCCCGCATCACATGTTGCCGGAAAGCGGGGAAAAGAGCTAAGCGTTCGAAAAGGCCCCAGGAAGACAACCTCTTCGCATGACACAATTCCTCGTCATTACTCAGTACGTTGAGTAAAACTACTCAGTGTCCTGAGTCAAACTCAAGAACCCTCCCGCCGCTCGTACGCGGCAGAACTCTTGCGGCGTCTTTCCGAACCCCGGCGGATTCATCCACGGGGTCCACTTCCGATAGACCAATTTTGTTGATTTTGACGGCCCGCATCAGGGCGCTGCCTCATTCGCCATTGAAGCCTTTGGATTGCGTGGCCCTCCTAGACAAAGCGGACATTGGCCTTCGGTTCGGGGCGAGGGGCGAAATCCACAGTGATTGATGGGAACTATCCCATTAACGTCAGTACCAAAAGGACATTCCAATGTAGAATGTGCGGGACAGGGCAACGGGGTTGCCGTCTGTACGGGGCAGTGCTCTTAAATGCCCTCAGACGAAGAAGCGTCGGAATCCCACAGTGGGAGAAGGTTGGCCCCAGAAGATGAGGCCCAAAATCTCCATCTCGACATATTCGATCAACGTGCCCAACAAATCAGGCAAGTGCCACAAATTAATGTCGCCAAGAGCAGCGTTATCGAGCGCTATTCGAAGCGGTGGCTTGGGGTTGTAGTTGGTGGGCACTTGCCCACCTCGAAATCGCAGTATCGCTATTTCCGCGCCCTCTTTAAGGTCATCTACAAACAGCCGTCCGTCAAGGAAATCTGGATGCCCTATCCACGAACGGGAATCGACGTTTGGAATATTGGCGAGGACAAGCATCAGTCGGTGCTTGTCGATGATGTCGAGCTGGTGGATTCTCCAAAGCATGTGGGCATCAGGATCACTCGGGAAGTCGTACCTTGGAGCGTTATAGGGCTGGCATTCTTCGATAGCTTTCCCGATGTCGGCCCTTCTAAGAGGTGGATTCATGGGAGCACCGCGGAGTACACCTTTATCGCTGAAGGGAGAATTCTTGATGGGAAACGCGGTTTGATTGCAGATGGATTGCCCATCAAGTTCGACAAGTTGACAGGCCAAGTGATCCAGGGCGCACCGAAGGTTATGGATACAGTCCCCGACGATGAGCGCCCAATCGGGATTTATCTCGGGAACCCCATGTATCCGAAGGACGTGATAACCGGCCTCGACATGTGGCTCGAAGGTAATGCTTGTCACTACGGCATCAAGGATGGGTTTCATTCGGTTATCAAGATCCTGCAAATGGGTTTTTGCCCGCCCGATCTTGGCCTCTACGCTCGCAAGGTCGGGCATTAGAATGGATACCTCATGCCGAAGCAATCAGACGATCTGTCCCGAGAAGGCGAACCCTTCCAAGTCACCAAATCCGGCCTCAAGATTCCCATTCCAAAGCGTGGAGAATTCTTCGACGTGGTCGATAAGGCATAAAGTCGGATCGCAATGAGTGAGCTGCAAATGGGATCGCCGTCACACTCCCCCCTACGCGCACCTGAAGATTCCGATAGGGCGAACCTGCGACCTTGCATCAGACTCTGCGCCTACGTCGCATCATCTTGAGAAAACCAATGACACCGACTAGCAGCAAGGTCAACCCCAGGAGGCCGAGATACCGGAATCCCGTCCCATCGTCTTCTTCGGCTTCACCGTTGGGATCGTGCTCGAACGCGTAAAGGCCCTCGTCACCGAATTTGACACCAAGGTAGAGCCGATCCGCATTCGCCGCCCCGGAGTGAATCGAGCCCCCTACTTGGGCTTTCCAAACCTCTTGTCCGGAATCCACATTCAGCGCGTGCAGCCAGCCTGCTCCGCCTCCGATGTACATCGTCTTGCCCGCCACGATCGGATAGGACTGGTTGAAGGTGCCCTCGGTGTCAGAAAAGCTCCATTTTTGCTTGCCCGTCGAACCATCGAGCCGATAGAAATTGCCTGCGCGATCGGCTAGGAAGACATCTCCGAAGGCAACC
>JAJDCL010000027.1 GCA_029260875.1 Candidatus Saccharimonadota bacterium
GAGGATTGTTTGGATTACAACTTCTACCGGCCACACAGTAGCCTAAACATGATGACCCCGATTGAATACTTACAAAGCCTAACCGGCTTTGAGCATGCTACAGTAAATACAAGTGTCCTATATGTTTAGTGGGTCGACCCCTTTTGTATGACCACCCCCACAACCTATCCTAAGATTGACAAATACTCTATATTAATCTAATATATTAAATAATTATGAAAGCAATTGAGAAAAGGAAATATTTACGACATGCATCTGCATCGGGGACCGCACTTGCTTTAGCTGGTGTTACTCTTCTTTATTTTGGTATTGATGAAACCCCACGGGAAGTTACGGTTGAACAACCCCGAATCTCAGAAGAGACACAACATCCAAATGATGATTCTGATGATATTCATATATATAGTCGAATTCTTCTGGGCATGATTGCAGCAGGCACAATTGCAGCTGGAGTACTAGATCGGTTTGCCCAAAAACAAACCTTGGAAATCCATAGCCAAGAACAAAAAATATTACCTCTGTCTACTGAAGGTTAATCCATAAAATAGAGCGAGTACTTTCAAGTCCGAATCCGGTCCGCAAGCATAGCCTGTGCTACTTTATAGTGGTTTAACCAGCATCTGGAAGCCCCTGATGCGTGAATGGCAAAAGCACAATAATAAGCGAGGGAGTGTTTGAACCATTCCATCCCAAATAATTAAGGAATGGTGAGTTGCCCGAGCATTGTGCGCTTTGACAATGAACGCCTCAAGAGCTGAAAGCGGCTGTCGGCTCTTTATCCAACTTTCTGCCGAGACAGAAAGTTGGTCAGCTGGCGGCTGAATACCGCCATTAAATTTAGTCGGTGCGAGCATCTTGGCCTAGCAGTCTGGCGCGCATTTCCTCAAAGCGGCGCTGCTGCTCGGCAGCTATGTCTTCTGGCTTTTGCTGAACAGGCTGGCCGCTGCCGTTTTGCTGCGGTTTTTCTACACCACTTGGCTTGCCGCTAATAACGTTCACCACAGGGATAACAATAGGGCTGCGCTGCGTTTGTTCAAACAAAAAGTGAGTCACGTGTTCGCGGATTTCCACCTTGAAGCGGTCTAGGTCTACGCGTCTAAAGCGCTGCTGGACAGCTCGTCGCAACTCTGTGCGGAAGGCGTTCATAAGCTCTTCGTTGTCACGCATATATATGAACCCACGGCTGATTATGTCCGGGCTAGTCATAAGTTGGCCAGTTTTTTTATCTATAGTCAACACAACCGCCACTAAACCTTCTTCTGCTAGCAGCAGTCTGTCCTTGATGACAATACTGCTCACAATTGCGCCAGTCTGGTCAACTAGCACCGTACCGTTTTGTACACGGCCAGTGATTTCCATTTTCTCCGGTGCAAGTTCTATGATTTCACCGTTTTCAGCGTTTACAGTATTACGACGCGGGATACCTTCTTCTACAGCGATCTCAATATGCTGTCTTTTAGCAGTGTAGTCACCATAAATTGGGATAAAGAACTTCGGCTTAGCCATATTGATCATCTCTTTATATTCATCAATGCTGCCATGACCGGAAACGTGCAGCGGCCCAATACCGTCTATCTCTCGGGTTTCGTGGCGAAACACATGGACACCCTTACGGAATAAATCATCAACCATAGCACGAATCTTACTGTCATTGCCCGAGTAAGGTATCGGCGTAGAAGACAAAATTACTGTGTCCTGCTCTTTAAGCTTGACATGACGATGCTCTCCATTACTCATACGCTGCAGCGCAGAGCTGGGTTCACCTTGGGAACCGGTACAGACAACGACCAGATCAGTGTCTTTCATGGTTGCAGCTGCAGCAATCGGTACGAAAGTTCCCTTCGGAATCTTTACAAATCCGTGACGGACAGCCATTTCCAGAGTAGAAACCATACTGCGACCATCCATGGCAACTTTTTTGTTGTTATGAACTGCTGCGTTTATGATCATCTGGACCCGGTTCATGTTGGTCGAGAATAGACCAACAAATATACGACCAGGTGCTTGCTTCATAATATCTATAAAGCTTTGTTCAATCGTACTCTCGCTCGGTGTGCGCCCGGGGCGTTCTGTGGTGGTACTTTCTGACAATAATGCTAAAACACCCTCGCTACCAAGTTGTGTGAGTCGCTCGGTGTCCGTGCGTTCATGATCTAGTGGGTTGGGGTCAAGTCGGAAGTCGCCCGTGTTAATGATACGGCCGATAGGCGTATCCAGCACAATCACTGTTGAGCCGGGAATCGAATGAGTGACACGCACTAGCTCTACGTAAAAAGGACCTATTTTTAGTCGTTCATGGGTGTCTTCGTTCATCATGACGGTCTGTAGCTCAAAACCTTCCGGCATTGGTAGCCCAAAATTAACGAAAATTTCTTCTACGCGGCCGATTGAGAATTTAGACCCATAAATTGGCGCTGGGAACTTTGGCACAATGTGTGGCATACCACCTATGTGATCAAGATGACCGTGAGAGATTATATAAGCTTTTATCTTGTGACGGATCGTTTCTAGGTAGGCCGTATCGCAAATACCGTAGTTTATACCGGGCAGATCAACACCAAGATCGTTACCGCAGTCCATGATCACGGCATCGTTCATATACTCCACAACTATCATGTTCTTTGATCCGCCACCATCCATACCGCCAAGACCGATTATCTTAAGCTTGGGCGTATCATCTATTACATTAGCCCGTGACCTGTCCTGAGCTTGGGGCTCACTATTATTTGAAGCGTATTGGCTCAAGATTCTGTGTGCGTCCTCTTGGTTACGCTTTTGCGCGCGCATAGCAGCACCACGGCTTACAGAGCGACCTTCAGTGACAGGTCTTTGCTGTTTGCTTTGCTGCTGGCCATTATTTGGTTTGTTGTTCTTATACATAGCTTTTTAGATTTCCTTTCAAAAAATTCTGTAAGTTACTTATGTTGTTTTCAAAATTTGTGGGATTAGAGCAAAGTCATCAATCAATGTCTGTCTCATACCTCCGTTATATAGTGCGGCAGCCGGGTGAAACAGCGGCAGATAAACTCTACCCTGATATCTCTTAGGCTGGCCGTGCACTTGGCTGATTTTCAGCCCGGGCAGTAGCACATCCATGCTGTGCCTGCCCAGGGTGACAATCAATTTTGGTTTAATTATTTCAAGTTGCTGTCGTAGATAAGGTAAGAACGCCGCCTTTTCCTCTGGTAGTGGATCACGATTATTTGGCGGCCGGTATTTTACGATATTCGTTATGTAAATATCCTCCCTCTTCAGCCCGATCATCTCTAGCATCTCGTTTAGAAACTTTCCTGCTGCTCCAACGAACGGTTTGCCCTGGATGTCCTCATTCTTGCCTGGCGCCTCACCGATAAAAACCATATCGGCATCAGGACTGCCATCTCCAAATACGAGCTGCGTAGACTGCTGCGCAAGCTCAAGGCAAACCTTGTCCTCCACGATTTGCTCCTGTATTTTGTCTAATTCCTGCTGGTTGGTTGTGCGCCTAATCATAGTTGATCTATCTTCTTAGTGTGCAGCCTGTTACGAATAACACGCACAAACTTAATGAGAGCAATCGAATAATATCCAAGATAGGCTATGGCAATCATGCCCAAAAGTAAGACCCCTGTAGAGCGCGGTTCAGTGCTCATTAGATCAAAAAATGTATTTGCTTCAATGACCATAGCCCGGACGAGCCAGACAGCAACAAACATATAAAACAAACATGTGGTTGTCATGAAAATTATCAGCCAGTTTGGCCACCAACTAATACTGCGCCAGGTCGCACCGGCACCAACTAGTCGCCAGGCTTTGAACCGATCACTGTAATATCGGGCTGGTACTGGTGGGAAATAGTAAAACTTTTTGGACGTATCTATAGAATTTGGAAACGAAGATTCTGTTTTATCCATAACCTCTCGAGCCTTATCTACGCCAATTTTTTGCGCGAGAAGCTCTGTCTGGGCATCTTCTAGTTTTTTATTATTTTGTGCTGCCATGGTATTTAAATAAACGTATTAAAAATTTTATAGCGTATATTAGGGAAGCGATGCTCAACAAATATTGCCAGTAATAGGCGGTGTCGATCGCCAGCGAGCCAAAGATATACGACAAGACTAGACTGACTACTGCCGCCACCGACAGTTTCCGTTTGCTGCCAAGTTTTTTGTAAACTGGATTTCCCATGCTATTTTTCGCCCAGCTCCCGTGCTGCCTGCTTCATGCTTAGATTCAGACGGCCTTTTTCATCTATGGCGACAAGTTTTACGGTTACGAGATCGCCTTCTTTGACGACATCGCTTGGCTTATTGACACGCTCTTCACTCATTTCTGAAACGTGCACCAGGCCATCTTTGCCGGGCAGAATCTGGACGAAAGCACCAAAGTCCATGACGCTAACAACTGGTACATTCTCGTAAATTGTGCCGACTTCAGGTTCAACCGTCAGGTGTTTGATGTACTGGATAGCTCCGTCAATGGACTTTTTGTCTGGGCTAGAGATAAAAACTGTACCGTCGTCTTTGATGTCAATCTCGGCACCTGTCTCAGCGATGATCTTATTGATAGTTTCGCCACCCTTACCGATGACTTCACGGATTTTTTCTGGGTTAATCTTTATTGACTCCACGCGAGGAGCATACGGGCTCATTTCTTTGCGAGGTTCAGCCATGACGCTCAACATATGCTCAAGAATCTTAGCGCGACCAGCTTTACCCTCTTGCAAGGCTTGCTTCAAAATGTCTATGCCAAGACCGTGAACTTTCATGTCCATTTGCAGGGCGGTTATACCATTAGCTGTACCGGTGACTTTAAAATCCATATCGCCGGCAAAATCTTCAGCATCTGCTATATCGGTTAAGATATAGGATTTATCGCCATCTAGCATTAGCCCCATAGCAATACCGCTTACAGGCGCCTTAAGTGGCACGCCAGCGTCCATGAGGGCTAGGCAGCTTGAGCAAGTTGCAGCCATTGATGTACTGCCGTTTTGACTCATTATTTCAGTAACTGAACGAATAGCATATGGGAAGGTTGCCTCGTCTGGGATTACAGACAGAAGTGCCCGCTCTGCAAGGGCGCTATGGCCGATTTCGCGGCGGCCTGGGCTACCAAGGCGCCTAACTTCTCCTACCGTATAGCCGGGGGCATTGTAGTGGTGCATGTAGCGCTTTTCATCATCGTTGCGCTCCATGGTATCCAGCATCTGTGCGTAGCTCAAAGGTGCCAGAGTTACAATATTCATAGCCTGCGTTACGCCTCTAGTAAAGAGAGCTGAGCCATGCGCCCGGGGCAAGAAGCCGACTTCACTTGATAATGGGCGTACCTCGTCTAGCTTTCGGCCGTCTGGACGCACTTGTTCATTAATAATACCCGCACGGACATCCTTGTGGAGCGCCATATTGAATGCTTCGTCATAGTCGTTCTTAACGTTATCAAAATCCTCGCCGAGTTTCTCGCCGAATTCCGACTCCATTAATACTCGTAGTTGTTGTACGAGCTCATTACGCTCTGGGTAAGGGGCTCTAAGGCCTTGGCCTAGTTTGCCTTTAACCCATGTGCCAACTTCTTTCAGTATGTTTTCATCTGGCAGACTAAGTTCATATTCTTGCGCCTTAACACCTACCTTAGCAACCAGCTCTTTTTGAAGTTTAAGGGCGGGCTGCATAGCGGTGTGAGCAAACTGCAAAGCTTCTGCTATCTGTTCTTCGGTGATTTCATCGGCACCGGCTTCTACCATCATAATGGCATCATCCGTACCGGCAACTACTAGGTCCAGTTTGCCACTGATTAGCTGCTCGGATGACGGAAAAGCTGCTAACTTACCATCAACCAAACCAACACGCAGACCGGCGATTGGGCCCTCAAAAGGCGCGCCAGTAAGCATAAATGCCGCACTCATTGCGATCATAGCAACCATGTCGGGCCGAAAGCTCGGGTCCATGCTCAAAACCGTTGTTACTCCCTGAACTTCATGCCGATAGCCTTTTGGCCACAGCGGGCGGATCGGGCGGTCAATCAGGCGGCCAATCAGCACAGCGTCGTCACTAGGGCGGCCCTCGCGTTTCACAAACCGCGAACCACTGATTTTGCCAGCGGCGTAAAACTTCTCCTCGTAATCTATAGATAGTGGGAAATAATCCATCCCTTTAAAGGGTTTAGGGCCGACCATGGCTGTAGCCAACACGACAGTATCGCCGTAACGTGCTATGACTGATGCGGTACTACGGAATCCGACACGATTCACTTCCAGTGTCAGTGTCCGACCACAAAGGTCGGTTTCTAATTTGATAATATCTTTACCTAATGGGTTGATCGTACTCACAAATGTCCTTCTTTCTGAGGTGATAGGGCTCAAGCACCCTTTATTGCTTAGGGGACCTGCACTCCATCACCTACACTGATTTATCATTTTACATTTTACATTTCACATTTATTTATCAAGTTTCATCGTTCAGACATCTGGTAAATGTTAACTACTGAAATAAATGACAAATGTGAAATGACAAATGTGAAACTTAAGGTTCTAGTGGCGGATACCAAGTTTTTTGATAAGCTCAAGATATTGTTTGCTGTCTTTGTCAGCAATGTACTTGAGTAGTCGCTTGCGTTTGCCCACAGCCTGCAATAGGCCACGACGGGCCATGAAGTCGTGCTTGTTAGCTTTCAGGTGTTCGGTTAACTCCTTGATCCGTTCTGTCAAAATACCAGCTTGTACAACGCTACTACCAGTGTCATTCTTGCTTGCTTGCAGGTCTTTTACTATGGCCTGCTTTTTCTCAGTTGAAATCATGTGCTTCCTTGAATAATTAATTTATGACGAGATTATGATGGCGTTACGGAGGACTATAACACACCTGCCCCTGTTAAGCAAGAGTTATTCTTACCAGCACGACACGACTATAACGCAATTACTGGCAACCAACGCTAGTTATTGTCTTGGCTCCCTAATGGCTGCTCATCTAACCTTATAGAGTTGGGGGCGGGTATGATTGGTGGAGGCACCAGAGGGGGGGCAATAAAATTTTGTGAACTGGTGGCTGGGTTGGGCTGCGCATCCTGAGGTTCCGCAGAAATAGGCAGGCCCGTCTCTTCGTCCAACTTACTTACGTCAAGGTATTGATGATCAATACCCTGTGTGACAGCTGCAGTCGGGGTTACCGTGGCCGAGGGAGGCAAGTTGTGCCCCAAATCCAAATCAACTGGTTGTGCCCCCTCCGCGACAGTCCCCTCGTCATCCACCAGACTCTTGTTAATCCCTGCAGGCTGAGGATCTGGCCCAGCAGGCTCTTCACTTTTTTGCAATATATGAGGGCTAGTGACATCTTCTTCTATCTCCTCCAGCGTTTTATTGTCTTCTTTTGTGGGGGTGGGAGCTTTTTTAGGGGCGGGCTTAGTTTTTGCATGGGTCATATCTAAATCAGCTCTGTGCTTATTCTTATCGTCAGCATCGCGCCGGAGTAAAGGCGTATCAACCGGTGGTAGGCTTAACGGATTTACGCTTCCAGCCGAGTCATCTGCCTGGCCACTTGCCGTCAAGGTTCCGCCCCTGGATGGTGGGTCCATTATAATTTTTGGGGTATCTGGAACAGCAGTTTGGCTGTCTGGTTGTTTTGGTGGATTGTCTTGGGACTCGTACTGTGGTGGCGCGTCTTGACCAACACCTTGCCCACCATCGTTATCGGGATCCTTGTGGTCAATCTTAAGGGACCCGTCAGCACCAGAGTCATCATCGGGTGATTCGTCTGTCGTTTGCGTGCTACTTTCAGGACGTGCTTCTGGCAGCATGTTGTCGGAGCTCTCCTGGAGCTTGGTCGCAACAAGCTGTTGGTTGGCGCCAGACGCCATTAGCTTTGCGCTAAGACTCATGGTAGCCGAGGTAGTTTTTTGATTGCTAAACCTATCCGTCTCCGCCACGATACCTGTCAACAAGGCAGTAGACATTTGTGCGTCAAGGACATCGTTCTTAAGTGCAAGCCCAAGGTCTGCAAGCATTTCTGACAAGCTGCTTGCCTGCGGGTCCACCCAGCCGATCGTACCAAGATTGCCATTTGGCTTGGTGTTGATCGTAATGATAGTGGCATCATGCAAGATACGGCCATGGGCGCTAATAGCCTGGTCCAAATCCTGCTGTTCGTGCACTCCAAGCGCGACTATGACATCTACATTAAAATCACCGAGGCTAAATTCCAAATCATCATGGCTTAGTGATGTATGGTAGGGCGTAATAAAAATTCTAACTAGTTTGTCCTCAACCTTATATCGCAGCTTGTCGGCTTTGGATCTATCTAAAGAGATAATGAAATCACGGAGTGAATCAGTATTTCTTTCAATCGTCTCTTCAGGGCGCAAAAACTCTATTGTAGAGGGTATATCACCGCTGAACACAGCAGTCGCATGCTTGCCAAGTTTATTCAAAAGCAGTGTCAGCCCAATTGCGCCGGCCAATTGGTCAACAGACGGGTTAGTACTAACCGTCACGAGCACATTACTAGCTTCCTTGAGGCGTTGGACTGCCGACGCTTTGGGATTTTCCATATTTTTTGTTTTTTGCTTAACCTCTGGTAGAAGCTTATCATAAAACATAACCTTTGTCTATGCTTTTCAGGCACATTTTGGTCAACCTTTACAAAAGAGGTGGTTCAGTGGTACATTCCTTAGGACAATTTCATATTTAACAATTCACATTTTTCATCAATTTAGTGATTTCACATTTTTCAATGAAAGATTATTGTGAAGCATAAATTGCAAAATGCTGGATACCTCTAAAGGAGAGCCCAATGCCCATTATCAAATCAGCAAAAAAACGTGTCCGTGTTGCCAAGAAAGCGACCGTACGAAACGTAAAAACTAAGCGTGGCCTAAAGGCTGCCCTAAAATCATTCCAATCCGCAGTTACAGGCGGCAAAAAGACCGCAGCAAGCGCCCACGACAAAGTCCAAAGCAACCTTGATAAAGCTGGCAAAAAAGGCATTATGCACAAAAACAAAGTCGCCCGCAAAAAACGCCAATTGGCCGCTGCACTTAAAGCCGGAGGAGTAAAAAACACCGTCGGCACCAAGAAAACAGTTTCTAAGAAGCCGGTCGCGAAGAAAGTAACCGCCAAAAAGGGTACCGCCAAGAAGACCCCTCGTAAGAAGTAGTTTTATCCCCGATATTCACCGACAGGCGGGAATATGTCCAAGTAGCTGCCATGCCCCAATTATTTGTAGTTGCACATTATCAAGTTAATAAACAGGCAGACGACTCACCTGTTTTTGATTATCGTAGTTTGACGGGGCTAAACCAGGTTTTTAATTTTGGTGAGACCCTTAAAAGTGCCTAATGAAGCTCTCTATCTAGAGGGACAAGTATTGGCTGAGGTGTCTTAGCGTATAGTTGATTATCGCCTCTTTAGCGCTAGCCAGTTGTAGACAACCCCCTGTGATATTCTTCTACGGCTCCAACTAATAGCTCCCTGAGATCCTCCGGTACTGCGAGCTTATTTACAGCTTTGCGGTCTTGAATATGGCCGTAGGTTCCACCTACGCTTAAATCGCCTAGGTGGGGTTCAAGCAGGATGATTTCTGTAGTACGGCTTACAGGTATGCCCCAAGGATACTGATCTGGAGCCTCAACATCACGTAAGGTTCTCTCAAATAAAAATTCCTCGATTCGTGCTGGGCTTCCTGTGGGTCGCCTGTTGTCCCGGACCCAGGTAGCTATTCGTAGTACAGAAAACGCACCGCTCGGGCGCTCGCCCTCGGCTTCGGCATATAACAATCCATCAATCTGCGGATCTAGGCCCATCAAGCCTCTAGTGTACCCAAGCGCACTAAATAAGTATCTTGGAGGTTCTTGCTGGCCACTACTAGAATTGCTAAGGAAACCAGTAGTATAGTTTAGCCCCCCAATTAACCGTGTAAACCCGGAGGTTGTCTCCCGAATTATATCAACTACTACTGCTAATTCTGGTCGCATTTCTGTGTCAGGTCCTATTCCTGGATAATACTCACAGCTGACTGCCATACACTCAGTGTCCAGACCCATATGAAGCTCCTTGATTTATCTGATTAACCATCATATCCCTTCTGCTGCGTTTTGCAAGCACAAGGAGTTTGTGAGAACAATTAGTTGATCGTAAAACTTTTTTGGCAAGACACAGGTCTGTAGTCTACGGTTCAAAAACTAAACTTATGAAGGAATTGCGAATAAGTAGTATCGCAGGGCGTCACCAACATCAATTGGAGCGCTTTTAGACTGTACGTCTAGCTGGCTAAGGTCGTGAATTAATTTTCTTAGTTTGGTCATGGTCAGATTTCTGGCAATTGGCTGGCTTTTTTGAATTACGAATGGGCTTAGACCGGCTTCTTTAGAGATTTCTTCTGCAGATTTATTGCCTGCGGCTTTAATAGTTGCCAGCACGTGTAATTGCCAGGCCAGCATAGCGATAATCTGAATCGGCTCAACTTTTAGCGCTCGCTGTTCTTCGTATAGCTGAATGGTCTTTATTTTATTGCCCGTAAAAGCGGCATCTAGCAGCTGGAAGATTGTGCTTTGAGGAGCAGTATCTGTTAGAAGGTCAATTGTTTGGCGTGTTATTTTTGGGTCGTATGTTAGAAGTTTATCAAGCTCATTGGCAAGTAGCTGCTCGTTTGGCCCTATGCGTTCTGTCAAATAATTTGCGTCAGCAGTACTTAGCGAACCGCCACGATGCTTTGCCTGCTCACTCAGCCAGCGCGGCAGCTCACGCGGACCAAGTTCGTCAAAATTTTTGAATTCCGTTTTCTTTTTTAAAAACTTGTAGTAGCTGCTGCGCTTGTCCGGTTTGGGCTCAACAATTATTAAGTCCGTTGAATCAGAAATTGATTCAATAAGCTGTTCAACATTATCTGCGAACTGCTTTTGAGTACCAGGACGGCTCAGTACAACCATTTTCT
The DNA here is from genome assembly GCA_029260875.1 of Candidatus Saccharimonadota bacterium. Lineage (GTDB taxonomy): Bacteria > Patescibacteriota > Saccharimonadia > Saccharimonadales > OFTM59 > OFTM59. The sequence continues at coordinate 10,899 of JAJDCL010000027.1, forward strand.
TGCTCGAAAGAAATGGCTGGCTCTGAAGCGCCTCCGTTATTTGCGTATACTCAGCCTCCTCACCATCAATTTTTTCGACCGACATCTTCCCGTGTTTAGTCGTAAAATCTCCGGCAATTTGGTCAAGTTCCGTCTTTAGCGCGTGAAAATTCTGACCAGACAAGGTAGTAATCATGGCGTCGCGACCTTCTGGCAATTCGGGCATAAATGAGTACCTCGGCCCGCTACCCGGACTTTAATTAGTAGAGTACTGCAACGAGCGCAAGGCTGGCCTTCTCTCCTAAAGACATTGGCAAAAGATAGGTAACTTCCTTTTTTGCCCTCGGCGTTGACGTAATTTTTGTCCGTACTGCCGCCTTTTTCAATGCTGAGTCGGAGTACCGCTAAAAGTGCATCATAAAGCTTATTCAATTTTTGATCTGATAATGTGCCTACAATTGTTGATGGATGAATCTTGGCACCCCACAACGATTCATCGGCGTAGATGTTACCCACCCCAGCAAGTACCGTTTGATCCAGTAATACTGCCTTAACACTAGACTTGGCACGACGCCTAATACGGTTACGAAATATGCTTTGTGTAAAGTCGGCTTCAAGCGGCTCGGGCCCCACTTTTTTCATAAAATCTATATTTGGCACTTCTATAGTTGGCATTAATCTAGCCCAGCCGAATTTGCGCTGATCATTAAAAAATAGTTTACTGGCATCTTTGAACTCAATTATAGCTCTGGTAGATTTGTCTGGCAGCTTACCGATTAGCGAGTCGCTCGGGTGCCCTGCGCCAAAACGGACTTCTGTTTTGGTAGTTAGTAGATGACGGTTAGTAGATGGCGGGTCGTTTTGCGTTTTGCTTTTTACGGTTTGCGGTTTTGGCGCAGTTCCCTGCACAAAAACAAGCTGCCCAGTCATCTTCAAATGTATAACTAATGTATAAACGCTGTCTAGGTCTATCAATAAAACCTTTGCCCTACGTCTGACATCGGTGATTTTGGCTCCAATCAAAAACTCATCCACGTCTTTTGGTGCATTGGGAAAACTTCTGGCATTATCAGAGCATACACTCTGGACTTGCTTGCCTGGCAAAAACCCAGACAAGCCAATACGAATAGTTTCTACCTCAGGTAACTCCGGCATGTACCCTATTCTACACGAGTGTGACTAAGCCCCGTCCATTGCACAGTGGCTTAATGTCATTGCCAGTCTATAAATGTCCGTCCCTTCTAATGGCTTGTGTTGAACTAGAATATGAGCTGCTGAGGCTTGCTCCCATTGCTCGCCTGGTGTATTCGCCTCCCCAGACTGCATAGCATGTAAAGCTGTAATGAGTAGTGCACTTTCTTCACCTGTGAATAAGGGTGTTACGCTGCCGTCCCAATCTCGCTCCTTGATGGCCTGGCATAGTCTTGCGGATAGTTGGCCGTCAGGATCACAGCAGCGGTTTACCGCGCGATAAGCAGTAATAATCTCGGAAGTTCGTGTTAATTTTAGTCGTCCTAGATCACGTGTTCCTTGTGTCATTTCCTAGCTACCTATAATCCAATATAAACCTTACGCTTCGCAAATGTCAAAAATGTACGTTACTGCTTTTTTGCGCATGCCTTGTAGAATATGGTTATGGCAGATAGTTTGGCAGATATTTTAGGCAAGCAGCGCTATGACGCACCTGATGAAATCGGCATTATAAAAACGTTTGTTGAAAAACGGTTTCAGCACACACCTAATGTGGCAGTTAAGCAGTCACAAATTATTATAGTAGTGCCGAATTCCGCCCTGGCTGGCAGCTTGCGCATGTATTTGCATGAGCTCAAGACATTATGTAAAACCGATAAGCGCCTAGTTATACGGATCGGCCATTAAGTCATAGCGCTTAACACTTTAGGCAATGTATAAAAGTGCTTTTATTTCTTGTTTGAGCTGCGAGAAATTTTTATATACTAGTGCTTTCATGCCTTCGCGTTCTGCGGCAATGGCATAGCGGTCAATATCATCAATATATAAACATTCCTCTAGTAAAACACCCAGTCGCTCGGCTGCTATGTGATAAATGCGTGGGTTTGGCTTCGTTATCCCCTCTTCAAAGGACAAAATATAGGCGTCGAATAGTTTTTGCTCCTCTGCTGTAAGAAACTGATCTCTTATCCAGTTGCTCGCCACATTGCTCAGCAAACCTATCTTGTATTTGGGTTTCAGTGTACGGATATAGTCTAGCAGTGCTTTGTTTTTAGACTGCTCAGTGTCAATTAATTGGCTTATTTCTTCCTCGGATTGGCTGGTCAGCTCAGAAACAGAACTTAAAAATTCTTCTTTACTAATCATGCCGGCGCCGTATTGGTGATTGAAGCCACTTGCCTCAGCCTGCTGATCTAGTGGTAAAGCCATACGAAACTCGTGCCAACTATCGGTCGTAAACACACCGAAACAATCAAAAATAAGCGCCTTTATCATCTGCTTATGATAACAAGTTCTGCGCTAAAGCGATTAGCTGGAATATAGCTTAACGTCACGCACAAATTCTCGGTACTCAGGAATCTGCTTTTGGAATAACCTTTGTACGAGGCTGGCATTGCCAGCGAATGATCCGTATTTCTTGCCGCAGCTGGTTGACCATAGCCGAATAAGATCATCGCCAAATTCTTCTATCTGATATACGTAGCGCTGACCTAGAGGACAAACACCTTTTTCGTCTGTTGCCTGTGCTTCCTTTCGGTGGTTGTAGCCAGCGTTCTTCAGGGCATGTAGAAACTCGTCGTAAGCTGCTTGGGTGTTGGGAAACTCCTGTGTCTTGCTAACCGCCTTGTTATAACCATTAAGGACTTCAACCCGACGAATGTTGCGATCTACGCTTATTCGGATAGTGCGGTGCAGCTCTTCTGCGTTTATTTCGCCCTCAATCTCGTACACAGCCCTGGCGCCAGTGTCCGCGTAGTCTGTCAAGTTAATTTGCCGATGATTTGGTTGGGTTGGCGTATCCGGACCATCAAATATCAGCATGATCACAGCGATCACGAGCACAATGATACCGATTACTGCCAAAACTGCTTTCATATGCGTATTATAGCATATTCATTAATATTTTCAAGCGCTACGCGTTGAGAATTGCGGTTTGCACATCGCCCTCAGGCAAATCTTTAATCCATTCTGATATAAAAGTTTTAAGATTCTTCTGAGTTGTGGTGTCTTTTGCTCTATGAGCCATTTCATACATTTTAATCCTTATCATTTCCAGATTAGACTTTGTAAGCTGGTTAATATAGAATTTGTAATGCGAGGGTTCAATATAGTCGGCAATTTTAGCAACAACCACCTCATCGGTGGAGCGATCACTCATTTCTTGGTGAAGTTCTAAAAAATTTTTGCCGTCATCATGAAATAATTTTGCCAAAAATTCTCTATTTTCCTCCTCAAACTTTTTGGCAAGTGTACGTGCCTTTGGGTTAGCTGTTGCGTAATGCATAGATATATCGCCACCTAGCAGCTCCCCAAGATCGTGTACTAGACAGTACTTAAGCACCTTGCCGATATCTAACTTGCTCCCTCGTTTGTTCAGCCATTCGGCTAGCTGCCACGCCATAAACGTCACCAAATAGTGATGTTCGGCTAGATTACTCAACTATGCCTGAGACACGCCCGAGACCGCATACCCTGTTTACGGCATAGATCAGGTTAGCTCCACTGTTTTAAACAAATCAGTAAGTTTTTTCATTTATCCAGTATTATAACTTATTGCACGCTTTCCAGATATATCCGCTTTTTGAAGCGGCCGTTTTTGTCAGCTTTTGTACGGCGTATATCTTCTAATTCACCTGCGTCTGCACCAAGAGCTTCGCGGAGCGCAATCATCACTTCTTTAATGTCAGCAAGCTCCTCAACCGAAGGGTCCTGGGAAAATTCATCAACCTCTTCCCTTAGCTTCTTCACCAGTTCTTTAAAATACTCCTTGTCATCTAGTATCCGAGTAACAGGCTCCATGCCTTTAGCTCTAATAATCTCCGGAATCTTATCCCTAACTAGCTTCTTATAGCTCATAAGTTATTCTTACTACTATCTAAAATGAGTTTTAGTTCAGCTTTGCACTTCTCTAGGCTCTTGTAAAGAACACCTTTCATGCCGACAAACCACGCACCTTCAACATATTCTTGCCTATCATCTATAAATATACACTCGTCTATGCGTACTCCTAATTTGTCAGCCGTGATTTCATACGCTCTTGCTTCAGGCTTAGCAAACCCAATTTCACCGGATACAATAATTTGTTCGAAGTATTTTTCTAAAAACCCCGGTTCAAAAAATCTTTGCAATCCCCTCTTCCCAATATTAGACAGCATGGCAATTTTATAGCTTTTGCCTAGTTCTTGTATATATCTCAGTAGCCTTTTGTCTATACTGCCGTGACGGTTCATAGCTTCAGCCCATTGACTTTCGGTAATGCCTAAATGCGCCGCGATTATGGGCCGTGAGCTTGCAATCCTACCACTGTTTGATTCTTGCAATGTTCTTCTAATAAAATCACGGTCCTTATCTGGGTCTCCACCCATTGACTTGTACACATCGTCAAATGAGTCTGTTCGTACTACGCCAAAACAGTCAAAAATAATTGCTTTGATCACTATTATAATTCGCCCCAGTTTTTGCCTATGCTGGTGTCTACGGTGAGCTTTACAGGAAGTTGATGAACGTTTTCCATGATTTCTTTTACTAACTTGGCGGTTTCCTTGGCGCTGTCTTCGGGGCATTCAATTAATATACTGTCGTGAATCTGAAGGAGCATTTTACATGGGGTAGTTTTTAAATTGTCGTATATATGAACCATCGCAAGCTTCATTAAATCGGCAGCGCTACCCTGAAATGGCATGTTTACTGCAGCCCGCATAGCCGCCTCGCGCACCATAAAATTAGACGAATGCACATCAGGCGTCGGACGGCGTCGGCCAAAGATAGTCTCTACATACCCCTCATCCTGAGCTTGCTTTTTAACTGACTCAATATAAGCTAGCAGCTTGGGCCGGACCTCAAAATATTTTTCTATAAAGCGCTTTGCAGCTTCGTATGCCATGCCGGTAGCCTGTACCAAGCCGTGTGTACTAAGTCCATACATAACACCGAAGTTTACAACCTTGGCGTCGCGACGCATGGTTTTTGTAACTTCTTCAGGTGTGCGACCGTGGATTTCTGCAGCCGTAGCCGTGTGCACATCTATGTCTTTATTAAACATCTCAATCAGGTTGTCGTCGTCACACAAATAAGCAGCTAAACGCAGCTCAAACTGCGAGTAATCAGCACTTATTAGTACATTCCCTGGCGCAGCCACAAATGCTGTTCGTATACCCTTACCCAACTCTGTACGCACAGGTATGTTTTGCAGGTTCGGATCAACCGAGCTTAAACGACCGGTTTGAGCAACAGTAAGGGCGTAGGTCGTGTGCAGACGTGATTTCTCATCTATCATTGTTGGCAGCGTATCAACATATGTGTTCTTTAGCTTTGCAACCTCACGGTATTTGGTAATCAGGTCAATAATGGGGTGAGTGGCCCTAAGCTTATCTAGCTCGCTTGCAGCGGTTGAGTACCCTGTTTTACCACGTTTAATCCCTGCGGTAGGCAAGTTAAGCTTAGTGAATAAAATCTCTGCAAGCTGCGAAGGCGAACTTATATTAAACTCTTGGTCGGCATAACCATAAATCTGTTGTTCTAGGTCGCTAATTGTATCCTCAAGCTGCTCAGACATCTTCGCCAAGTGCTTAGTATCTAGCTCAATGCCCTCGTATTCCATTGCAGCCAAAACAGCAATAACCGGCCATTCTATGATCTGAGCAAGTTTTTCAACCTTTGGCATTTCTGCTAAATCTTTAACTTGCTGGTCGTACAAAGATTTTATGATGTGCGTCATTTCACCAGCTCGCTCAATTAGCTCTTCATCAGATAAATCCTCAAATGATGAGCCGTCATAGCCCAGATCGGCGCTAGCGAGTTCTGTCAACGTCTGCTCTCGGCGAAGCGAATTTAGCAAAAACGCTCCGATAAGCACGTCGTGCCTAACCTTGTTTAGGTCAACACCCAGGTTATACCCAATCTTTATGACAGATTTTACGTCGTGGCCAATTAATTCTAGTTTCTCAAGTTTCGCGCCTATTTTAGACCGTACTGCTTTGGCTGATATTTTTGTAAGGTCTAACGCATAGGCGGTTTTGCCGTCCGTGCTAAGTATTAAAACTTTGGGGCCCACGCCGTGTTTGCCGGATGAACGCCCATAAACAAACACCTTGCCAGAATCTGGCAGCTTCAATTGTTCTAGGTCTTTTTCTGACTCAATCAGTATTGTTTTAGTCTTAGAATTTTGATCATAAACGTGCGGGGCATCCCGGCTTTCTATGACCTGCATAGCCTCTGGCAATTGACGTACTAAAGTGCGAAACTCATATTTTTGCAGAGTGTCACGAACTAGCTCTGGGTTACATTTGCTGCCGTCTACTTCTTCTAGGTTTAGTTTTATAGGGGCATCTGTCCAAATAGCCGCTAATTTCTTGCTCAGGTATGCCAGGTCTTTACCCGCCTCAAGCTTCTTACGAACACTATCTTTAAGCAGTGCTAAGTTTTCATATATGCCATCTAAAGTTTTGTACTGTTTTAGTAGGTCAATCGCACCTTTTTCACCGATTCCTGGCACGCCCGGGATATTGTCTGATGAATCGCCTTTTAAGGCTTTTAAATCCAAAAATTGAGTTGGCAGGATCCCGTATTTTTCAGTAAAACTTTCCGGATTAAAGTGCTCGATATTACTTAGCCCTTTTTTGAGCGCATATATATTGACATGTAGGTTAATCAGTTGCAGCATGTCCAGGTCACTTGTTACCAGCATAGTCTCAATATCTTGCTCGTTTGCCTGTAGCGCCAGCGTACCCATGATGTCGTCGGCCTCGTAGTCATCAAGCTCATAAAGCGGCCAGCCAAAGGCTTTTAGCAGCTCTTGTAATATCGGTATCTGAACAGCAAAATCCGCTGGCGCAGGCTTGCGGCCTGCTTTGTATTCCGGATACATTTCTAGACGCTTGCGAATATTAGTCTTGGGTTTGTCCCACGCAACAGCGACGTAATCCGGTTTTAGGCGCTTAATTACCTCCAGTGCCATCACAGCAAAGCCATAAACACCCCCGGTTGGCGTGCCATCACGAGTCGACAAATTGGGCATAGCGTAATAACCACGGTAAAAAACACTCTTACCGTCAATTATTGCCAGTCGTTTACGTTCGCCGCTCATACTCACAGTATACCCTCATATGAGCAATAAATTATGCAGGCGCGTATACTTGGCACAAGAAAACTTCAGTATGAATAAAAATTTAGTCACTTCATCCGTACATCACAAGCATTGACACTACATATATGAGCGACGTATTCGCTCGCTTAGGATTGATTCTAAACAGATGGCTTGGAGCCAAGTATTTTCACTGATGGGTTTAATAGTCGCTGGAATTTTACTAGAAAGCAACAAGGAAACTTTTGCTCGACTAGTGGGGTTTTTGTAATTTTGCTAGGAGTTTTTGATCTAGACGACACATTCGGCGTCGTACTTCTATTTTAGCCAGAAAGGTCGTGCACCCTACTTTACTATATATACTTCAAGGGTTTTTTCGGCTTGGTCTTTGAATGCTTCGATGTCGTTGCCGTTGTTGAGTAGTGTCAAATCAGCGCGCTCTTTTACTGCGGTCATGTTCAGCGTTGCTTCATCTCCGCTGGAATTCATTTCGGCCATTTCATCGGCAAGAAATTGTTCGAAAGTTTTCTCGTCCTCGCCTGAGCGTCCACGAGTGTGCTTATTGGCCTGAATCCTGTCATAACGGATATAGGAATCGGCATCTACCCAAATGACTTGCCCGCCGAGCTCGTGTACACGGTCGGCCTCACCTGGATTGCGCAATGAGGCGACTACCAGCCCCTCGTAGGGTGTTTGCTGGGCCTCATAATATTTCTTAGCCTTATCTACTAATACACCGAGGCCACTTTCGCGCCGCCATTCGGCACTGATTTCGCGCAGAGTCGCCCTTTCTACTGGCTGGTTACGACGCCTTGCTTCTTCGCGAAGCGTATCAGTAAGTGAAACGAACAAAAAATTATGTCGCTCGGCAAGCATATGCCCGACAGTATCTTTGCCCGACCCGTTGGTGCCCGATAATCCAATAATTTTCATATTTTTATTTTATGTAGTCGTGCAGCTTCTTAGAATCTTTGTGCTTGCGTAACTTAGCAAGCGCCTTAGCTTCTATCTGACGGATACGTTCGCGGGTAACCGAAAATTCCTGCCCTACTTCTTCTAGCGTGTGGCTCTTACCGTCATCCAGGCCAAAGCGCAGACGCAAGATTTTTTGTTCGCGGTCAGTCAGGCTGCCAAGCATATCTTTGACATGTTCTTTAAGCAACTGGCTAGTCGCTGATTCTTCCGGGCTTACAGTGTCTTCATCTTCAATAAAATCACCAAGCACAGAATCTTCTTCGTCATCACGCACGCTGGCATCAAGCGAGCTTATGTCTTGTTTGATTTTCATGATGTGCTCAACCTTGTCCACATCTATTTCCATAGCTTCGGCAATTTCCTCATTAGTAGGTTCGCGGTTAAGTTCTTGGGTCAAACGGCGCTGAGTGCGGAGTAATTTGTTGATGGTTTCTACCATGTGCACCGGAATACGGATGGTACGGGCTTGGTCAGCAATGGCACGGGTAATGGCCTGGCGGATCCACCAGGTAGCGTAAGTTGAAAACTTAAAACCTTTGTCTGGATCAAACTTCTCAACAGCGCGCAGAAGGCCTGTGTTCCCTTCCTGAATAAGATCCAAAAGGTCTAGACCGCGGCCTACGTAGCGCTTCGCTATACTCACAACCAGACGCATATTTGCCTCTGCCATCTTGTCTTTGGCAACTTTATCGCCTGCAACAACCCTCTGGGCAAGCGCTAATTCTTCCTCGGCATTTAGCAGCGGAATCTTACCGATTTCACGCAAGTACAAGCGGACTGAGTCATCAGCGATATCGTCTAAATAGGCTGGCACCTCAATTACTTCCTCTTCCTCCTCTGAGATCCAAGGATCTGCCAACCCGCTAGCTGTACTTTCGCTTGTTACGTCAATACTTGAGTCTGCAAGTTCCGTGTACAATGCGTCTAATATCTCAGCGTTCTCAGGCGTGTCGGGAATAGCCGACATTATTTCTTTTTGATCAATTTTGCCGTCTTTTTTGGCTTTATCAAACAGCTCTTGCTTGACCTGGTCTAGTGTCAGCTCCGCATTATCATCAGTCGCTGCCGTTTTATCATCTCCCATATACTCTCTCCTTTATGAACTACTGTCTTCGTAATAAATCAAGTGCCCGGACTTCTCCTAGCAATTGTTTTGTTCTGTTTTCATCCGCATCGCGTAGCTCTTCGGCTATAATCGCTTTTTTCGTTTTGACGTAATGTTCTATTAGCCTCGTTTGCAAGCGCGCTGCTTCGTATTGAAGTTCCAGCTCGTCAAGGTCTTGATAGAGTGTCTCGTATTGTAACTTGGTAATTTTGACATACTCGGCAATCTGTTGCAAGGCGCGAGCAAGTGAGTCTGCTTTACTATCCGATAGTTCATTGTCAGAATCCGGGTGTGATTTTATAAAGTTCAGTAGATATCTGGGATTGTCTCCAATCAACATTTCTTCGGTAACTGGCTTCGCAAAACTCCTGAGCTTCGGCTTATACAACATAAGACCAAGCAAATGATCCTGTAGTTTTATGCGTTCTGTTTGGTCGGCGTCAGATAAGCGGGTAGACTTATTTTGCTTAAGGCGCTGTACTTCGTTTTTATTCAGTTTCAACTTGGACCTAAGAGCGTCAACGCTAACACTTAACATATCTGCCAGCCTGCTCAGGTAATGATCCTGTTCTACCGGATCGTTCAGCCGATGAATAGTAGCTAAAATAGTGTCACTAAAGCGCCGCTTGCCTTCTGCGCTGTTAAGATCTGTGGTTTTTCTGTAACGGTTGATCAACCAGTCAAGCGCGTATTCTTGTTCGTTTATAACACTTTCCCATAACTTGGGGTCTTTTCTAATCAGCTCGTCCGGATCTTTGCCCTCAGGAATTGGAATAATGCTAAGCGATAGCCCTAATTTACTAGCCATTGGGATAACCCGTTCTGTGGCTGCCTGTCCAGCTTTATCTTCGTCAAAAGCTAGGCGAATGTCATCTGTAAAGCGGGCCAAAGTCTTTAGGTGCGACTCTGTCATGGCAGTGCCAGCGGTAGCCACGACTTGTTTTATGCCTGCTTGATAACTGGCAATTACATCCAGGTTGCCCTCACTCACTACTGCATATTGATTTTGCCTGATCGCTTCTTTGGCCAGGTGTAGGCCATAAACATGCCGGCCTTTGTCATATAGCAAAGTTTGGGGTGTATTAATATATTTTGGTGCTTCCGGATTATCTTCTAACAGCCTGGCCGTGAAACCTATCACCTGCCCTTGTGTGTCCATGAGCGGAATCATCAGGCGGCCTCGGAACATATCCCGCGCCTCACTGTAGCGCTTGGTAACCAAACCCGCTTTTTGAGCCTCTTCCTCTGTTATTCCTTGCTTTTTTAAGTATTCCAGCAAAGCAGTGCCAGTATTGGGGGAGTACCCAATCCGAAACTCCAGTGCCACAGCTTTTGTAAATTTACGCTTATTAAAAACATATTCCCAGGCGTTCTTATTCTTAGAAAACTGCACCTGGTAAAACTTGGCTGCGAGCTCATTGGCACGAGACAGTTTTTCCTTGAGCTTGCCCGTATCAGCACCACGACCTCCACGGTATTGGCTCAGATCAACTCCGGCCTTACGGGCCAAGAGCTCTAATGCGCCTTTGAAGTCCAGCCCTTCCATCTCCATAACAAAGCTAAACATATTTCCGCCCTTGCCAGAGGAAAAATCATGCCAAATCTGCTTTTCTGGGCTAACCATAAAGCTTGGTGATTTTTCATTACCAAACGGGCTTAGGCCCTTGAAGTTCCGGCCGGCACGTTTAAGCTGGACGTATTCACTGATTACGTCCTCAATAGACAGCCTAGCCTTAACCTCTTCAACCGCATCCATATCAACATTGTACGCTACGAAGATTTTTATGCTTAAATATGGGCATGGAATCTAAGCAACCACCTTATGACTTTATTATGAATTCAGGCGCTTCACCACAAAAAAGAGGCCTGCTGCCGAGCAATACCACTAAAAAGCAAAGGGTGCTCATGATGGCCGGGGCTGGGGTGGTGTTTTTAATTATCTTTGGTATTGTCTTGAGCTTGTTTTTTAACCGTCCCGACCCGGCACTCGGGGCGTCACTCAAGATGGCGCAACAGCACACCGAACTTTTGCGAGTTGCTGATATTGGCACAAGACAGGCCAAGAGCTCCACCACAAGACACCTGTCGGCTACAGTGAAATTAAGCCTTCAATCATCAGAAGACAGCATACTATCTATAGCTAACAAGAATAGGAAGCTTACGCCCGCGCATCTCAACGCTGCAAAAAATCTGGGCACAGATGAAAACCTAACCAGCGCTAGCCAGAACAACCGTTTTGATGAAGAGTTTACATCAACAATTCATGCTCAAATTAGTGAGTATTTAAAACAAATTCAAGTTGTTAAGGATGCGACTAAATCCGACCAAGACAAGAAGACTCTAGGAGAAATCCACGACCAACTTGCTAGAATATTGCCTTCCGACCCCAACCACTAGTTAGGTGTTGGCACGGGCATACCATTGTTAGTTACCAGGTCGTAGCTGTGACGCACCAGGGCTTGGACCTCTTCCCACGGCAGCTCACCTGTTAAGACAAGGGTGTTCCAGTGCTTTTTGTTCAGATGGTAGCCTTCTTGAACTTCTATATATTTTTCGCGCAGGACTTTGGCCAGCTCAGGGTCGCATTTCAGACTGATACGAACGGGGGTTTTGCCTTCCTCTATCAACGCGAACATCTTGTCATCAACCTTATACACGGCCACCCCTTCGCCAAAGGGATAATCAAGCCGCGCATTGGGCATACTCAGCACATATTCTTCTACAGTTTTATGATCCATCTTGGCTTTTCAACCAATCTAAGTAATATTGCAGCTCGGCTATAGATGCCTGAATGTCATCAAAGGCACGGTGGAGGCCTTGCTTTTCAAAGGCTACGCCGTATTTGCCCTGCATTAAAACTTTAAAGGCACTAACATCCAACATACGATAGTGCAGTTTTAGGTCCAGAGACGGCCACCATCGCTGGATAAATTTACGGTCATTATGGATTGAGTTACCCGCTAGCACCGCTGGCTCTGAACCAAAATGCTTGTTTACCAGTTCGATAAGTTCGTCTTCAACTACGCCAAGCGGTTTTGCATCAGCTAACTTGTTCAAAAAGTCATCGCGGTTAGCAGGATACTCTTTCCACCAGATATTTGCCTGCATACGTGCTACCACCGTCTGTTGATTGCCGCCACGTACACGCGCCTCGTAACTTTCAAGCGTTTTGAAATTAAAGTCCGTAATCTCTACCGCCACTTCTAGGATTACGTCCTTGTCCGGGTCCAGCCCCGTCATCTCAATATCCAACCACATTAGCTTGGTTGGCGTCTCATCCTTATTTTGTTTTGTCATTTAAAATCCCCTCAAACCATTGTACCGTTTCCTCAAATAGCTGCCTCATCACTTCGTCGGAGTCTTCAAACTGATGATGAGCCTCTGATATTTCAATAAACTCTTTTGGCTCATCGGCCACCTCAAAGTAGCGCATTCCGAGATGTGACATCGCCCCCTTACCTGCAGCAATTATTTTTAGGGGGTACCCCTTCTGAGCAGCCAGATTTGTAGTATCGCCCATAGCCATATCCTGCTCATTCATAGTTTTCGGCACAATATAACCATTTCCGGCAATGCCTACTATTATGTCATCATAAATTTTTTCCGGGAAATTCTGCTGCCAATCACCTTCCTCGTGCCATATCAGCCCGTGTGTTGGATCCCACAAGACAGCCCCGTCTATCTTTGTTTTTGACTTAAGTATCGTTAAACCGCCATAGCTGTGGCCAATGGCAAAAATTTTAGGTACATTTTGCTTTTTCAAATAGTTTACAACCGTTTCAAAGTCTTCTGTATGAGTTTGAAGCGTACAACCCAACAAATTGCGAGCTGTTTCTTCAAAGTCATACATGAATAGTCTCAATACGCTGAAGCCTTTCTCGTGAAGATGTCTTGCGCCAAGGAATTGCAACAGCTCATTGCCACTACCTGGCCGACCATGCATCATCACCACTAGCGGTTTTTTCAGGTTACCGCGAAGAATACCTTTTATCTTATGACCATCTGGCAAATCCACATAAACCGTGCTTTCCGGCACTACGGCATAGCTCATCCTCAGCATACAAGAAAGTATACCCTACTGTTGGCCTAGTTCTCTAAGGGTCTTAGGCCAATTGGCGCGTTCTTCTACAGCTGCCTGCGTGGCGACATCAGCCTTTTGAGTGATTTCGCGGTAGCCAGTGGTGCTCGCTATGGCCTCGTAGCTCAGCTTCACGCTTACCTTTTTAAGCCCCTGCTCCTCGGCCATTTCTAGGCAATTATCATCGCGCGGACGGCACTTTTCGCCCAGTTCCAGCCATTTTTCTACATTATCGTCATACTGAATTGTCATTGTTGTAGCGATGCTTAGGCCACGATTAGTTTCTTTATCTAGCTGGTCAAAAATAAAATTGCCGGTTGAGTAAACGATCAGTTTGCCTTTATAAACTTCGGTATTTTGTACCCAGTGCGGACTGTTGCCGATTAGAAATTCCGGGCCGCGGTCGACAATTTTATGCGCAATGTTCACTTGCTTAGTATCTGCGCGTGACTGGTATTCTGCCCCAACCTGCATGAATGCAAAAACCGGCATAATTTTAGCGTAGCGGTCCATAGCCTCTATTTCGCCTGGTTCGGGTTCGTATTCAAAATAGTGCCAAGCACAAAACGCCACCGGCAAAGTGCTTTTAACTTCGCTTTTATCCGGTTTTTGCAAGCGCACCGGCAGGGCTATAACCTCACAGATATCGTCCTTTTCGCGCGGGCTGTAGTTGCCCACGGTCTGCAGGCCACCTTTTTCTAACAGCTCAACTGTTTCTTCGTAACCGTCCTGGCCCATGTCACGTGTATGGTTGTTAGCGATATTGGCAATCGTTACCGGGAAGTGCTTGAGTATTGCTGGCAAGAATTCCGGACGGCAGTTGAAAATAGTGTTTGCTACCTGCTGACGGTACGGGATATTGTTCGTCGTCATCGGACATTCGTGGTCAAACTCCCAGGCATCATACTGTTCGGGGTTAAAAGTGCTGAACCTGCTAAGCGGCTGGTCGTAATCAATCGTGCCGTTCGCCCTTCGCGCCTCGTTTTCTACTGCCCTGGCTATTACTACGGTGCCACTAAATAAGTACTTACCGTTTACCTGCTCGTATTCCATGCCTTTTGGCTCAGAACCGCCTGCAAATGGATTAAGACCCCTCTCTGCTGCGCTATCCGGCCTAAGCACAATTATGCCGATACCTATGATTACCAAAAGCAGCCCAATAATAAGCTTGCGCTTGGACTTTCGTTTTGGCGGCCTCATTCCTGGCCTATACGTGTCATACCTCATATACTTGTACTAATTATGTCACACAAGAAGTTAACTATTCCAGTAATCATTATCGCTGCAGCTGTTGGGGGAGCGTTTTTTATGCTGCGGAAACCTGTTTCTGCTCCGCCAACTAATAATGAGCAACGAGCAATAACCACCCAACAGCAATCGTCCGATGGTTTTGATAAAAATAAGTATTCTACGGATGAACCAGGCAGTGTTTGGCAGATCGTGAATAAAAAACGTGCCCTGCCTGCTAATTATGTGCCGGAGGATTTAATAGTCCCGGATGTACGCTTGCGCTTAGTCGCATCAGAACAACAGATGAAGTTCCGCCAAATTGCCGAAGCCGATCTAGTAGCCATGTTTAATGCGGCCAAAGAAGCTGGCGTGACGCTGGTGTTTGGCAGCGGCTATAGATCATACGAGCTGCAAAAGCAGTTTTATGATAGTTATGTGGCCCGTGACGGCCAAGCAGCGGCCGATCGCTACAGCGCCCGCCCAGGCACCAGCGAACACCAGACAGGTCTAAGCTTTGACGTCACCTCAATCAGCGGCAAATGCCATCTGGAAATTTGTTTTGAAGACTTGCCCGAGGGCCAGTGGATCAAGGCTCATGCCCATAAGTACGGTTTTATAATCCGCTACCCTGACGGCAAAGAATCAATAACCGGCTACCAGTACGAACCCTGGCACCTCCGCTACATCGGCAAAGAACTAGCTAACGAATATCACAAAACCAACACTAAAACCCTGGAAGAATTTTTCGGATTATAAGTATTACTGTTACTAGGAGCTACTTTATAATCCCCAACGTCTTTAACTCTGAATCTTTATAGCAATAACTGAGAGGATCTTCGTGGTCTGCTACTACTCGACCGGTTACGGATAGGTGAACTCCGGCATGAACTAAGCCTAACTGCCCGCAGGCGTAGCCTAGGTTATAAGCTGCGTCACTGAATTCGGCCGAATTGAGCAAATACCTTGATCCTGTAATAAATACATTGCGATCACGATCATCGCCTGTCGCTAACCCCTGGCTTACGCGGTCCCTCAATTCACCGATCCTTATGAGGCCTGCGGTAACGAGGACATGTTTAGTCGGTGCTTCACGGATCATATCGACGACAATATCCATGTCTTCATTTGTCAGATTTCGACTGTCTTTTAGAATAGGCGGCATGGCACTAAATGGGGTCCTGGTCCGAACGTTATGCCTTAAAAATGAAGGTATGAACGAGTTAGGGGCTGGCTCAACACCGTCTAGACCGTTAAAAACAAAATCTATCGTACCGCCAGCAGGTACAAGAGTGAAGCTATCATATCCAAGGAGATTATCGCTCGGATCTAGATTTTCAAATGTGGCCGTTGTTAAATCTTTTTCCAGTTTATGTATCGGCGCAACCGCACCGTTGACCACACCAACTACTGGTTCTGTTACCCTGGGACTTTCCAGAACAGCCTGGGCCATGCCAAGATTAAAGCCGCCATCCGACATCGTAAAGCCTCTGAGGGGGATCAGTGAAGCAACCATGGCAACTTTTTTAAGAAAACGATTTTGCTGCATTGAGGGGTGATTCTGAATGCGCTTGCCAATTTCTGCCATGAGATATGTGCCACTTGTTACAACGGTTTTCTGCATTGCGGATTCTGCAACACGTTGTGCGATCTCGCCCTTGTCTCCGATGGTGATTTCACGGCTATCCTTGAGCATCAGTACATCAGACGAGATATGAGGGTAGCCGTGTTCTGTCAAAAATTGGTAGAAGAGCTGAACAATACTTATAGGGGGCGAAACAGCCGTATCTTCCTCTGGTGACCAGATCGATTCAACCGTTCCGCCACTAGCTATGTGTTCAATGCCACTTGGTTCGCCTAAAATCATGATCTTACTCCTTGTCTCTTTAGCCTAGTCAAAGAATTGGTTTCGCTTACTCATCCTTATTGCTGTTAAAACCAACGCTTATGCCGGATTCCTTACCCTCATGCACAGCCACTTGCATGACCTCTTCCGGCTCACAGTAAAGCGGACGTCGGCCATCTAGATTATCGTTGGGCGTCATAAAACCACCGTGTTAATTGCCATCCGTCAGATACAAGCTCTTTGGGTAACCCAGCTAATATTTCGGCTATTGCTGGTAACGGCCGCCCCGTCTCCTCGTCAAATTGGAAACTTGGAAAAATCGTGGTTGCGCGGTCATCAATCGCAAAAATACTACCACTCTGGCGTAATTCGTTTAACGTATCCGCGTAAGGCTCAGCTACTTCTGCCGCCGCATTAATAGTCAAAGCACCGAATTCTTGCAAAAGTCGGACGCGCGATAAAATGTCTTCTGCCCTTTTGTATGGATTGGGGATATAAAGCCCACTACGACCATCCTGTGCATCAGCAATCAAGGTATTAGCTATTGTATCTCTTAGTAGATTATCGCTTGTCAATTGGCCTAAAGCCTCAATTATTTCTGGAAATGCTCCTGGTTCGCGAAGTGGTGCTTTTGAAGCGCTCACAATATTTCTCCTGTAGTATTCAAAACAAGCTAATTAAAACACCGGGCTTGCGAAAAGTAAAAATACTGCTATAATTGTTCAAAATTAGTATTTATTGTACAGTTTTAGACATTTATGATTACTATTCCTGAAAAAGTTGGAGAATTGATTGGGCAATCGCCTTATCTACGCGAGGCGATCTCCAATAGACTTATTAATCTGTCCTCGCTGGCTCGCCAATTGCAGCCGCAAATTGAAACCGAACTAATGAAAGACATCAGTGAAAGCGCCGTGCTCATTGCCTTGCAGCGTTATTCGGCCACCCTCAAACCCTTTTACGCTGTCAACCCAGCCGATTACTTGGCTAACCTGACGCTCAGGAGCGAACTATTTGAACTGACCGTTAAAAACTCGCCTGCTCTGCTCGGCAAATTATCCCGCCTGGGCCAAACCATTCAGGAAAAGCACGCAGCACTGTTTGTTTTTACCCAAGGCCAGTATGAAACGACAATTATTACCAGCTCAACCCTTCGGGCTAACATTTTAAAAGAACTCTGTGACGAGACCATCACCAGTACGATTCCGGACCTCACCGGCATTGCTCTCCAGCGTACGCACGGCCAAATAGAAACAACCGGCGTGCTGCAATACCCGTTGCGTATTCTGGCCTGGGGAGGTATATCCGTGATAGAAATTATCACAACCCTGAACGAAATCATGATGGTGGTCCGTGATTTTGAGGTAGACCGAGCGGTCATCTCTATCCGTCACGGACTTCAAACCGCTGCTAAGCACCGAGAGACTGAAAATTAATACTGGGTAGAAGTGATGATCGGGACTTTGGTGAATTTGTTAAGCAGCTGCTGAACACGTTGAGCCTGACCCTCAACGGTAGTTCTGTGCTGGGATTTAACTAAAAGGTCAGCCGCTTGATCAAGCGGTACCATCTGGAAGTTATTACGAGCTAATAGGTCAGCTTGATTGCCACGAGCCTTTTGTTGGGCGGTCCAGTCATAGTGTTGGTAGACCGGCATAAAACTGAGGTTGGTGATCTTTTTGGTGGCCACATCTATATCCATGACGGCGAAGCCGCCAATTAGGTTTTCTATTTCAGTCTGAGAATTTAAGAAATTACCGAGCGAAAACCAAACTAGGACCTCCCGACCGTCCGCAGCCTGGACCCTTTTAACCGGCTGTAAGGTATGTGTTCCATGGCCGAAAATCACGTCCGCGCCGGCGTCTGCCAAAACTTGCGCAATCCTATCCTGCGAGGCGTTTATGTCGTGCGAGTACTCCGTGCCCCAGCGCATGCTAACCATCACAAAGTCCGCCTGCTCCTTCGCCTCTGCAATATCGGCTTTGGCAGCCACTTCGTTATACATGTTTACGCCGTAGCCGTTGGTAACTGGCTTGTTAGTGTAGGTCGTATAAGAAAGAAAGGCGAACTTCATGCCCTTGACCGAGAAAACGCGCAAGTTTTTCTGCTCCTCCATAGAACGGTTTGCGCCAGCGACCGACAGCACTCCTGGGCGGTTGTCCCAAGCAGCTACGGCGTCATTAATCATAGTTTGACCTTTGTCGTTGGTGTGGTTGGTGCCCAGATTTATAACATTACACCCCACATCCTCAAGGCCGCGGGCAAACTCTAAGGGGGCATTGAAGCTGGGGTAGCCAGTTATGCCATGCTTTTCACCGGCTGCCATCGTAGCTTCGTTGCAAAAACTTATGTCTGAATCTTTGAAGTACTTTTTAACGCCATTCATAAGGCTAGCGTAGTCATAACTCCCGTCAGACATTTTAGCGTTCTGAGTTATGGAATCATGCCCGATCATATCGCCCGTTGCCACCAGACGGATAATGTTGTCCGGCCGCTTTTTGACCAGCTCGGCACTTTCACCCAACTCGCCTGCCCGTTGTTCCTGGCCTCGGCTTGTCAGATAATTAAATGCGCCGAATCCCAATAGAAATACGAGCAGTACCGCAAAAATTATGCGAAATTTGTGTAGTGTGGGTCTCATTTACCGGTATCTCGCTTTGGTTTGAATTCCAGTGAACATGAATTTATACAGTAACGCTTGCCTGTTGGCTGGTCTAGCGCATCATCAAAAACATGACCCAAGTGACCACCACATTTTGCACAAACAGCTTCCACCCGATGCATACCGTGGCTATTATCGTCCTGTAGTTTTACCGCGCCACTTTTTGCCACATCATAAAAGCTGGGCCACCCTGATCCTGAATCAAATTTGGCCTCACTAGAAAACAGTTCCGTGCTGCAAGCTGCGCATGTGTAAGTTCCTGCTTTTTTGTTATGCAGTAATTCTCCAGTAAATGGCACTTCTGTGCCTTTTGTACGCATTATCTGGTACTGCTCGGGTGTTAGCTTTTTCTTCCATTCTTCGTCACTGAGTTGCACTGACTATTCCTTCTTCTTATCAATCTTATCCAGCTTTAGGCCTTTAACTACGAAGTACACCACTGCGGCAACTGCCAAAAAGCTGATGAGAACAGATATAAATGCCCCGTACCCAAAATCTGCAGTCTTACTAAGAAATGTTAAGCTAAAAGTCTTTTGGGCAAGAGTGCCACTCCCAGGTAGAATTAGCCCAAGTAACGGATTTAAAAAGCTAGCTACAATTTGATCTACAAGGGTTTTAACTTGCGTCCCCAACACCAGTCCGACAGCCAAACCGACAACGCCCTGCTCGCGCACAAAAGTCATAAAACCGTTTAACTGATGCTTCATATTAGGCAGCGGAATTTTTTCAAGTTCCTCTCTTGCCACTTCCACACTTTTTAAGACTTCTGCCTTAGTTGGTTCTTTTACCATTATAATCTCCTTGAATTTCTGGCTTTTAGTATACGCTCAATAGCTATGCTAATAGCAGCTTCCTTGGGTGATATCTTATCAAGAACTGCTCTTTTAAATATGTTGCGGGTAGCTGCTGTCAAATACTGCTCAAGCTCCTGTGTAATCCGCTGTTCGGGCCAATGCTCCCTAGCTTTGTTTTGCAGCCACTCAAGGTAGCTGACCACAACTCCACCGGCGTTTGCTAATATGTCTGGAATAATTATTATCCCCTTTTTCGTCAGATAGTCATAAGCCTTTTCACTGATTGGCCCATTAGCCAGTTCCAGGACATAGCGAGCACGGACCGTATACATATTTTGTTCATTTATAACATCTCCCAATGCGGCTAACACTAACACGTCTACGTCGGTAGCTATAAGTTCGTCGTTGGTAATTGTACCTGCATGTGCAGCGCCGTATTCAACCAAACGGCCGCCTTCGCGCTTAAATCTATGTGCACTTTTGGCGCTTAAGCCGTTTGGATTATAGACACCACCACTACTGTCCGTCAATGCTACTAGTTGCCAGTTAGCATGGTCCTTCTCGGCAATTTCTGCGAAAAATATACCGACATTACCAAACCCTTGTATTGCAATCGTGGTTGGATTCTTATCATCTTTAAGCTCATCCAGAACCTCTCTTAGCACGATAATTCCGCCATGGCCAGTTGCCGCCTCTCGCCCCCGGCTACCGCCTCGTTCTAATGATTTGCCGGTAAAGCTGGCGTGGGACGTGTCACCTGTCAGCTTCTCGTATTCATCGACCATCCAATCCATAACCCGAGCATTAGTGTTCACGTCTGGAGCGGGGATATCTTTGTTGGGGCCTATGTACTCCTTTAAACCAGCCACATATTTGCGAGATAGTTCTTCTAGCTCATCTTGTGAAAGCTGACGAGGATCTACCGCCACGCCACCTTTCCCCCCGCCAAGTGGCAAACCAACGGCAGCAGTTTTTAGTGACATTAAGGTGGCCAATGCTCGTACTTCTTCAGCGTCAACCTCAGGGTGAAACCGTATACCACCCTTGTATGGCCCAAGTACGCTGTTATGCTGCGTCCTAAAGGCCTTAAAGCGCTCGCCGTTTGCAAGCTCTATATCAAATTCATGCTCGGCTTCGGTCTTGAGCAAGTATTCTATATCGGCCTGGGTTATACCCAGCCTTTCCCCTGCCCGCTTAATCAGATCCTGTGCGGTCTTCAGCATGTATTAGCTCCCATTAGCTTATACAATTGTACGCCTTTGTAACGGCATAAAAAACTTAATGCCTACGGGGGTTATCCAACGCCAACCTTATTACGGCCAGTGTCTAAAAGATCTATACGTTCTGCACCAACTGGGACGCCCCCCTTTCCCAGATTTAAGTCATCGGGTCTAAGACGATATTCCCCAGATCGCTGGTTTGCATTTAGCTCCCCCGTAATGGTGGTTAGTGCAGCGCCCTTGCCGCCCACCTGAATGAAGACCACTGTCATTGTCTGTGGGTTAAATATAATCCGCTCAACCATTGGCCTGCCGTCACTATTAGGCATGGCGCTAAAAAACTTTATATTATGAGCACTTGGGTAAGCCAGCTGTTCCCAGTCGTTGCCAGCGTAACCCTCTACAACTGGATAATTAATTGTACGCGTATCACCAGGTCCCTTACCGTCACTCGCTAGTTGTTCAACAATCTTAACGCAGGCAAAGGTCAGGTCGCGTCCATTTTTGTGCTCAATATTATCAGCTATCTCTTGAACTGTGCGGGCTTCACCGTCTGTCGGGTACAGCTCTCCTGAGTTTTGCCCCTGGACAACCGCATTGGATGGGTTGCTCCGAATTACCTCTAAGTACTCGGGGGGTACGTCTTGACTTATTGCTAAATTTTCCAAGCGAGCGATTACTGGATAAACGACTTCGTTGTGCTCTTTCTGCCATACATCATCATCTGGCGAGCCCGCCATCCTATGATACGAAGTAAGATTAGTGACAGCCACCGCGGCATGTATGATTTCATGAAGAACTGTAATGTTTTCAGCAGAAATTAGATTTTTCTTACCATTCACACGGCCTATTAAAATCAGTAGGTTGCGTTTCGCGGTTGTGTTTGAATCTTGAACTTCCGAGCTATCTATCCCTAACCCAACTGCCTTGCAAACTTCTTCTTGCGTTACCCGACGCAGTACAAAAGTACCTTCTGCAGGCATAACACAAGAGTCAATGTTATCGGCAATTATCATGTTAATCGCGACATTATCTAACTTACCCGCTCGCGCTAGGCTCTGTAGGCGTTGTATTTCTGCTTGTGGCAATACGCTTTGCTCTAGGTCGCCCAACCCTTCAATCAGTAAACTCGTAACTACATCAAGTGCTTTTGCGTTAATTCCAGGAGTGTCGTCATCGTCGTCAGTGCCAGCCTCGTATATGTTATAGATTATCCCTGAGCTAGTCCTAACTACGCCCAGAAAATTTGCGTTATTCGCCTCTAAAGTAGCTTCACGATTGTTAAGCTCAGCCACTGAACGGTCATACTGCAGTGGCCATTTGGCATAGTAAAATTCTATTTCGCTAGGCGTCAATACACCCTCATAGAAAGACTGAGCCTCACCAAGACTCGCAAACCAGCTACCTTTATAACGCTCCTTCGCGTTAATCTTTTCCTCAATAGACTCTATACGTTTTTGTTCTTTCTTAGTCAGAGGATAATGAACAATCGGCTTGGATTTAGTGTCCAGGAAAGCTTCACTATTTTTATAAGCTGCCTCTATATCAGGAGATTCAGAAGCCTCCTCGTCGCTCATGTCTTTTTGAACCTCTGCCCCGCCATCCGGTACTTGGGAAGGCACATCAAACGCAGCATCATTATGGCCAACAAACATGCTACTACCAAACATTAAGGCAGAAATGGCTACCCGCGCTAACCTAGACCTGTGGTGCTGAACATCCTGGGCTGGTTCCAGTAGTTCATCGCCCTGTTCGGGACCAGATGAGGATGCTTTTTGAGAATTCATAGTGTATATTTGTTTTAAATAGGCCTAATTACTATAGCATGGACTTTACGTATTTGCAAGCATAAGCCCCTGTTGTGTTGGCCAAATGTTACATGCGTTTCGGTGTGGGGATATTTAGGAGCTGCAGGCCTTTTTGAAGCGTATCGGCATATGACTTAACTAATTTTAACCGCAGCGCTTGGCGCGGGTCATTGATTACCCTGTTGTGTTCATAAAAACTATTAAATGCCTGGGACAACTCATATAAGTATGTGCTGATGTTATGGGGCATAAGCTCCGCTACAGCTCTTTCTACTACCTCAGGATATTCACCAATCTTGCGTAGCAAACTTCTTTCACTCCCGTTTAGCTTTAAATCTTCTGCGGCTTCTGAAGAACCAACAACTTTTGCAAGGATAGAGCGTGCACGAGCGTGGGCATACTGTAGGTAAGGGCCGCTATTGCCCTCCAGACTGACCGACTCTTGGATATCAAAGATTATATCGCCACCAATCCTGTTCTTTAAGAACGTGTATTTTAGCGCTGCAAGGTAAACATCCATTTGCACATCAGACTCAGGATAGGCTTCTTGGGCAGCTTTCTGAACCTCGGCCATAAGCGCTGCAGCGCTGTGAACCGACCCTGTCCGACTACTCATTTTGCCGGTTGTGAGACTTAAAAATCCGTGGGCTATATGCCTGGTCTTAGCGGCAAGCTCAGGCTTGATCTCACCTAGGGCCGCGAGCATTACCTTAAAGTACTCTGACTGCTCGTGGGCGGTAATAATAATTGATTGAGATGCGTCCGGATAATCACGATTCTTAAGCTGGACCAGGCCCAGGTCTTTTGCTTCGTACGTAGGCAAGCCACGCGAATTTATAAAGACCCTGGTATGCAAACCTACCTTTTCTCCACGATAAACAATTGCTCCGTCACTTGCTTCAAACACTTTGCCAATATTTTGTTTAACAATTTCTACACCCGCCTTAGTGGCTACACTCTCAAGATAGCGCCCGTTTGGTTCGTAAATTATATTAAGCTCTTTAAATATTTGATCAAAATACCCAAAACTTACTTCCGTACCCCAGCTGTGCAAACTATTAATACGCTCGTCATCTCTTGTATAAATGTGTTCATTGACCTCTTTGATTGCATTCGCATCATCTTCGTTTTCTTCAAATGCTTTTGCGCCTCTGACGTAAAATGCCCCCAGGTTGGTGCGAAGCTTTGCGCCGAGACTGTTTAGATCAAGTTCTGGTTTGCTCCACTCACCGATTTCCTTTAAATGCTCAATAATCCCCCAAATAGCTTTTGCGACATGCATACCAACGTCGCCATGATAGCTAAGCCTTCTTACAGTGGCGCCGTTTGCTTGCAACAAATTAGAAATAACATCGCCTACTATTGCTGTATATAGGTGCCCCAGGTGCATTTCCTTGAACGGATTTGGGTCACCAAATTCTACCAGTATCTCCTGCCCAAGTAACTTTTGCGTCGGTGCTAGGCCAGCTAACCGCCATAAAGCTGAGTCTTTTAAATAGACATTAATAAACCCCGGGCCAGCAACCTCAGCCCGTTCAATGTACAAGGTTGAACCTTGTACAGATATGGTTTTGACAATTGCTTCGGCAATTTCTCGTGGATTCTTGCTCAGCTCTTTGCTAAGTTTTAGAGCCACATTGGTAGAATAATCACCGAATTGTTCGTCGGGTCTGGTCAGCTCGATGCTCAAATCTACATTGAACAATTTTTTGACGGCGCCCGCAATGGCTATCCTAATCTCATCCATATGCGCCTAAGTATAACACCTTAAAACGCATACTTAAGGGTGGTTATTCTTCGAGGCAGTTTGTACCAATTGCCAAGCTACTGCGTACATTGCTCCCAGCAACGCAAAGACCGTTATGGTCGTGACAAATACCTGGGGTTTTGCGGCAGGATTAATAATATGATCTGACACGTCAAACAAAATACCCGCAGGGTTCACCAATGCGTCCCATGTGTTCCAGCGCATAAAACGGCCCAGATATATTGCAAAGCTACAAACAAACAAAATACCAGTTACTATCATATGCGCATCCCGCTGTCCGATTCTTACAAGCAGCTCGCGGTGCACCATGTATAAGCTTATAAAACCAACAACAATTCCATTAAAGATGAACGAACCAAGCATTACAATGTCATACAACAACCCCACCTCTCCTGTTGCATGCAAATGTATCAAGTCCGTGATCATGTAAAAACTGTTTGGCAAGAATGCCATCCACGCAAGAGTCAGCCCCAAACTGCGGGCAGTCAACCAAGATGCCAACCTTAAGCGTCTGACTAGAAGCCACGCAAAAAACAGAGGCAGCCACGCCAAAAACAGGTTCCATATTAAAAACCAGTACCTAGTATTATCAGCATTGATCGCGCGGGCCAGAAATAGTGCCACACTGAGCATATTTGACATCACAAGCGCCCAGAAGAGCCCTGAAAATCTGCTGCTGAGGCCCCTTACACCCTTCATACAAGCCAGTATATCACCAATGTTCGTTACACATTTTGCGCGAATTGGCGATATACTAGATGTAAATGAACCTAACCAATACAGTTTTAGACGCTTGTAGATCCCTGGCGCGGGCAGGAATGCGGCGTGTCGCAATAATACTGAACAACGTTTCTGGTGGTCATATTACGGCCAATGCCGTGACGCTTACTAGTCTCTTGGGCCACGTTCTTGTAGCGTACCTGATTGCAACACGTCACCCGATTTGGGCGGGCACATTGCTAATAATTTTTGGGCTTATGGACACACTGGATGGTGAATTAGCACGTTTGCAGAAAAAAGCGTCTTCAGCCGGTATGCTACTCGATGCTTCAACTGATCGCGTTAAAGAGGTGTTGTTGTTTGTCGGGGCAGCTGCCTTTTATGTTGAGCTAGGATATCCGCATATTGCCATCTGGGCGGTAGCGGCTTGCGGATCTTCCCTGCTAGTGCCTTTTATCAAGGCAAAGGGCGAAACGGCCGTCAAAGACACAAACCTGACACCAAACGAAATTAATCGCCTCTTCGGTGGTGGCATTGCAAGCTATGAAGTCCGGGTTTCTTTATTTATTGCTGGGCTGTTCACAAGCTTGCTGCCAGAAATGCTGGTCATTATTACGGTGCTGTCGTCATTTACTGCCGCAAGCCGACTGATCAGCATCTCACGAAAGTTATAAATGTATAAAATAGATCTACACACCCATTCAACCGCCTCTCCTGACGGTGGGATCTCGCCAAGCCAGTACGAAAAAGCCATAGCTGCTAGCTTGGTTGACTATATCGCCATAACCGATCATAACCACATAGATATGGCAGTCGCCATGCATCAGCAACTTGGCGATAAGATTATTGTCGGCGAAGAAATCATGACCACAGTTGGTGAGGTTATTGGCCTATTCTTAACCTCCGTCGTTGCACCCAACCAATCCATAGAAGGGACAATTCGCGCGATCAAAGCCCAAAACGGTATAGTGTATATCCCCCACCCATTTGAAACCTTCCGGCACGGCATACACCCAGCAATATTGGAAGAGATTGTGCATGAAATTGACATTATTGAGGTTTGTAATGGGCGGGCTTTTCTTCAAGACCGTAGCGCGCAGGCCGTAGTCTGGGCACGATTAAATCAAATACCGGGAGCATCCAGTAGTGATGCGCATGGATATTTGGGGCTAGGCAAAACCTTTGTCAGCACAGATAAACAACCAACGCGTGAGAATCTAGTCCAACAAATCGCGAACGGAAAATTATTAACCGACCGGCCAGCGTTACGAACCCTCCTATACCCTAAGTACCACCGTATTAGAAAGAAAATTAGGAAGCATTCATGAAACTCTCTAAATGCCAGGATAATTTTTCACCGCATAATTCACACTTCACAGCAATTTCGCATGTTTCATTACAGGAATGGCAAATGCAAAATGACAAATTGATGAAAAGTGTTAAATGTAAATTGTTAAATACGCCTTCAAGGAGGTCTCTGTGAATGATTTGTGGGAGGCTTTTTGGTTCTTTTTGCCAGCTGGCTTTGCCAATATGGCCCCCGTACTTGCAGCCAGAATGCCAGGTTTAAAGGGGTGGAATGCGCCACTAGATTTAGGCAGGTCTTGGCAAGGAGCACGAATATTCGGCGACCATAAAACTTGGCGGGGACTTATTTCCGGCACTATTTTTGCAGCTTTTATAGGCTGGGTTCAGTACCGATTTATAGCTACAAGTCCGGAGCCTTTGTGGTTTATACTCCTGGCGACGGGCGCTATGGGCTTTGGCGCGCTCCTGGGTGACGCTATAAAAAGCTTTATAAAGCGGCGCCGAGGGATAGCCTCTGGCAATGCCTGGGTTCCTTTTGACCAGATCGACTATATTGTCGGTGGCCTAATCTTTGCCGGGCTTTTTATAAGACTCGGGGTCAGCCAGATAATCTTGATTTTTATAATTTATTTTGGCCTGCACCTGATTGTCAGCTACGCGGGCTATCTAACCGGATTTAAAAAGAAACCAATCTAAGCCAACGCGATGCCCCGACCTGCTTAGTGGCTCTGCTGCTAATTTCGTCAGCGCTCTTGGACTCTAGTATTGTCGCAAGCTCCAGTGCTCCTTCAAAATATACGGCTCAGTCCGTGCTTCGCTAATGCCTAGCGCGAGTCTTGAGTACGCTCACCTGGTCATATGGGGCTTTGACAAAGGTTTCGCTAGAATAAGCCTGGTCAAACTTATCGTCACCAAGATATGTAAACATAATCTCGGTTTGAGATGGCATAGCTTTTAACGCCCGGCGCTTCTTTCGTTGTATATCTTTAGGCAAGTCGACACAAATGTCGCATTCGGATTCTAACTTTAAGGGCGGATGATCGGTTTTAAAGAATATATTGAAAACTTCGTCTAGTTTTTTTAGATGTTGTTCGTAGGCTCTCTTTAACACCACCACATGATAGACATTGATGTGACGGTCAACGAGGCTCAGGGCCTCATCTACCCATCTAGAAACCGTCTGGTGGTCTGGATGGCCGGTCATACCGTCAGGCCCAAACGTCAGTATAGTGTCCGGTTTGATTCTATCAATGTGCTCTATTATTTTAGCTGCTGCCTCTGAGCTATCTACCTCTCGGCACGTTCCGTCGTTATAACCCAACCAATGGTGTTCTTTAATACCAAGAATGTCTAAAGCGCGCGCTAGCTCCGCTGTCCTGATTTCTCCTAAACGTTCTCTTGGCCACCTTTTTGGGTCTTGTACACCTGCCTCGCCTTTTGTGGCCGTTATACAAGCAACCCGCTGCCCATTCCGAACCGCTGCGGCCAATATGCCGCCGCAAGTAAATGACTCGTCATCCGGATGCGCCCAGACACCCAAAATCGTCCCTAGCTGTTTAATGTCGCTAAGCTGGGTCAGACGTTTCATAGTTGTTTATTTAAGTTCTGTTTTTAGCTTCTCAACCAAATCAACTGGCGTAGGATTAATACCATTTAAGAGAGCCAGGTAAATACTTACGAAGTCGCCGAACATACTTGTCCAAAATAGCTGTTTTGCTACTGTATCGCCTTCAGGCACCACTACTTGAGGCATAGGCCGCATACCCGAGAGCAATCGCTCGCTGACCGTAAAACGCTTTTGCACACGCTCGTGCTCTAGACTAGACCGGATTTCTACGACACCAAAAGGCTTGTCTGTGGGCTTCCCTGTCCAGCCAATAAATTCATTGTGGTTAAATTCCGGGTATTCATTCCACCAAGCTAGGTTCTTGGCGCTTTCATTGATACAGATTTTCCATTTGCGTGCAGCTGGAGCCATAAGCGGTCCGCTATAAATAATCACAGTCTTGCCCATAAGTTCTAATGCGAGCTGTTTAGCCGGATTCTTGGACGAGGGCACTTCCGGGCGCCAGCTCTCGGTCTGCGACTTAAGCCACTCCGATATAGTCTTCCGCTCATCTAAGCTTTCCTGGTCAACAATTCCGAGTGGAGCAAGCAGCTCCAATAAAGCCGCAATAAAGTAAAAAGATGACATGCGCGGCTGAGTCCCGCTTGGTAATACATAAAGGGGCAGCCCCTTTTCTTCGGCTAACTGCTGCAGTTGACCGCCAGACGCCATCACTACAATCTGCGCGCCCTTAGACTCAGCCTCGTGCATTGAGGCGATAGTTTCTTCTGTGTTACCGGAATAACTAGAAGCAATAAAAAGAGTGTTCTCACTGACGTGATCTGGAATTTTGTAGCCACCGCTTACTGTTAATGGCACCTTTACCCTCGGCCATGTAAGTAAATAAAAGGCCGGCCAGCGCGACCCGCCCATACCTGCAAAAACTACATTAGTTATCTCGGCCTTTGAGGTAAACGATATACCATGGCTGTATACAAGTTGCTGCCATTGTCTCTCTGCGATTCCGAGCGCATCTTGTGCATCACGTTCATGAATATATTTAAGGTCGTCTAGCATAGAGCTATTTTACATTTATCAGTTCACAATTCACATTTATTTTACATTTATCAGTTAATCGGTGGGTTTATGCTGGTTATGATTAGTAATAAATGGTAAATTGGTAATTGAAAAATGATAAATCCGCCGATAGGCGGGCATGGGGGTGGAAAATGTTTGGTAGCGATAACCAAGATAACCAGCAACAAGACCACACAATAAGTGATTTTGGGGCAACAAAGCCGATAAGCCAAGTCGCAGACGGCTCGCTAAGTAGCGATGACGCCAACGGTTCTATGGTTTCAAAAGAAACAAGTGGGCTTACACAAGTTCCGGCGCACCCGGCCACACAGCCAATGTCTTCACCTCTGCCTGATGATATTTTAGATGATGGCAAAAACGATGATCTATTAAACATCAAACGAAGTGCCTTGCAGGATTTATCGCCTCTTGTAAGCCACATTGATCAAACACCTGAAGAAAAATTCCGCACCACCATGATGATGATCCAGGCATCTGACGACCAAAGCCTTATTAAAGCAGCCTATGAGACCGCGCAAAAGATTAGTGATGACAAAACCCGCGCCCAAGCACTCCTAGACGTCATAAACGAGATAAACTACTTCACCCAACAACACAATTCTTAAGCAGGCAGATGTAACCACGAAGTGGTGGCGAGATCCGAGACCTTTACTTATGCTCGTTTTTTGCGTGCTGTGGTGGCGTAGTGTAGGACTGTGGCGATGACGGTTGTGGCTAAGAAAATAGCCGTGGTTTCGGCTGGGCCAGTTGAGGGAAGCGGCTCGTCGTTTGCCCCAGTTCTAGGCGTTCCCTGCCCAACAGTAGAACTACCTGACGCTGAACCTGGCTGAGATGGCGCAGGCGCCACAGAGCCGTTAGGTGCGGGTGCCGGAGAGCCAGGCGACTCAGGAGCAGGGGATCCAGGAGCTTCAGGCGAACTCGGCTGATCATCGCTACCATCAGATGTTTGCGAAGAATTTGTAGATGAAGAAGAATCAGAATTTTCAGAATCGTGCTGTGTAGCTGTCGGCCGGTTTTGCTCATCATTGTTTTGAAACACATTGCGATATATCCAGCGACCGCCAAAGAATAAGGCAGCAGCCAGTAAGACTGTTACAACGAGCGTCACCAGAGCAAGCAACCAGGCAACACCGGTGCGCTCACGTTTTTCAGCCTGATAATACTCCTGTATTTCTGCCGGAACTTCTTCTGTAGTCTCTTGATTCTTGCGTCTAAAAAATGCCACTTAGTGCTTCTCCCAATCTGTATAGAACTATCATACTACATAATGGTAATTACTGCAACATTTTCGTAGAGCTGCCCCTGCCATGTTAACAAATATCTACGATCGTGAGTATTTGTTAACATGATCGGTGTTGTTGGGCGAGGGGGCTGGATTGTGGTTTGTTTAGTTGGTTAGGCTAATTGGGTAGGTTGGTTGGGTAGCTAATTGGGCTGGGTTGTCCAGGTAAAGAAGTTTTCTGGGTCAACGACTTGAAAATCGGCATCAGGGTAGACTTTTTGGAAGTGCTCTGGGGGCTTGGACGAAGATCCGGACCAGGCAAAATCAAATGCTTGCCACTTATCATTTTGTTCTTCCACCAGATCGACTTTGCCGGAAAGCCCGCGCCAGTAATACCGCTGCGCTGAACTGGGCTGAGCCTGCCACCATTTCAAGCGCTCGTTCATGCAAAAGTTTTCCCACAGCCCATCCACATCGTTGCGCAGACTCAGCGGCTGCAGGCTTTGGATCAGGGCGTTGCGGATGCCCAGGTCATAAAAATACACTTTGCGTTTTCTGTTGCTCAGCTCGCCACGCGTACCGCCGCGTAAAGCCGGCAAACGGTAAACAATAAAGGCCGACTCCAGCAGCGTAATGTAACGCTCTATAGTTTCGAGCTTAACACCGAACTGAGCGCCCAGTTCGTGATAAGACACCTCCTGCCCTATCTGTAGCGCCAAGGCTTGTAAAAGTTTGGGCAACAGTTGGCGTTGTCGTGTTATACTTTTGGCATGAAGAAACAAAACACTTGGTTATTGCTAGTTTTGAGTATTTTATTGGGTCCTGTCATGATTTTCTATTGGGCTTTTGAATATTTGAGGGGCCTACTAGAACCAGGCGCACATAAATCTATCCGTATAGTGGGCATAGCAGACATTGGCATAGGATTGTCTATCGCCAGTTGCGCTATGTGGTTCATAATGCTTACCAATATAGCTTAGGGTTCAGGCCCTTAATTAAGCAGCCAGGCGCTCATAGCTCTACATGCCCATCATGCCACCGCCCATGCCGCCCATATCTGGGGCGCCGCTGGCTGGGGCTTTTGGTTCAGGCACATCTACTACTAGCGCGCCCATTGTCATGCTGGTTCCGGCAATAGAAACTGCGTTTTGGATAGCTTCTTTTGTAACACGGGTTGGGTCAACCACGCCGGCAGACTTAAGGTCTACTAGTTTGCCAGCCTCATTCACGTCAACACCCTGTCCAGGCTTAGCAGCTTTTACAAGCGGTAGCCATTCATCAGGGTTAAGCCCGGCATTAGTCAGAAGGATTCTAAACGGCTGCTCAAGAGCACTACGCAAAATCTGCGCGCCGGCTGATTCTGAATCATTACCAACAACCTTGACGTCTTTTGCCAGGTTGATCAGCGTTACGCCACCACCGGGTACGATACCTTCGTCCAGCGCAGCTTTTACGGCAGCAACCGCATCATCAACGCGGAATTTCTTTTCTTCTATCTCGGTCTCTGTCGCGCCACCGACTTTGATGACGGCAACTTTGCCCTGAAGTGCTGCGCGTCGCTTCTCAAGATTTTCCTTTTCGTATTCACTAGTTGCAGCAGCAACTTGCTGATTGATCTGCACAATACGGTCCTTGATGGCCACAGCAGTACTGCCACCTTCAATTATCGTAGTTTCATCCTTGGTAACTATGACTTTACGAGCAGTCCCGACTACGTCCAGCTCAACGTTTTCAAACGTCATGCCACGGTCATCAGTAATGACTTGGCCACCAGTCAAAATCGCAATGTCTTCTAGCACTTCCTTTCGGCGGTCACCAAAAGCCGGAGCCTTGATAGCAATGGTATTAAACACACCTTTTAGGCGGTTCAAGATCAGAGTCCCAAGCGCCTCACCTTCTACATCCTCAGCAATAAGTACTAGTTCCTTTTTGCCACCTTGGGCTAACTTCTCTAGCAGAGGCAAAAATTCTTGGATAGAACTAATTTTCTTATCAGTAATTACAATCGCCGGCTTATCATATACAGCCTCCATGCGGGCTGGGTCAGTCACCATGTACGGGCTGACAAAGCCGCGGTCAAAGGTAAAGCCTTCTACGACTTCGCTTTCAAGCGCCAAGCCCTGGCCTTCTTCTACAGTCACCACGCCGTCTTTGCCGACTTTATCAATCACGTCTGCTATCAAGTTGCCGATAACTGCGTCCCCGGCAGAGATAGTTGCCACTTCAGCTACACGCTGCTTGTTGGCTTTGATGTCTTCAGTAAACTTGCCCAAGCCCTGGATTACGTCCTGCGCGGCCGCTTCAAGACCTTTACGCAACTGCATGGGGTTGTGTCCAGCAGCAATTAGCTTGTTTGCTTCGTTCAAAATGTGATAAGTCAAAACCGTCACGGTTGTCGTACCGTCACCAGCCATGTCGTTCATCTTGCTGGCAGCTTGTTTGATTAGCTCTGCCCCGACTTTGTAGCCCAAAGTTTCGTCGTCTAGGTCAGCCAGTTCCATACCCTTGGCCACAGTCACACCGTCGTGCGTTACGGTTGGGTTGCCGTAGCTTTTGCTTATAACTACGTTACGGCCCTTCGGACCCATAGTTGTCTTAACCGCGTCATAAAGCACCTTTGCGCCACCCAGCACTCTGCGCCGAGCGTCATCATCATAAAAAACTTTCTTAGACATCATTGTTCTCCTTTAGAAAAATTTACTATTTATCAAATATCATTTTCCAATAATTTGTCATTTCTCATTTAAAAAATGGCTAATGGAAAATAATTTGTTAAATGTGAATTGTTAAATGAAAAATCGTACTGCTACTTAACCGTTGCGAGTATGTCCTCTTCTTTAATGAGCATATACTCATCGGCTCCGACCTTAACTTCTGTGGTGCTATAAGTTTTGTACACTATACGGTCGCCCACTTTGATCTCTTGGACGTTTTTACCCACTGCAACCACTTTGGCTACTTTTGGCTTTTCCTGTGCCTTGTCGGGCAAATACAGGCCGCTAGCAGTCTTGCTTTCAGCTTCTTCCTGACGAGCAACGACATAGTCGGCAAGAGGTTGGATATTTACACTCATAGAATTCCTCCGTATTTTAAATTTCTTGACGAATGAGAGCCCCTCGCATCAGCCCCCATTCATTAGCACTCATAATAGCCGAGTGCCAAATCCCCTGTCAAGGATTATGGCTGACCATTCTTAGATTAAGCCGCTGGTGTTCCAACTTTTTTCTCATAGACATTTAAACAAATGTCCATGAAGGCCCTGAGTTCGTGATCTTTGATTCCTGTAAGGGGGCCTATTGTGCCGTTAGATTTTTCTGCCATCATGGCACCTAAACCACCTTCATCCATAAAAGCTGATATAGCCAGGATACCTACATCATGAGAAAGCGGATCCCCATAAAAACCGTTTGCATTGGCTTTACTGCAATACCCAAGCACTGGTCTTCCAAATGGTTTTTCATGCTCATCACCAACCCTCCAAAGCTCAACATCCAGTAATGTGCTTGCCATGTAGCGACACCGTAGTTGAAACGGTTCTATGGAGCAAGGAGCTGCATTGACTATGCTAACTCTTTCCACACCTAGGTGCTCCACCACTGGGACGCGGACAGTTACTGGCCGCGAATCGGAAGGGAATTTTTGCCCTAATCTACGAAAATGAAAGAAAACAGGACGGCTTAACCGTACTTTATCAGCTTCAGGCATAGATTCTAGGTTGAATTCTGCGGTCCACATACTCTTGTCTACTTTATTGATCAATTACGGACATGCGGAATGAGCTGCCGTCCAAGGGCTCTGCGAGACGCTCAACAAGCACATTCGGCTCCCACCAATCAGTCAGGAACTTGGTTGGGACCAAACCATGATCAGCCAACGCCTGATGTAATATCTGCTCCATATCCGCGTAACGCTGAGATACTTCTTTCTTATCGGTTTCAGTCACTGGGCCGAACTGCTTGTTCAGGCCGGCACGTTCCAGCTCGTTATAGTCATCAGTGTTCAGAATGTGGTCTACGTTCACTCCAGAATCTATACGTTGCATGAAAACATACTGGTTGGGTAAGTCTGGACCGGTAATCATTCCGTAATAATCAGGTACGTGTATCCACCTCGGGACTTTTGACTGCTCGGCTTTTACGACCTCGTATATACGGTCCATTCGAAATAATGCATCTTTCATAGAATGGGCGTTAGTCTCCTTGACTAAAATGTCATCGGTCAAATGATATACATAACTATTAGAACCGTGCATGAAAAAAGTACGTACATCAGCAGATTTACAAGCTTGGTCGCCAAGGGCTTTCCCCAGATAAAGGTGCACCCGCTCCTCTAATTCCGGCTGCTCAGCGAATACCTCTCGGCCACGGCTAGTCAAAATCACATTACAGTGATTGACATCAAATGAATGCCACTCTGCGCCGTCCGGTCTTGTAATTACTTCTATATTTCTCATAAGGGAACTTAGGTTTGGGTATATTAAACCTTAATAAGTATGGTTTTGCAATAGGAGTGTTAGTATCCTCTCAAAACATAGGAACTATATTCAAACCCCGCCATTTTATGCATTCAGAGATTGACCCTGGATTTATAGGCCGTAAATAAGCTGCTGCTGTTCGTCGTGTGTGCATACTGAAGCCAGATAATAAACTGGTTCGTCCCTATTACTACCATCTTCTAAGATCAAAGCTCGTATACCGTCGTCATTATTTATACTTAAATTATCGTCCTTATAAGGATTGAAGCTGGTGTGTTCCCGAGTAGCCGAAGGTTCAAGCGGGCGCAAGTCCCGGGCGCGTCTGTCTGGAGCGTCAATCTTGCTACCTATGTGACGGACTATGGCTTCTTCAATACCTACCATAACGGGCTCCGGGAATACCTGTTCATTGACCCGGGTGCGCTTACTGGCCTCGGTGACCCTGCCAAAGAGGAACGTCTTTCCGTTCGGACTGAACCTTTGCTCCAGCGGGACATCTATTTTTTTCTCGCTTAACCAGCCGACTTGACCCTGACTTATCTCACGGCTCTTGTTGGCCTGCGCTGCCTCAACCGCTTGCTGGACCAGTGTAACACCCATCTGCTGGGCAAGTTGCCAATATTTATCAGCTTCATTCTGCATGGCCTCGGCTCGCTCAAGTTCGGCTGCTTGCTCCGCAATGTATGCGCGGTCTTGATCATCTTGAGCTAATTGGGCAAGTTCATCCAGCGTCATGCGACGCTCCGCAAATATATCCGGATTTTCTAATGTTTGTTTTGACATACCATTACTATGGTAGCAGATTATAGCCTTATTGTCAATTTGCTGTCGGGGTGTTGTTTTGGAGTTCTGTAGTTAATTCTTGCAATAGCTCGAGCTTCCCTAACGCACTGGCAATACTGCCTAGGTATTGAGCATGCTCATCTGAGGTCGCCCACCTTTCAGGTCTCCGTTGATTAATCTCATTGGCCTCACCAATAAGATTTGCCTTCTTCTTCGCAAGCATTTCAACAAAAACTCCCCTGCACTCCGTACAAATATTAGGTTCTTGTCTACCTTCCATAAATTTAACCTATAATAACATTATGCTCATACATTTGCAAAGTTATTGTACTGAACCGCACACTTTCTGAATCGGCAGGCTTATTGCCAAGTGCAGCCGGTGTTTTATCTGTTTGTGCGTGGGGAGCACAAACAGATAAAACCCGCGCGTAACGGCCTAAAGAGGCAGGAAGTGTGGGTGATTCAGGTTATTGTAATTTTAGTAGTTCTTGGGCGATTTGGTGTTCGTCCCAGGGGAGTTTTTTGTCGCCCATGTTGCGGTAATTTTGGTGGCCTATGCCGGCCAACAGGACCACATCGCCCTTTTTGGCCTCTTTGAAAGCAGCCTTAATCGCCTCTTTGCGATCCGCGATTTCAACAGTTTTGCTCTGCCCTTTCGCTTTTTTAATGCCCGCCATTATTTCTTGGCGTATAGAGGCAGGGTCTTCGGTATAGGTCTCGTCGTCGGTTAAAAAGATACGGTCAGCATTTTTGGCAGCAACCTCGCCCATCATGGGTCGTTTAATTTTATCGCGGTCACCAGTGGCGCCAAAAACTACTAAAATTCTTCCTTTGCTAGTATCCCTTAGAGTTTTGAGAGCATTTTCGAGTGCGTCAGGCGTATAAGCGTAATCAACTATTACCGAAAAGTTCTGGCCAGCTAACACATTTTCCATTCGGCCGGGTACTGATTGTAAAGTTGCAAGTCCTTTTGCTATCTTTTCAGGTGTTATGCCCAACACGCTCACGGCAGCTGCCGCACATGCCGCGTTATAAGCGTTAAATTCGCCTGGTAACTGTATGTTCACAGGTATTTTATTGCCATCTAAATCAAGTTCAAAGTCGGTGCCCCTAGACGACAGCTTTATCTTACGCATAGTCACGTCACTGCCGCCCTTCTGGCCATAAATGCTACAAGCCCCTACGCTCTGCTTGGCGAAGTAGTCAAACCACTTATCATCGTGATTTAGCACACAGTAAGTTGGCTGCATATAAAGGTTGAATAAGCGAGCTTTAGCCTCTGCGTAACGCTCCATAGTACCGTGGTAGTCCAGGTGTTCTTGGGTTAGATTAGTCATCACGGCTACCTCTATGGGAATACCACGAAGCTTGTGCTGATGCAGAGCATGGCTGGTCACTTCTAAAATAATAAAGTCTACTTCTGCCCGCTTGGCTTTGCGAAAGAAGTTTAATAAATCCGCTGTTAACGGCACCGTTGTATGGCGCAGATTGGGCTCCGCCTTGCCCGCCACCTCCACCACAGCAGTAGTAAACATCGCTGTCTTAAAACCGGCAGACTTTAAGGTCGCATTAATAAACATGCAGGTGGTGGTCTTGCCGTTGGTGCCAGTTACAGCAATTACCCTAGCATTACGGGCCGGAAACCCGTAGCGAGCATGCGTTATAACCCTACGGCTTCGGCGGTAGCCTTCCTCCGCAAGTCGCGTAGCGCCCTTCGGCAGGACCTTGCGCACAATTTTCTTTGGGTTCATGCCTGCTGCCATACTTCTAATGATACATCACCCTCTAAAAGAACGCTCAAAAATTCCTAAACCCAACTTAACAAATGTGGTCCGATCGGACACATTATGTTAAGATATTGTCATGTCTAGGAAGAAGTATTCTACGCTGGAATATGTGCTGATTTCGTTAATTCCTTATTCCAGACCAAATATGCTACTAAGTTTTAAGCCTCATGAGTACTTTAATGAACTGGAACGTATAAGCAGGGCTAAACGGTCTACACTCCAGAGCACCTTGGCCCGCGCACAAAATAAAGGCCTAGTGCAAAGACACAAAGGGGTGCCCAGGCTGACCGCAGAAGGGAAAATCCGGGTCAGGCCATATACCGCACAAATTTTAAACAAAGACGTGGTACTTATGGTGATATTTGATATCCCCGAAGAGATTAAATATCGCCGGAGACAATTTCGGCGATTGCTGCGGCAACTTGACTTTAACCAAACACAAAAAAGCGTGTGGACAACCCGTTTTGATTATCGTAAGGAAGTCATTGAAGCCGCTAAAATTCTCGGTATCCGCGAGTACGTGCAAATTTTTGAGTCGGCCAGAATTTCTCTGTGATATTAACAAAACAAGTCCTATCGGACATATTATGTTAAGTGTTGGTAGTAGGTGGTTGAGTGGATTTCGCTTATCATAGCTGTGAATGAAAATACTTGGAATTGAGACGAGCTGTGATGAGACTGCTGCGGCTATCGTAGAGTTCACTGACCAACGAAAACTGCGACTTTTATCTAATGAGATTTTAAGCAGTATGGACTTGCACGCTATGTACGGCGGAGTGGTACCAGAGATTGCAGCGCGCTCGCATATCGAGGCCATTATGCCTGTAATTGAACGAGCCTTAGCGGATGCTAACTGTACATGGGACGGCATTGATGGGGTCGCAGTAACTTACGGTGCGGGTCTTGGGGGCTCTCTGTTAATCGGCGTTTTAACTGCCCGGACTTTGGCAATAATCAAAAACAAACCGCTCTATAGAATTAACCATGTTGAGGGACATATTTACGCTAACTTTTTAACTGAGACTCCCCTGCCCGGTTACGTCTTGCCCAAAAACCAGCCGGAGTTTCCGCTGCTTGGCTTAATTGTCTCTGGGGGGCATAGCCAATTAGTGCTTTGGAAAGATCATTTTGACTATACCCTGCTCGGCCAGACTCAGGACGATGCTATCGGCGAGGCGTTTGATAAGGTGGCCAAGGTTCTTGGTCTACCCTACCCCGGTGGCCCAAACCTTGGCAAAAAGGCACATGACGGAAACCCGCTCGCCTTTGACCTGCCCAAATCTAAAATGCCCGGCAAATATGACTTTAGTTTTTCTGGCATAAAAACGGCCGTTTTAAGGCTTGCGCAGGCTCAGATTGGGGAAGATTACAGCTTTCCCTCTTTCAGGCTGGCAGAGAGGCTATCTGAAGCCCAGAAAGCAGACATTGCCGCCAGCTTCCAGCGAGTAGCCATAGAAACAATCGTGGACAAAACCATTCAGGCGTATGAAGAGTTTCAGCCAAAGACGGTTGTTGTGGGCGGAGGCGTTGCAGCCAGCCTTGAGCTACGCCAACAGTTATCACGACGACTCCCCTTGCCTATTGAATACACCGACCCCAAACTTTGCACAGATAACGGCGCTATGATTGCTGCATTAGGATGCTACAAATCAGTCCTTAACCAAGCACGGGCTGACCCGTACACCCTGGATATCCATCCTAACCTGAGCATGTAGCTAATCTATAAACCGCCAGCGTGGTTGCCCTTCTTCAGTGTATTCTGCAGCTAAGCCCTGTAGAACAGCGCGTCGCCACATCGCCCGCACCCATTCGCTCCTGTTGTTCACGGCAGGACCAGAGTCTAAGGGTTCGCCAAAAATTAATTTGCTGATGCTGTTCATGGCTAGTAGACGACGGCGCCCATACCCTTTCTCCCTAAAGCCCTCAGTAGTTTCTATGTAAGCGACAAATGGTGCTTGGCCTGAGCCCTGGGGTCGCCTGATGCCCCCATGACCCGTCCTCTTATTGGAATTGTTAAACTCTACTACGTACACCATGGCGTCATAACCTTCCCCGGTAATTTTAATGCCCTGTCTCTGGTAAGGCAGCCCGTAGAGCCTGGCATCATCATACTTTATTACAAGAGGCTCCCCCACCCCTTCAACCACCGTAATATCCGGCAACACTAAAGTACTAAAAAAACTGCGTGCACCCTGTGGCAAATCTTCTAATTTCAGCATTTCAATCGGTGGTGGGTTTTTTTCAAACTGCTCTGACATCTTCTTTTATTTAACAATCAGATAATTGACTGTCAATGCTTGACCCCTGTAGAAGTGATTGCTATACTGCTTATGCAAAACAAACATGTGCGACATCATTGCCCGGGCGGGCATGTACCTTGGAAACAAAAGGGTGAGAAAATTTAGCAGATATAGCGAGAGGTTTCATGTGAAAACCTTTGATTTTATTTGCTAATTTCATGTGAAAATGCACCTCTGTTGAAAGAGGATCTCTTAGGTGTTATGATAAAAGCTATATGAAGCTACCGAAGGTGTATGAACCAAATGAATATGAGTCTGATATTTACGCCCTCTGGGAAAAGAGCGAGGCGTTTGTACCGGCAAATCGCGGTTCTGGAAGCAGCTACTGTATCGTAATGCCCCCACCAAACGCGAATGCGAACCTACACATAGGCTATGAACTGACAGCTGCGCTAGAGGATATCCCTAGCCGCTATCATCGGATGAAAGGGGATGCAACGCTTCTTTTACCAGGGGCGGACCACGCCGGGTTTGAGACGCAAGTGGTCTACGAGAAACATTTAGCAAAGGAGGGGAAGAGTCGGTTTGACTTCACCCGAGAGGAGCTTTATCGGCAAATATGGGATTTCGTTGCCCTGAACCGCACCAAGTTTGGAACACAGCTCCGCAAGATGGGCGTAAGCTGCGATTGGGCACATTACACGTACACCCTTGACGACAAGGTAGTCAAACTTGCCTACCAAACCTTTAAGAAAATGTGGGACGAGAAGTTAATTTACAGAGGTGAACGCTTGGTGAACTTTTGCACCTTTCACGGGACTGGCTTTGCTGACATTGAAGTTGAGTATAAGGAAGTGAAGGGGCACTTGTGGCACATCCGTTATCCGTTAACTGACGGAAGCGGTGAACTTATTGTAGCTACCACCAGGCCAGAAACTATGCTGGGCGATGTAGCTGTAGCGGTCCATCCCAAGGACGACCGCTATAAAGGATTTGTGGGCAAGACCGTCAAACTGCCACTTACACAAAGGGAGATACCAGTAATTGCCGATGCTTTTGTGGAGCGCGGATTCGGCACCGGAGCGGTAAAGATAACGCCAGCTCACGACATAAATGACTTTGACGCTGCCCAAAGGCACGACTTGCCGAAGATTACAGTGATTGATCATGAGGGCAAGATGACGCACGACGTTCCTGCCCCATACCAGAGCTTGGCGGTTGAGCAGGCCAGGGAAGCGATTGTGACAGATCTGAATGATTTAGGGCTGCTCGCGGAGGTCAATGATCACCTCCATAACGTTGGACACTGTTATAAGTGTGGCACCATCATACAACCACTCCTGCGAGAACAATGGTTTGTAGACATGAAACCTCTGGCCACCAAGGCCATTAAGGTTCTTCGTACCGACAAGATTCGCTTTTATCCGGACAGCAAGAAGAATCAGCTTATAACTTACCTCAAGGGCCTTCGCGACTGGAACATATCACGGCAGATTGCTTGGGGTATACCAATCCCCGCCTTCCAAAACCTAGAAGACCCCGAAGATTGGATTTTTGACGAGAGGGTAGGTGAGGAAATCATTGAGGTGGACGGCAAGAAATACCGACGCGATCCTGACGTTTTTGACACCTGGTTCAGCAGTTCATCCTGGCCGTACGCCACACTCGATTATCCAGAAGGAGAGGATTTTAAACAATTTTATCCAACTGACCTAATGGATACAGGTGGCGAAATCCTCTACCCCTGGGTTTCGCGTATGATTATGCTCGGCTTGTATGTGACCGGAGATATTCCGTTCAAAGACGTCTATATACACGGATATGTAATGGCCGAAGACGGTTCTAAAATGAGCAAGTCTATCGGCAACGTAGTCGACCCTATACCGGTAATTGAGAAGTACGGCTCAGACGCGCTGCGCATGGGCATAATCGCTGGCAGGTCTCCGGCGGTCAACAGGGGCTATGACCCGCGCAGAGTAGAGGAAGCAAGAAATTTATGCAACAAACTATGGAATGTTGCACGGTTTATAGAGGATAAGATTGGGGACGACTTCACTACGCGACACGATCCAAAGGCGACAAACAGTGCCGACAATTGGATACTTAATAAGATGAACTATTTAAATAAATCAATGTCTTCGCATTTAGAGAATTACCGTTTCAGTGAGGCGTATGAGCTAATTTATCACTTTGTATGGGATGATTTTGCTGATTGGTACATCGAAGCGTCCAAGGTCAATCTGAATAAGGATGTATTGGCGTATGTTCTTGACGCGACACTGCGCATTGCACACCCGTTTGCGCCATTTGTGACAGAAACTATCTGGCAAACACTCAAATGGGAAGGTGACACAATGCTCATAACCAGTAGCTGGCCAAAGGCAGTTCATGCATCCAAAGACGAAGCTGCAGTTTTTGA
The DNA here is from genome assembly GCA_029260875.1 of Candidatus Saccharimonadota bacterium. GTDB lineage: Bacteria > Patescibacteriota > Saccharimonadia > Saccharimonadales > OFTM59 > OFTM59. The sequence goes on from JAJDCL010000027.1 coordinate 53,231, forward strand.
AGAACTGCAGACTATCATCAGCGAAATCCGCTACATAAAAGCCGAATTACATCTGAAAAACCTCCGTTTATACCACACAGGTGAAGAATTTCTAAAGAAGCATACGGAGCTTATCAAAGGTCTTGCAGGACTTGCCAGCATAGAAGAGGTTCGTGATGGTCACGGCTTGCATTTGACCCAGACCAACTACCGTTGCTGGCTGGACCTGGACCAAGAAACGGCTATACACTTCCTAAAGCAACTAGAATCTAAAAGGGAAGGGTACGCCAAAACAATTGAGCAGCTTGAAGCCCGCCTATCCAACAAGAATTACGTCAAAAACGCTCCCCGAAAAATAGTGGACGAGACTAAACAACAGTTAGAAGAAACCAAAACTCTTCTAGCCAAAGTCACCGAAGAACACTCCCGCTTCGCCACCGCCCAAAGATAGGGGTTATCTCATTTACAATATGATATAATTATAGTATAGTGGTTATTATGACTAAATTTATTGTTGAAAGTCCTTCTAATTTAGAAGAAAAGCAAGTTTTGATTCATTTCCCAGAGGAGGATCATAGAAGAGTCAAGATCTTTTCCGCCGCGTCAGGTTTGTCAATCAGGCGCTATGCGGAAGAGGCAGTATCTGTAGCTATTGCTACAGGCTTAGAAGAGAACGAGCACTTAAGGGGTATGGTAGAGCACATGCTTGCCTACAAAGGCAGCGAACTCATAGTAAATGAAGCTGGCGACTTTGTAGTTAGAGACGCAACAGAAAAAATCACTACTTAAAATAAGTTTAGACTTTAGAGGGTCTAACACAAGTGATTTTTAGAGAAGATATTTAATCGTCGGGTTCGAGGGCGGCACGGACACGAGCGACACTTTCGTCTGGGCGGTAATCGTCAAACCACATGACTTTCCAGCCTAAGCGCTCGGCGGCCATTACGTTAGCGCGCGAGTCGTCTACAAAAAGGATTTCCTCGGGCTGTACACCGGATTTTGCCAAGGCAATTTCAAAAATTTTGGGCTCGGGCTTGATGGCCTTGACCTCTGAAGAGTCTACAATTGCAGCATACTCAATGCGGGGCAGGGTGCCTTGTTCTAGCATGGTTTTAATAAGCCCCGGCATTATATTGCTAAGAAGCCCCACATGATAATGTTGGCTAGCCCAGTTAAGGAGTTCGCGCATTTCTTCTATGGGCTCAATCGCAGCGAGGTAATAATCACGCCAATCAAAGGTTTGCAGCTCAAGGCGTTCGCCTAAAATACCGTTAAATTCAGCCATGGAGATTTCTCCACGACACACAGCGTCGTTATAGTGCCAATATGTTGTTTCAATTGTGTCGGCTTGCTGCCCGCTCTCTTCCGCTATGCGGGTGAATGCCTGGTGATAAAACCGCACCAGGCAGCCGTTGATGTCAAAGTAGACGAATCGTACGCCGCTTTTAGAGCGCTTCTTGGCCGCTTCAGGCACCTTCGGGATAATGTCACCTAAAAGATCGTTAAGATTCGTACCGAGAGCTGCTGCGATGCTCTGGATCGTAAAGATTGACGGCGCTTTGATAGCGCCACGTTCAATCTTGGCTAATGTCGAATAACTCAAACCTGCTTTGTGACACAAATCCTGTTGTGTCAGGCCTGCGTTCTTACGTGCTTCTTGCAGCAGTTTGCCTAAACCCACCTCATCCATTGAGTACTATGGTACTAGTTTTAGTGACTAATACCAAGAGAAAATAGTACTAAATGGCTAGTTATACAACGAAGCCGAGGAAGGTGAGCATAGCAAGAAACGCCAAAAGTCCGATAAGACCAGCCACTATAAGAGCATTTTGCGTGTTGCCACCTGTTCGGCGCTGAGTTTTGTTGAAGACCCATGCTGCCACACCGAGAGCGAACATAAGACCGATTACCGCATTAGACATGGTTTACATTTTAGCACGTTAGAAGGCAAGTTTTTTGGCCATTTCGGCTAGTGCCGTATGGTCGGGCTCTTGATCGCCCTGCAGGATGTGAGCCTCAATGGTTCTCTCTAAGGTCTGCTCAAGCGCAAATACATGGATATGGGCATGGGGAACACCAAAACCTTCAACCGCCATTCCGACACGTTCCGGATTTAAGACTTCCCGTATCCGTAACGCGACTTTTTTAGATACCATCATAAGATACTGATAAAGGTCATCTTCTATGTCCCAAAGGTGGTCTATCTGCTGCTTAGGGACGACGAGCGTATGGCCCGGGGTTAATGGGTCAATGGTTAGAAAGGCGATGGTCCGCTCATCTTCATATACCTTGTGGCAGGGGATTTCGCCCTTGATGATTTTGGTAAAAATACTATCTTCCATATATTAAATTGTACACTGACAAACAAGTATCCCCACACCCACTTAGTTTCAATTTTTGAACGGCCGTCTCAAAATTGGAACTAATTTATACGGTGTTTGGAGGGGGCTGGAGGGAAATAAAGGTTAGAAGTTCAGGCCGACATTATAGATAATTAAGATACAATGACTGCATGAATTTTTTTAAAAAGCTGGGCTGCGGTATATGTTCGCTCGTTTTAAAACTTAGTTTGTTGATCTTTGCGTTAACATTTGCTCTGGTAGGTGTGTTGGGCGCTCCTGATCATCTTAAGCGAGCGCTGAATGAGAGCGGGACATATGACAATGTGGTTAAAGTAGCACTGGATGCCACGACAAATGATTTAGCAAAACAACCCCAACAAATAGATCTTAATACTCCCGAGGTCAAACAGGCGGCAATAGAGGCCTTTCCGGCGGATACTATAGCGTCCTGGAGTGAGCAATTTATTGACGGTATTTATGGCTGGATGGATGGCAGCACCAAAGAGCCGGAGTTCCGGATAGACACTTCCGCTCAGCAAGATGTTTTTGCCCAAAATATTGCTAATTTAGCAGTCCAAAAAGCTGAAAGCTTACGGCCGTGTTCGCGCCAAGAGAGTCTGGAGCTTTCCCGCCAAGAAATAGATTTGTTTGATCTGCCCTGCAGGCCGCCAATAGATTTATCTGGCGAAAGGGAACGTTTAACGGCGCAGATCAAAGACAATAACAATATATTTGGTAGCGACAATGTCATAAACGCAAAGGATATAACTGCGAATACTGAGGGGCAGGACCAGTTTAAGGCTAGCCCGATCCCGACCGCCTTTCAGTGGTCAAAACGATTGCCGGTTATCGCAGCTGGCGTTATGGCAATTTCTAGCGCCACACTAGTTTGGTTAAGCAGTGATAAGCGCCGAGGTTTTAAAAAAGTTGGCCTGTCTTCACTTGGGGCTGCAATATTTTTACTAGTCACCGTAGCTCTGTTCGGTTCCTTGTTTAACCGCGTAAACGGATCTATAAGCAAGCTCCCAGCCACTGCAGGTGAAGCTCTTAATGGCCCGTTAACAAAGGTGGCGGAGTCTTTATTCGGCACCTTTAATACCCAAGTTATCCTGATCTCTTTAATATATCTAACAATAGCCGTGGTAATACTACTAACCTTACGATTCACCAGGCATCCAAAAGGGGCAGTGCCAAAACGTTTTCAGTAATGCTTTGTAAGGGCAAAATTAAAATATTGACCTACTATACCTTTAGTACTATACTGATAGTATAATAAGAAGGGTTAAGACTAATGGTACGCACATCAAGCAAAGAACATCTGGCGAGTATTATATTGGGGGGTACAATTGTATGGCTCGGGTCGGCTTATATTCTACAACGGAGCACCTTTACTTGGACTAGTTACGGAGGTTTTGATTGGGCGGGCCTAGTATATATTGTCATATCTATAATAGTAGCGGCATATGGGCTGCATACTATACGCGCTGCCCGTGGGCTACTACGCCAACATTACCTATGGTACGCAGCAGCCTGGATTATATTCATAGCCCTGTTGAGCATAGGGGCAGGAGAGACACGCAGGGGATATAGCGCACAACAAGCTTCATTACCCCAGAACCAATGTGTAGATAAAATTTTTCCCAGTATCTGTCGTAACCAGTCTACGGCTACGATTGTAACATCTGTAGATAACAGCTCTGCGACCATCCCTCCTGGAAAGATCATTCAGGCGGGTAATGTAGCGCTATACATACTTTATGTACATCTTTTCATGATTGTATATGGTGCGATGAAAAAACGAGTAAAGGGGTACAGACATGAAGAGCTCTTTCAATAGGATGAGCCATTACGAGCAGAAATTGCTTGCTGGCTGGGAGGAGGTCTTTAAAAAAGGACAGCTAACTCTATGGATATTGTTGGCACTTAGAGACTGCCCAAAGCATATGGCTGAGATTAAAAACTTCATTCATTCGGCAACAGGGGGAGTATTAAGCGTGGACGACCAAAGCATGTATCGTGCTCTTAGGCGTTACCACGATGTTGAGATGGTCGGTTTTACCACCGAACCAGGGGATAACGGGCCGGATCGTAAAGTTTATGCATTAACTGGCGTAGGAGCTAAAGTCTTGGATCAATTTCTAGACAGAAATATTGTTTCTGTGTTTTACAGAAAAGATATAAAAGACTTAGTAATGAATGCCTAATTATGAGGTGTTGGTAGGGTTTTCGCCAATGCGGCTTGCGCATAAGTGTAAGTGGCTGCAGCCCCAAAACACAATGAAGTGATAGCTACAATAGATGCAGATATATACAAAATTTGTGGCATAAAGCCAGAGCTATTAGTAAATACGCCCCCCCTTAACAAGTACATCCCCATAGCTCCCCACTGAAACATTGTACTTATTTTGCCGTATTTAGATGGATGTATTTCGTTCCCGCGTTTTTTTGCGATAAATGCCAAAACTACATTTGTGATGTTTTGTAGAGCAATGGCAAGACCGACCAACAAAGGAAGGATACCTGCCCAAACTAATACGGGCAGGGCAATCGCTAGCTCTAGCTTATCAACCGAAGCATCGGTAGCTTCGCCGAGCGGGCTCTTGGTGGCGGTCTTATGAGCTACGGCACCATCTAGTAGATCCATAATCCGACCTGCCACAATCTTAAGTAGCCCGCTAGTAGGGCTGCCGTCAACAATATCTGCCAACCCCCAAAGCACCAGCACTAAACCCAGCACGCTTACCGCATTACCGGGTGTTACGACGCCCTGGGTCTTGTTAGCTATACTTTGCCACCGCGACCAGTCTTTAGGGGCTATCGTATCCCAGTCTGGGGCGAGACCTGTGTGGTGCAACTTAACCATTCAGTCATATTAACATGGCGGAGAGGGAGGGATTCGAACCCTCGATACCCGTTGCCAGGCATAGCACTTTTCGAGAGTGCCCAGATCAACCACTCCTGCACCTCTCCGGATTTGACTTAAATATTATTGTACTAGCAATCTTATCTAACGGATACGAGGGGCAGCATTTTTTTACTGTGCGGATTATAGCCTTCCAGCTCTGTGGGATATTCTCCGTTAAAACATGCTCCGCAAGTTTCCTCGCCGTATGCCGATTGCATGCCTTCTTCCGACAAATACGCCAATGAGTCCAGTCCGTGGCTACGGGCTAATTCATCGGGGTTCTTGTAGTTTGCAATTAACTCTTCGGGCTTTGCGATATCCACACCGTAGAAACAGGGGTGCTTGACCGGTGAAGAGGCAGAACGGAAATGTACCATTGAAGCCACGCCTACAACCTTTTGGGCAATGACTTCCGCCGTGGTGTTGCGCACAATCGAATCATCGATAACTGCGATTTTTTTGCCTCTTATTAAATCTCGGTTTAGCACATAGCTAGTCTTTGCCTTGCGGCGGCGTTCTTCGCCTTGGGCCATAAAAGTACGAGGGACTCGACCTGTCTTTTTATCTACCAACTTCTCAATTGCCATTACCAGCGGCACGCCGAGTTCATCGGCATAGCCCTGAGCAGCATCATTCGCCGAACGAGGGATGGAAATAACCATATCAATATCGGCGGGAGCTTCACGAGCCAGGATGCGTCCGGCTTCGTAGCGCATTTTACGCACCCGTGGATCTTCCGGGTTTCTGAGGTAAACGTTTTCCATTCTGCAAAAACGTAGGGCTGCTTGGGCGTATTTAATACTCGTAAGACCATCCTTGTCATTAATTACTACTATTTCGCCCGCGGCTACTTTGCGGACATAATTCGCTCCGACCGCTTCAAGTGTCGGCCGTTCCGAAGCCAGCATCCAACCGTGTTCGCCGAAGTCCCCTAGGACTAACGGTCTAAAACCGTTCGGGTCCCGCATACCAACCATGTCGCCGTTATGAAAACCGACCAACGAAAAGGCACCCCGGGCTATCTTGGTCGCCCGCACTAGAGCGGCTGCGAGACGCGGAGTAGTCATAGCCTCATGGTTTATTTCCTGGGCGACTAATTCACTGAACAACCAGGTGTCGCTTGGTTGTTCGCGCCGCGACGCTGGCAGCTGTTGTTGTATAGCCATACGGTTAACAAATTGGCCATTGTGATTAAGCGCGAAATCGCCCGAACGAGTTTTATGCCAGGTCGGCAGAGCGCCGTCATCACCTCCTATAGTGGTGTAACGATTTTCCCCACCGACCTGACGCGCCCTATCCGGCAAAGCGTCAAGTAAATTACCGTTTACAAAAGCTTTTTCAGGGCCTCCGGGTCCCCTTAAGGGAATTATGTTTCGGCCGTCTACGCTGGCGTTCATGCCGGTATTCTGTTGACCGCGGTGCACTTGAGCAATCAGCCCCTTGTAAGCCAGCTCTTTTACCGAAATACCTTGGTTGTAAAAGTGCTGCTCACCGGACTCTGTCAAATAAATACCAAGAACGCCGCACTCCTCTCCTGGCGGATCCGGTAATTCAAAATGTACAAAATCCCTGTCAACGGCAAGCATAGCCTCGGTGGAGGTGAGAACATCGGGCATTTCTTTCAGTGTAACAACTCTAAATCAAAACGTCATGCTTTTTTTCAAAAAACTCTTCGTAGTCTGCCGGAAAACTCACATTAAAAGCAAAAACCACTGCGCAACTACTATATTTTTTGAAAAATTTCTGTCACAAATTCGGATTAAGTAGGGTTATAAAAAATCAGGCGCAAAGCCTGACTTTTTTCATGGTACACCCGATAGGATTCGAACCTACGACCTCCTGTACCGCAAACAGACGCTCTATCCAGCTGAGCTACGGGTGCTCGATAATGAGACAAACCCTGGTAGGGTTTTTCTCATCGCGCCAGCAAAATGGAATACATTTTGTTGGGCTGCTCTTTTCCGTTAAGCACTAAAGCAAAACACAATAGTGCTCGTGGACAGGGGAGAGTTTAGCATAAAACAGGGGTATATACCAGGTTCAGAACCGGATGTGGCGCATGAGACGATCAATCGGGTCCGGCTTGCGCTCTTCGTGTGGTAAATAGTTACTTAGGGCATTTATAATTTTTTCTTCTTGGTCTGGCGGATAATAAACCGAGATGGCTGGCATGAACCGCTTTAAGGGAATCAGCTGCAAAGAGCTGAAGCCCTTTTCGGGCTGGATTGAGAATGTGCGCAAAATACTATAAGGATAAAGTTTATCGCCTATGACAATGCCGCGTCTTTCTATTGCATAGTCCAGTGTCCGGGGCGGGCGCGATGCAAAGAACCCAAAACTAATAGCTACTAATACTATAGCCACAACCGTAAGCACATCTCGTCCGATAAGATAAATAACGCCTGAGACAACTATGGTGGCAACAGCAAGAACAACGTACCATAAAACTGATTTTTGATGGTCTATGTATTCGGATGCGGTCCAATGAACCTCGGGTACCGTCGCAAAGTCTGGATTAGCAGCAACTGGTTCGTCATCCTCGCGATAAAAGGAGGGTTCTGGCGCCCCAGCAGGCCCAAGATTAGATGTTGTTTCATCCTGCATAAGCGTATTGTACCATCCAGTGCCACTAGTAGAGCCACAAATTAGAAGTGGAACGCGCCGTCTTATCTGTTATAATTGCAAATTGTTGTGGAGAGGTACCCAAGTCATATTATGCGTTTGCTCGGGTAAACCCTCCGCAAACGGCCAAGCAAGGAAAACGTAAACTGCCACAGGCTATTTACGGACATGAAGGTCTATCCATCAGTCAGTTTTGACTATATATTTTTGACCAATAGTGGCACGAAAATCGCGCCACTATCAGCCAAAAATATGGAGAGGTACCCAAGAGGCTGAAGGGGTCGGTTTGCTAAATCGATAGGGGGGAGCAATCCCCCGCGAGGGTTCAAATCCCTCCCTCTCCGCCAGTACAAATTTTTAAACCAAGGCTATGCATGTTTAAAAATTTTAGAGGAAGGGCACTGCTAATCACGCAAGGCAAAATGAGCAAACTTGTTTTGTCATTTAGTCGGCGAGATTTATAAGTCGCCGCGAGAAGGAGAGGTGACCGAGCGGTTGAAGGTAACGGTCTTGAAAACCGTCGTGCCCGAAAGGGTACCGTGGGTTCGAATCCCACCCTCTCCGCCAGAGATATAGTTCTAAAGAGACCCGTCCACCTAAGTACGTATTAGAGGTGAGGTGGGTCTTTTAATTTAGCTTAAAATGTTATGAAACACCTATTGCCGTTCACTAGGAGGATGCGATTCGAACTGGCTTAGTTAAACTTTTTAGACCTTCGTTTTCGCTCAATATAGACCTTTTTACTTTTAAGGAGGATCTCGCCTTTCACATAGCGTAGAATCTCACGTTTTTCTTCTTTGGTTCCATTTTCTAGGACATACTTGGCATAAGCTTTGAGATCAATCGCTGGTTTAGTCGATTTGGTCTCACCGCTTCCAATCACATCGTTGAATTTATGGTAGCGTTCTAGCTCCTCCTTGAATTGTTCCTGTGCACCGATCTCATCGAGCTCAAGTTTATCAATCAGTCCGAGAAGTTCATCCATGAGATCAGCTTCACGTATGTACGGCTCGATGCAGTCTAGATCATTAGCTCGACCACAGTGATAGTAGATATAACGTCTAATCTCGCCAGTTGCTTTGATCTTTTTGACATGTTCTTCGGCGGTGACGCCAGTTTTGCAGGCTCCGCACTTGAGTATTCGAGTAAAGCCGAACTCTTTACTGCCATACGGTGCTCTAGGAGCTGCAGCCATCTGAACCTGTACTTGGTCAAATAGTTCCTTAGATATGAGTGGTTGGTGCTTGCCTTTGTGCATAGTGGGATTGGTTTTTGGGTATTTGAATTCACCGTAGAAGAATGGGTTTTGTAATGTTCGGTATATGTGACTTAAACCAAGTTTATTGCCATGTTTAGACTCAAAGCCTATGTCTTCTAGCCACCTTCTAATGTCTCGTCCTGTATAGGCTTGGTGAGCTACTTTCTCAAACATCTCAATAATGACTGGTGACCTGTCTGGGTCAACAACTATCTTCTCCTCGCCAATACCATTATTAAGGTAACCAACTGGTGCCACGCCTGGTCGCCAGCCATTGGCAGCTTTGTTATGTAGCCCCCTGATGACATTGACACCTCTGTTGTCGTTTTCTAGTTTGGCTTGAGAACCGAGAATCATCAGTAAGAATTTCTCGTTTGGTGAGTTGGTAAAGGTCTGTCCATGAGTACGAATCTCCATGAGTTTACCCTGATCCATGAGGTCGACGAGAATTCCTAAATCTCCTGCCGATCTGCTTAGACGATCCGGAGCCCAACAGACTAGACCGTTGAAGTAACCTAGTTCGATATCTTTCATTAGTCGATTGTAGATAGGCCTACTACCAGCTACTTTTGAGGAATGGCTTTCTTGACGAACCTCAGTAATCTCGATACCCCAATGATCGGCTAGAAGCTCCATTTCTTTGATTTGTTGTTCAATAGATAGAGCTTGTCGTTCATCTTGCTCACTCGATTTACGAGCATAGAGACAATATCTAATCTGGGTTGTTTTGGACGTACTATGTATCTGTTGGGGTGAAGTTAATTCCATCAAGGACAAGGTACCGCTGGTGGTGGTGGAAGTCCAGGGTTTGGCTAATAGGATTATTCTGCCTAAACCAGAGCCACATATTACGCATCTAAGAAGCCGGCTTCAGCCAATTGTGCTCCGCGTTGAAGAGAGTCGACCGTCCGAGCAGATCGAGTATCAAAACCCTTACCCTCTAACACTTTGGCTACATATGGAAGAGTCAATGCGCTAGGCCGGTAATGACCGGAGCCATTATTGAGTTCAGTTACTTGCCAGGTGCCATCTATTTTTGTAAATATCAATTCACCAGCTCCATAAACATTCCGTCCACCAGACAACTCTGAGTGGGCAGCCCGTCCAGTTACTTTACCTCTAAACTTCTCCTCATCAACCCTAATGGTACCATCAGCGTCAACTGTATAAATAAACTTAATAAGGTTCTGGGCTTTGTCTTCAATAACCTGTTGGGCAAGTTTATCCCATTCACCCTTACCACCTACGACAGGAATCAATATATCTTGTAATAATGCGTAATTACTGTTAATTTGAGCATCGTAACGCTCTCTAATAACACCTTTTGTACTATTCTCTGCAACCTTGATTTCTGCAACTTTTGTTTGTTCAAGTTCTGCGATTGCTGCTTCAATTCTTGTTATTTTCTCACTTTGCTGCGCCAGACCGCGAGCAGGTGCACCTAGACGTAGTAACTCTGCTTCTTCCTCAGTGGTTCGAGTTGGTTGAGATGAGAGTTCGCTATGACGGGCAGAGACATACCCCAGAACTTCCATCGCCCTAGTGATGTTTGTTTTTAACAATGCAGTTTGCTTCTTCTCGTATCCTTGCTCACTGACATCTTTAAGGACTTCTGTTTTGCCGGAAGCAGGATCATAGACTGAAACTTCACGATAGGTTCTATCCAGGGTAGGTGTGAGGTACTCGTGTAGTTCTTCTACGGTAGCAAATCTCTCGGGTTTATCATATATACGGCTCTCATCACCCTTTTTAACGCTTTGAATGGAATCCATAATGACGTGTTCAACATTAAGAGCAGTTCCTTCGGCTGGCAAATTAGCTGCATAGCCCATAGCAGAGCGTGCTTCGTGCCTAGAATGTTCCTGCTGCGATCCTATTCGACCCACTTCTTGAGACCGAATCATCTCAATACGTTGCATTACCTCAGCTAACACGATCGAAATTTCTTCTTCAGAGAGTAGGTAGCCTTTTTGAGCTTTTGTAGCATCAGGGTTTTGCCTGAGGTAGTCTTGTACCTCCCGCAATGTCTGTTCAACAAAAGTCGGGGTCGCCTCTTCACTGTAAGATGCCAACTCATTAGATATATTGACCACTTGGTCCGCTTTTTCATCCAAACGCTGATACAAAGTTTGCTTGTAAAAGTTATCAAACTCGTCATATACTTCGGGTGAATTAATACTCGTAGGGTTATCAATGTAGGGTTGTAGGGCTTCAGGAGCACCCTGTGGTTTCGTAGTCAACACACTTACAATGCTCCTATCAAGGATGGCCTTATGAACGCCCTTAATAACTTGATGGTCCCTTGGATCTTCGAACTGAGGATTTTCGAACTGCAATCCATTGTTGCCCGAACCTCTCTTAAGTACAAAACGATATTCGCCACCGCTCGGTAAAGGTAGTGTGTATACTATTTCGACATTTGGTATTGGACCGAGATCATCAATGCCATCACCTGTTGCCCAAGTCAGAAACTCCGTGTCAATAATGCCATTTAATTCAACGGTGGCTCCTTTTATTTGCCCAGCTTCTGTGGCAGTTTGATATTTAAGTAACTGGTTCCTTTGTTCGGGAAGAGCTCCATAACTTCGACGGGAAGAACTTTTTGCTTCATAAACATATAGCTCTCCCCCACGCGATATGGGTACATCAATATCTATTGAGCTAGTAAGTTCTTTGTGAGGAGGCAAGGACATGTCAGCACCTTTTTTGGGAAATCCTAGATAGGTAACCTTTGGCGGTTCTTTCAATAATCCAAAATCTACTGTCTCTTTACCCTCATTAATAACTTTGTAGATCCGTGAGACCTCAAATAGTAGACCTTTGACTTTAGTGATACCCGAAACCGCATCTGGGTTAGCGATTGCGTCTTCATAACGCTTTAGGTAGCCGCCATGCAAGTGGTCCGGTAGCATACCAAGATAGGTATTAAGTTGTTCGCCTGGTGTTAATGCTTGAGCTGCTTGTTCTACAGGTACTTCTAGTTGTGCCTCCGGCATGATCTGCGACTGTTCGACTTGAGGCTGTGTAATTTCGGTGGGAATTGGCGAAGGATCACGTTTCATGGCGTTAGCTTACCCGTTCACCTAGTTCTATAATTTCCTGGGCGGTAGTAATCCCAATCCCTTGCGGGTTGCCTTTAGTTAATAGCGTGACGTGGTGAGGTTGTTCTTGTAACTCCAACCCAGTCAGTTCATTGATGCTCGCCAAGAACTTTTCTGCGCCTGGGCACTGCAGCATCTCAATAATTGATTCGCGAGGAGTCTCTTCGCCTTCATAAGGTTTTTTGAGTTTATATCTTTCACCTGTAGGCTGAATACCCCAATCTGCTTTAGCCGCTAATTCCTCTATGCTGGTAGCAAGCTCCGGATTTGCCTTTATTGCAGCCTTAAGTAGCTTGCCCTGCTTAAAACCAAGGATAGTTAAGTGCAATTCATCTTTTGGCTTAAATCCTTCTGACTCAGTTGCCTCTATAACGTCCGGGTCAATTAATTCTTGACCGCCTAGACCAAGTAACAGAGTGCCTGTCTTAGCATCAAACCGTACCTCAAGGGGCTTAATAGTCTCATTGTCTTCCGGCGTTTCATTAGCTTCAGTCAAAGCACGATCTTGTAGTTCTTCTACATGCTCAATTGGTTTACCCGTTAGCATTACTGTATTGAACCAAGCATTAGCAGATTCTGAGAATGTTGATTCATTAATAGCACCTGTTTCATCACGATGTTGATTAGGATTTGGGTGCTTGGGCATAAATCGGCCTGGAGCAGCAGTGTACATAGTTTTTCCGCTCTGGCCTGGTCCAAAGACCACAAATAACTCAGTAGTATCGCGCTTTGGTGCGTCAACAATTGGGACTATAACTCCGCCACGAATTAACTGAAATTGAATTTTTGCATCTGGGTGTGCTTTTCGATACTCCTCAACAAATGCTGTCTTTTCTTCTTCTGTGCCACTGTGATTGAGTTCAAAAACACCCTCCTTGAGGTCCATTACTGTTTCAACGTCGCCCCCCTCAAGTACACCATCTGCAACTAATTCATCCATAGTAGCTATACCTTCTTGACCCATGTGTTTGCCCATATCCATTGAGAAAGCGGATACTTCGTCTTGGCTCGTTGCCACTTCAGCAGGAATCTTGGGTGCCATATCCGCAAATAAGCCGTCCAGACTATCGTAATCAAACTTACTTCCCGCTTCGGTGCCTTTTATATGCAAGGAGTCAATATGTCCTGCAGTTGCAATTGAGACGCTCAGATCGTTATCTGATTGATCTTTAAATGCGTATATAGGCGTAGCAGCATCAACTCCTTCTGCTACACGCCCATCTGGTAGCGTCACTGATACTTCGACAGGAGGATTCCAAGGGAGCTCGTCATTAACTTTTGTAATGTCGACTTGGGAAAAAGCAGCCATTTCTGAATTAACAACTTCGAGCGATAAGTTGTGGGGGTTGGTTAATTCTGGGCTTAGTTGTTTTGTCATTTTTGTTTTTCGATATTTAACAAGTATACAATAGCACAGATTAGATAATAATGCAAGTGATTGATGCTCTGTTACACCTCTTTTTTATAGTGTCCGATTTTGTCCCATTAACTAGCTGGAATAATGAGACACGGTGCATATAGGCTTTCTGTGTCCCATTTGTCTCGTTTTTATCTGTAAAGTCTTAAAATATGAGACAATGGTATAGTTCCAGACCCGTGTGTTCCGCCATAAAGACTGATGCAATATGCGTCAGTTTTTATAATTTTTGGGCGAATACGGCTGCTGTTATATGTTTTGCTTTGGCTTGCTTTAATACTTGAGCTGCCGCGCCTAGGGTTGCGCCGGTGGTTACGATGTCGTCTACTAAAAGAATAGAGGAGCCTTCGATATCAGTAAGGTTGCGTGGCCTAAACACATTAGTCAACTGCTGTCTGCGCCTAGTTCTATCTGCCCCCACCTGGCGCGTTTGACCTTGACGTAAAAGCAGCGGTTTAAACCTGCGCTCAAGCAGCTTAGCTAGACGCTTAGCAATCAGCTCGGACTGGTCGTAGCCACGCATACGACGGCGACTAGTGGCTGTCGGTACAAATGTAATAATTGTTTCTGGTGGCAAATAAGGCAGGGGCGTCTTTATTAGTTCAGCTGCTTCGTCGGCAACACTCATGGCCCGCTCAAACTTCAGCCGGCTAATAAGTTCTTTAGCTATCCCTTCGTATTCGCTCGCCACCCAGACGTTCTTAAGAAGACTTTTGCGGCGACATCTTTTGCAAGTTGCAAAATCCAAGCTTTGTCCTCTACAGAGATAGCAACGCGGTGGAACGGGAGAAATTGCGTCAATTTTACACCAGTTGCAAAGTAGCCGGCCCTCAGCGTTGCAAGAAAGGCAATTATAAGGGGCAAAAAGTCGTAATAAGCCTGTAATTAACATTGTGTTGTGATTAATGTGTTGTAAATATAGGGGCTAGCAGTTGCACCCCCATTTACATCTAAGCTATACTTGCTAGTAACAAAAATTGCAAGCAAACATCTGAAGAATAAACTAAAGTTTCGCGCTAGAAAGTGGAGGGTAACACTTATGGCTCGTAGAAGCCGCGACGAAGATTTACTGATGGAGGACGAACTGACTGCTGCCTTTTTGGGTGACGATGATATGCCGCAGGCAGTCGCTCCTGTCGACGACCCACAACCTGCAGGCAATGCTCCAGCAGACGAATGGGATGAAGATGATGCTGTACCAGGGCAGTTAGCTGTTGATGTCTATGAAACTAAGGAAAAGCTAGTGGTCAAGGCTCGCACAGCTGGCGTCAACAAGCACGATCTAGATGTGAGCATTGCTGACAACACTCTTAGTATTCGTGGCACGCTTTCAGCTGGCAACGAAGAAGATGTTGAAAACTACTTCGTACAAGAATGTTATTGGGGCGAGTTTAGCCGTAGCATTGCACTTCCGGTGCCAGTTAAAGAAGATGAGATTGAGGCCGTTTTAAAAGATGGAGTCCTGACAATTTCATTTACCAAACTCAAGCAAGACACCGTAAAGAAAATCCAGATTCTTTAATACGGGTCTTAATCGCCAAACAATACACCCGCCAATTCTTGCGGGTGTATTGTTTATAACTCGGGCAAAATTAAAAAATCCGGTTAAGTGCCGGATGTTTTAATGGGCAGTCTCTCTGTTATTCGGCTGCGCGTTGTAGTACGAACCGCACAACAACCTGAGCTAGCACAACAACAATCAAACCCACGATAGCGTAGAGGATTGTGTTCTTTGCGCTTGTGATATTACCTGAGTCACCCCCAGAGGTGATGTACTTGAGGCCACCGATGATAATCATAATAACAGCTACGATACCGACAACTACAGAGAAGATATCTACAACTCGTTTTATTATGGTATCCACACGACTGGCTGCGTCTTCACCGGTACCCTCGTCGGTTGATTGAGCACCGGCATCAAGACAGTTTGCGATTGTGTCGTTACAGTTAAGGCTTTGTGCTGATGCTGTTCCGAGAGCCACAAAGGGCAGTACGAGCAGGCTTAAGAGTGCTGAGCTTAATATTATTCTTTTAATTGTTTTAATCACGGTAGTGTTACCTTTCTTATTTCTTGATTAGTTATACCATACGAGCTTTTGTTACTACAAGGCAAAATTCAAAGCTTGCCAAGCACAAACCGGACAACTGACTGCGCGATAGCAACGACAACAATACCGATAAGCGCGTAAATAATCGTGTTTTTGGCGCTACTAATGGAATTACTATCGCCATTAGATGTAACGTATTTCAGCCCACCTATAATAACCATGATAACAGCTATAACACCTACTACAACGCTCAGAATATCTATAGCCGATTTTACCGCTTTATCGACTGATGTGCTTTCGGTGCCAGTTATATCCACGCCCTGCTTAATGTCCTCTTTGGATTGCGCTAAAGCCAGGGTGGGTATCCCAACGGCAATAATCATACTCAACGAAACAACCCCAGTGATTATTTTTTTGATTAGTGAATTCATTCTTACGCCCCTTGTTCTTTAAATTCTATTATAGTTTATTAAGCACAAAAATCACGATTCCTTGCGCTGCTGCAGCCACTGCCATGCCAATCAGAGCATATGTGATGGTGTTTCTGGCCTTACTAACATTGGCAGGGTCACCACTTGCCAGCGCATATCTTAACCCTGCAACTATAAGAACAATTATTGCGGCCACCCCGACGAGCATGCTGATAATACCAGTAGCTTTTGTGATTATGCCGTTTGGCCCATAGATTGAATTGTTTTCATGACTCTGTTGGACGGAGTTATCTTTGCAAAGCGTAGCCCCAGAGGACTCCTTGCAAGCTTGCTCAAGAGGGTTTACCGCCCCCAGAACTGGTGTTGGCAGCGATAACATCAGGATCAAGCTCATAAATGCGGCTGCTCTTTTTATGATTGATGTTAGGTTCATAGCCTATCCAAAAGTAAATTCACAATACCAAAGGACACTAAACAGACCAGGAGACCAACAAGCGCGTAGATAATAGCGTTCTTGGCCTTGGCTGCTTGTTCAGGGTTACCCATAGACACGACATACTTAAAGCCCGCTATCGCGATCACTAGCATAGCAATCCCGCCAGCAACCCCAAGGGCCAGCTTAAACGCGCTAGCTACCGTCGCATCAGTAAGCTCGGGTTTTGGGATAGTAACCTGATCCTTAGTAAGCTGAGCCAGTGTCTGTAGTGCTGCTTTCATCCTAAGCTCCGTCCAATAAGATTAACTATGGCTACGGCAGAAACTGTTATAGCGATGCCGATCAATGCATTTACTATTGTAGAACGAGCGTTCTTAGTCTTTTCTGGGTCCCCTTGACTTGTTTGATATTGAAATGCGCCCCAGATAACAAAGGCCACCGCTGCCAACCCGCCAGCCCGAATGATAATCTCAAAAATGGCTAGTAAAATCTTTGTTATATCGTCTGGGAAAGTCACAATAGGGGAGCATCTGCCAGCTATAATCTCAGCATTATCCAGGTATTTATACCATGTAGGGAAGCCCAAAAACCCGCCCCCGGACGCTGGTTGACATCCCAAACTGACCGGTTCAGGGGTGGGTGTTGACCCGTCTGGGCAGAGTACTCCTGGTGCAGCAGGACCAGCTGGCCCTCCGGGACAGCCGGGCGGTATAGATTGAGCTCGTGTAGGCACCGAAAAATACAACAAACCAATCAGCGACAGTGAAGTAATATATAAAATTAGTTTTTTCATATACTTAGACCACGCCCCCCGGAACAATCCATTGCAAGAACGCAAATGTAAATAAATATAGAATTAAAGCCATAATTGCATTAAGTATGCCGATACGTGCGTTGTGAACAATCTGCGGATTTTCGCGCGCCGCCGTATACTGAATGCCCCTAACAGCTATCATAATCACAATCACCACACCCACTGCCGCAGATAAGAATCTAATGAAAAGCTGTAGGTATGCCACCACACTGCAGTTTTCGGCATTGATGCCGGTTTTGCTCTGGCATCCGCAAGCATCTCTATAGGCTTTGCCTGTTAAGTTGGAGGTCGTACAGTTAGTCTCGGCAGCAGATACGGTGGCCCCCAAAACAACGTTATACAAAAAAACAGAACACACAACGAACAGACCGCTCAGTATCAACCTTATTAGCTTTGTGTTTTGCAATTTGAACATTTTCACTAATTATATTCTCCATGAGCCCAGCGCACAAGTTTTTGATGCTGTAGGGTACAATAACAATAAATCGCTTATGGCTGATGTGTGTCTGTTATAATTTATCCAGAGTCGCTCATGAAAAAAAATATCTTTATTGGTTTAATGCTGACAGTGTTTGGCGCGTCGATGATAATGACGCTGTTCCCCCAGAGGTCACTTGCAGCGCGGGGCGAGGTTAGCGGCACCTGGGAAAGCAGTGCTCAAATTTATCTGACCGATGACCATGTGACGGATGAAGACAAAGTCATATACCAAACTTTTGTTGATCCTAGCCCCGGCAATCCTGATCGTCATTTTTATATACGGGGCGAAAATGACGGTGAAGACCCGAATAAATGTGTGGACAGCCTTATACCTGCGGCCGATAACAATACCGCCACGCTGCAACGTAGTAGAAATCGTGTCATTGATATTGGTTGCGAAATATACAAGGTCGTATCCGTTAGGATGCGCCTGGTGGATAACGCTACAAAAACGCCCGAAGCAGCCGCTAGCGAAAGCGGCGAAACTTGTGAAGAAGTAAACCTGGTCCTTTCTTGGATATTGTGTCCAGTTGTCACCATGCTTGACCTGTTCTTTAACTTTATAGATAAAGCCATTCAAAACTTGATGACTATAGAGGCAGATAAGTACCGTGATCCTGACCTGAAAATTATCTGGGCACAGGTTAGAAATATTGCATATATCATACTCATACCGGTCATGTTGGTTATGGTGATTGGTACCGCAGTAGGGTTCAGTGCTGTAGACGCCTATACTGTCAAAAAAGCCCTGCCCAGACTTGTGGTCGCAGTAATATTCATAGCGCTTTCATTTGACATTGGTGGCTTCCTGATTGGTATGTCAAACAATATCGGGCAGGGGGCGCTTGGATTAATGACCGCACCGTTAGACGGCCCGTATGGTGAAGCGGGCGTAACTTTTAGCGGGTTATCCAATGCGGGCGCGGGCAGTGCTGTTGGCGAGTGGGCGGTTATGGGCGGACTTATTACGGCCGGGGTATTAATAGCCGGAAACGGCGCTATGCTCGCCGCTGCCGGCTTATTCTTGATCAGTGCCTGTCTTACAGTATTGACAGTATTATTGGTCATTATAGCCCGGCAGTTATTTATCCTGGCCATTCTGGTTCTGCTGCCTATTGCGATTATCGCATGGATATTTCCCGGCAATGATAAGCTCTGGAAGTTCCTTTGGGGCACGTTTACCAAGTTACTAATAATGTTCCCGCTTATCATGGTGCTGATCGGCAGTAGCCGATTATTTGCATACATAGTCGATAAACCCGGCAGCTCTAATGTGTTTGAAGACAACGCCTTGAATCCTATCTTAAAATTAGTAGCCTACATTATTCCGTATCTTTTAATACCGTTCGCCTTCAAAGCAGCAGGTGGCGTACTTGGCAACCTTATGGGTATGGCTAACGATAAAGAAAAAGGTCTCTTTGACCGACTTAAAAAGGGCCGTTCACACAAATACGGCCGAGCTATGAATTCCGCCAAGCAGGGTGAGTACTTCATGGGAGGCAGCGAAACCAACCGACGCGGCTGGTTAAGCAGAGGGGTCCAAAGCGCAACATTCATTCCAAAATCCGGTCTTAAACCCAGTGGCTGGCGCGGGCACAACAGAGCAGCAAGGTCAGCTTATGTCACCTCACTTGCCGGAGAGGCAGACAAAAGTATCGCTGCCCGTGCAGTAGCTGGTAACGACGATTTGCTTGCAGCTAGTCTACATGGTAATGGTACCGACGCTGACGCACGAGCCTACCTACAAGGCATTGGACAACGAGGCCGAGAATTAGACCAAAACGTCGCCTCTATTACCCAAACTAGAAAAGATATGGGCCGAGAAGCCTTTATGGAGTGGGCGGCTGCAAGTAATGCGGGGACCGGCTCTGGTTATCGTAGTGGTTTTGGTGAAATGGCTGAGACAATTAACCGTGTTGCGGGCTCGGACCGAGCACGTGCTGCCCGAATACTTAACGCTGCTCGCGGCCAAGCCGAGCGGGCTAAACGTGTTGACTTGTATGGCGCCGGTTTTGCCACCTCAGCCGACCAATTATCACAACTATATACACGCGACACAAATGCAGCGTCAGCGAATGATGTTATAGCAGATGAGGCCCTAAACACTAAAAGCGCTGCCGAGGTCGGCGCCGCCCGTCACGGCGCTTTAACTAATATGTCTGGTGCTATTCAGGGACGTCTAGCTAGGGCTCGGGCTAACGTAACAGCGGCAAGGGCCACCGGGAATGCCGCTACAATCACACAAGCCGAACATGAACACAAGCGCGTACTGGCACATACAGCATCCCTACTTGATATTGCTGGTAGTACAAGCCCTGAGAATGCCCAAGTTATTGGGGCAATCATGGGCGAGCCCACTGGGGGGACAACTGCCGCCAAGTACGTTACGCGGCAAGCACGAGATCTTAATGGTAACCTTGCAGTTGACGCGAGCACCAACATGCCAGTTATGGAAACCGTAGCGTCTGGCACAAGGCCAGAAACAATTGGCGATAATATAGAACGCCTCAGGACTGACCCAGAATTCCAGCAATACCGCCGGGAATACGGCAGCGCTCAATCAGCTGCTGCAGCAGCCGCAGCAGCGGGAGGTGTGCCGCCGGCAGGATCACCCCCTCCTGGCGCTCCACCTGCCCCGTCAGACCGCAGACTTAAAACTCAAATTCAATACATAGAGACCCTTCATGACGGTATTAAGCTTTACAGTTTCAAATACATTTGGGGCGGTCCGACCCACATTGGCGTTATGGCTCAAGACTTACTGCTAACTCACCCTAAGGCAGTCATACTGGGTAGAGATGGATATTACAGTGTAGATTACGCCCAACTTGGCTTAACGATGACGACAGAGACAGAATGGCATAGTCTAAAAAAGCTTAAGGTGCATTAAAATATTGCCTGTATTGCTATATAGGGCTCAGTCAACTAACATGGAACAAGCGTAGCTTGTAGGTAGTTGAGTGGTGAAGCGAACAACTCTTTGCTGTTCTGTCTGGCCATCCATTCGTTTAAGATAGCCTGTAAGTTATTGGTTGGCACACAACCATAGAGTTTG
>JAJDCL010000028.1 GCA_029260875.1 Candidatus Saccharimonadota bacterium
TACATTTTCTGTTCAATAAAATCTCTATCTCGCTGCGCTCCGCGCTGCTTAACCCCTCGTATTTCTTCTTGCTATCCATTCCGCCATTGTAGCCCCTGAGATCTTAGGCGGGTGTCCTACTATATTCCGTACTTTCCGGGAGTTTTGCATGCCTAAATCAAGGCTCGGTAACAATAATGAGCCTGTGCCGACGGCTAAAGAGTTTGGCGATGAGGTAATCAGGTCTGCAGCTAGTGGCCTAGATAAGAGCCTTGAGCTGCGGTTTGCACGTGAGTATTATCAGGCTTGTAGGATAAATAGAACACGCCCTAATTATGAAGAAGAGTTAGGTGCCTATGCGCTGCGTGAGCTCTTAAGCCGTGACGAGCCTGTAATAGCGACGATGTTTGGTGTGCCGGTGGTTATAAGCCCCATCCCAGGGACAGAACCCGCGAACCCAGGTAATGACCCGCAGGGCCCAACAAACGGTGGTGATCGAGAACCTCGCAAGCCGGTCACTCCCAGCGCTCCCGCCCAGGCTTACAGTATTCCTCCTACAGGCTAGCGTCTTTTTTAAACATGTTCTGAATACAGAATCATGAAAGATTTAGTCACACTAATCTTATTGCTATCGGGAGAGGGCGTGCTTTCAGATTATCAAAACTAGCATAATTTAATGCCCACTGGAGCACGACTTTGTTGACCACAACCCTAACCGACTTGTACTTGTCTGTCTGAGTCGTTTGAAGCCTTAACAGTGGCAGTATTTGAGCCTAGTGAAATAGAATAAAGTATGGTGCCAGGGGAGGGACTCGAACCCTCATCATCTGTTAGAGGACAGTCCTCTAGGTTCCCAAGGAGATTGCTATATTCCTGGGGGTGAGGTGGCTGCCGGAACAGGAGCTGTGGGTGTTTGGGGTGTCGTTAAAATGCCCGTTTTGTAAGAATGGCTCATAACTTCTCGTACCCGGGTAACCAAAAACGGATGAGAATACATGGATTGTGAAATCAGCCGCATAGCACCGCTGCCAATCTTATCCTGGTAGAGTACGCCCTCCTCACTCATGTACTGCGCGAATTTTGAGCCAACATGAATTTTCATAAGCGCACTGACGACAGTGTGCGGATCGCGCGTAAAAGTTGAGGCCACTCTGTCGCAAGCAAGTTCCGCCCGGCGGCTCCAAAAACCGAATATCCACCTGACCATCGGTCCAAGCACCGGAATAAGAATGCCGATAGGGTAAACATAAGATACTATAGCCGTGTGTTTAAGTTTGATGTGGGCCATTTCATGGAAAAGTATAACATCCAGTTCTGCTTTGGATAGCTCCTCAACGATCGCTGAATGAAGAACGATAGTATACGGCCTGGTATAACCCACGGCAAAAGCGTTTAAGTAAGGGTCTTGTGCTATATACACATCAACAGGCGGCATATCAAGCTGGTGCGCTATTGTGCGGACTGAATCAACCAGGTGGGCGTGACGACCATTTTGAACCCTGAACGCGTTGCCTAAAAACGATATTTGGTACAACTTAACATAAAAAAGCGATACTCCTACCACAATCATAATAGCAAGTAGGGCGCTTAGTTTTTCCTCCGCCAAAATGACAGCCACCAACACAAGGATAACTACGGTTATTATAAGCACCACCGTATCACTTGATTTCTTAGCAAGCTCTAAATAGTTTTTGGACTGCATGTATGTTGTTAATTTATTCTACTGAGAAAGCAGTAGTATCGGTTATCTCACGGGTTTCAAGAAAGAAATATCATTAAGTTAAAGATAGCAAAAAGGGATCCAAGGCCTATACCAATAATGCCGAGCGTTCTAAGCTTGGGGTTTAAATTGCCTTTGCTTACGGCGATTCCTCCTAGAATCCAAGCTATAATAGGTATCCAACAAAAAACTATGCTAAGAACTCCGAGCGTGATGGCCGGTTTTTGCCCTTTACTGTAATAATCGCTTTGGTCAGGAAACTGGCCATTTCCTACAGGTTGCTGCCAAGCCCCTTGGGGCGGTCCTTGGTAGGGGGTTTGGTTTGTCGGATACGAAGGCGCTACTGGTGGTTGTGCTGGCAGCGGTTGTGGCGGTGCCTGCGGCTGTTGTGGTTGTTGTGCTGGTGGATAGCCGGTCGGCGTAGGCGGTTGTGGTTGATAAGGCTGGCTATTGTTCGGGTCCATGAATCCTAAATTCCTTCATACAGTTATATTAGTTATGCTTACAGTTTAATATAAAACGACCAAATAACAAAAATGCGAGTGGCAGAAAGTCTTTAGTTGTTCTTATAAGAACCGCTAAGGGGCTATTAGTTGCTTTGTTTTGCAAGCTCGCCGTAGGTTTCAGCCAGTTGTTTTTTAAGCTTAGCACGTGCCCGCCGCGCAAGGTAACGACCGATGAGCTTATCCCACATCAGCCACCATTTCAATGCGCCGATGAGACTAAAGCCGGGCGCTTTGATTTTGACGCTCTGACCCAGTTCAATATGCAATCGCGCCTGTGAAGGCACCGCAAAGATATCATCGTGCGCCAGCTTGTCGCCAACCTTTTTTAATACACCCTGCACAGTTTGAAACTTATCCTCAATATCCTGCTGGCTCTCCGGATAGTCGCGCCAGTAGAAGTAAAGCCGATTTTCTATGATTTCTATATCACACAGCTGGGCGTGCTGGATAAGCGCCATCATGGCGTCGGGGGCCAAGACAGTTAAATCTGTTATTCCATATTTGTCCGGGGCGTAGAGCGAAATATTTGTAGAAATCACCCTCGAGATTAATCTTTTGCGATTCGTCAAAATCAAACGGCAAGGTATGTATGTCAGCTATTGTTGAATCAATCACCATGTGCGGTAAATGGCGCGGCAATGTAAACTCCATGACGGTATAATTCGGGATTGATAACTTGTCGTCATGAAACAGACTCTGGCGGTAGAACGAAAATGGCAGTCCCTGCATACGGCCGCTAATATGGTCGGCTATCCATGGGGACGTTTCGTCTTTGGTGAATAATATTCCCGGCCTTGAAGTCGGGCTGTAAGTCGCGTCAAGACGAAAACCATTACGACTTGCAAACATCTGCAGTGCGCGATTATTAATAGTATAGCGTGTAACTTCTTGGTACATTAGATATATTAAAGCCGCAAAAAAGATAAATATAAATATTATGCCCAATAGCCACCCAGAAGAGTCAATATTTAATCTACCTACCGACACCACATCCCATACAAGCGCAATGACCAGAGATCCGCCCAATAAAACAGCCATGAAAAGATTGCTATGATGCTCAGGCTTGCGATACGGACGCAAAGGTGAAAAATCTATAGATTGCCCTGTCGCCGGTGCGCTATTCATGCTGCTAAGTTTAGCACGGCAGGGCTTTAGTTCCCTGGTAATCTATTCTAGATTGTGCATAGTAATAGGGCGACGGGCTTGCCTTAAAATATTTCCAACTCTGATAAATCCAAGAACATGCCACCCGGCATCTTCCAGGAAACTTTATAAGGTCTCACCCTGAAAGGTGTTGTTTTGTGTAATCTTAGTTTTGGGTTGGGTAAAAATCACCCTTCAGGTAGCTCTGTAGGGCCAGCTTGCTAGCGTCAAAATGAGGTTTTGGCACCTGGGAGAGCGGGCACCAAAATAGCTCCTGACATTTTTGTGGATCTAAAATGCGCGGCTCGCCCTCAAAAGTTTTGGCAACCAATACAACGGATTTAAAATGCACGCCGTCTTCTCTATATGTCTCTAGATTGTTCGTAATAGCTATGACTTGGGGTTGATGCCGTGCTCTTCTTGTAATTCCCGTTTTGCGCACTCCTAAAAGTTCTCTCCAATCTCTAAACTGCCGCCAGGGATGGAATGTTTTGGCGCATGGCTGCCTGTTCGTCGGCCAACAAGAACCTCTCCCTGGGCGTTTTCCACAATAACCCCCACCCTTGGTCTATTTTGCATAATAAACACCTCCATCAAATACGTCCATGGTGCCGGAGAAGGGACTTGAACCCTCAATCCCGAAGGAACACGATTTTGAGTCGTGCGCGTATACCAATTCCGCCACTCCGGCTCGTCAGAACCAACAGTCAGCTGACACAAAAGAAAACAAGTTTTCTTTTGTGTCACCCTCTAGCCGCCTCTTCCTCTTAGTTTTCCATACAGTCGCTTTTAGGCTCCTTGGTTTGAAAAACTAGGTTAAAGCAAAACTCGGGGATTTGCCTAATAGGTAAGACGAAAGCATTATATTATACTTATATCTGTTATGCCACCGGACGATGATTCGTTAGACGAGCTAAAGAAAAACCTGGGGCTACCGACAAAGCGAGATAAGGTGGTTCAGCCACTGCACGACCTGAATTCTAACGGCGACAACCCGGCCTTAAAACTTATTCGTGGCAAGATTGACGCTCTGTATGCAACCGAGCCGAATGCCAAAGAAGAGCTGGCCGAGGCCAGGGCCACCGTGCAACACCGGTCAAAACACCAAAAGTATATGTACGATTTAAGCAAGTCAGGCAAGTCGCTGGCTGATATTCAGACCGCTTGGCACAATTATTACGCCAACTTGCCTGACCAAGAAAAACACGAGGTTTGGCAGGAATTTTATATCAATCATGCTAAAGCGACCCAAGCTGCCAAGCCACAAGTCACAAAGGCCGAAACCGGGCGTCCGATGGTCGCAACACCAACAGCACCCCCCCAGCCAGCACATCGCAAGATAACTGATAACCGCTCGGTTCATGAGCTGAAAAATCAGCTACTAAATAAAGTAAACGGCCGCGCCAAACAAAAGGCGCATCACCGTAAGTCCCTTATGTTTGGAGTAAGCATGGGACTTTTAATGACATTTATTATGTTGTTTGGGTTTTTTAACGAACGTTTTATTGCGCCCTTCTTAACACCCAGCAAGGCTTTAAGCGCTACACCAATTATCCTAGATTCTGACGCAACGGTCGGGCCAGAATCCAAGATAATCATCCCGAAGATCAATGTTGAGATACCAATTGTATACGATGTTGCCTCGGTTGAAGAAGATGTCTTTCAGCAGGCTTTAGAAAACGGAGTTGTGCATTATAAGGGCACATCACACCCTGGCGAAACCGGCAATACGGTCATATTCGGGCACTCTAGCAACAATATTTTAAACCGTGGTAAATATAAGTTTGCGTTTGTGCTTCTAAGTCGCCTAGAAATCGGCGACACATTTATGCTAAACCACGGAGGCAGACGCTACGTATACAGGGTCAACAAGAAAGAGATAGTAAAACCCACTGACATATCTGTGCTTGCACCAACAGAGAAGCCCTCAGTGTCACTGATTACCTGTGATCCACCTGGCACGGCAATCAATCGGTTGGTCGTAGTGGGGGAACAGATATCGCCCGACCCCGCAGCAAATATCGCCAGTAGCAGCCCAGGCGTGGCTCAAGGTGATCAGCCGACCGTATTGCCGTCTGATTCGCCCAGCCTATGGAGCCGATTCTGGGGCTGGCTCAGTTCCTAGTTCAGCCTCCGTTAGTTGTTTGATGTAACCAAAAGCTCAGTACGTAGTAAAGTAGCGCGCCCAACAATTTGTGAGTCCGATAACGTATAAAGCGCAGTGTAATTACTGTTGAAGTAGGGCGTAGAACTAGAGTATGCAGACGATAGTTCTTGTTTGTTGGTACCGTCAAAGTCAAAAACATTAACGTGGTTATTGCTCACAAGCGTCAGGCGGTGACCATCCATCCAAACGGCTCTTTGAGGAGTGGCTAGCTCAAGCCCTGTATTGTAGCGATAGTGGCGAGCCGTCTCGGTATCATAAACGACAAATTTGCTACCCGACTGAATCTGTACAAAGCGGGCGTTAGTAGAAAACGATGCAAACTGGGGGTCTTCAATACGCAGAAGCGCAGCCGGGATAATCTTTGCTGCTGGGTTACGTCGCAACGCAAGAACCGGGTCGCGCAATATATACATCCTTTGATCATCAGTGGCACCAGCCAAGACGTACCAGCGACCAGAAAAACGAGCTATATCCAGTATGTAGCTAGTATCGACCGGTAGCTCCTTAACGGTATAAATTTGGTCACCTTCACGAATACGCACCGCGACGTTTCCTTCCGCCGCACCGCTACTGGCAACGTACAAGAGCACATCGTTACCGTGAGATTTGAACTGTATGACACCGTTTAGTAGTGGCACGGGGGCCTGGCCGTTTAGTTCGGCTGTCATCAGCGTTTGAGCAGAACGGTCATGCAAGTAATAACGATCAAAGCGCTTATCGCGCAAAACTACATCTGTAAACACAGTGCCACTAAAATTGCGACTCAAATTGCGACTTAATGCAGGCGCCTCGTGGTCAATCAATACAAACTCAGTGCCTGTGTCAAATGTGTGCCTGACAACGACGTGGCGATTGTCGGTTGACCATTCAACCACATCAATGTCATGCCGATCACCATTAATACTGAATAAATCTGGTGGCAGAGCAAGGTTAATAGCAGTGGCTAGCTCTGAATTTAGGTCGACCAAATCAAAACTTATGTGAGCACCGGGCTGCCTGACAATCAACCAGCGACGATCCGGGCTCTGCGTAGAAAAAACAGGCTTTTCTGCATAAAGTTGTGTCTCGCGCGACACCAATGATTCCGGAAACAACACCGGATAAACCAGTCGCTCGATTTTACCCCCGAGTAGGTTAATGGTTTTTTCCCATGTACGGTAACCAGCGCGCCTAACACTGATATCGTACTTGCTTGACGGCATAATTAGGCGTTGGTCTGTCGCCCCTTTTAATTCACCATTCACATAAACATCTGCTCTCTCGGGATGGGCATCCACAAAAACTAAACCGTTCTGATTAATTGCCCCTGTCTGCAGGTCAAATGTATAGCCGTAGGCTTGCAGCACCAGAAGTAGTGACACCAAACTAATAGCAACCACCATCAGCACATAGCCCACGTACAGACGTATGCGGTGTTGTCGTTGTTTGATTGGGTCTAGGAAATCCATATTTTTATTTTAGTCGAACGTGACTATAGTATAAATATCAGTAGGCTCCTTTGTCAAAAGAAGCGACAGGGCTTGCAGAAGTTAACCATTTGGGTTTAAGATACAAGTTGTTTTAACCAAAACATAAGAGGGTAGAGCTAGTGGCTCAAAATACAATCGAAATCAATGGCAGACATTACGACGCGTTATCTGGCAAACTACTAGATAACGGCCATCTGAAACCGACCAAAAAAAGTAGTTCAAAAACCGGTACTCAGGTAGTAGACGGGTTCATAAGACGGCCAAAACAAGCCCTGCCCAGGCAAGCGACCCCTTCACACAAAGTGCATAGCAAAGCCTCTCACTCAAAAACCCTTATGAGAACGTCTGTGAAGAAACCGGCCCAAAAAATCACGGCAATACATAATAAGAATTACTCTACCTATCATCCCAACGAAAGCAACAGCTCAAGGACAGAAAGGCCAGATCACGTTGACAGCACGCGCATAGAGCGAGCAGCAGCCATACACAGAAGCAGCTTGGTGAGTAGATTTGGCGAGATTGGTAGTCATATAACCAAACGTGTTGCCCCTATAGCTGTCAAGCCCGCCCCTGAGCACGGCAAAACCGCACTCCATAGCGCAAGCACCCCGATAGACTTACGAGGCACTAACCCTGCTAGTGTAGTAGAGGAACCGTTGAGCCCTTTTGACATTGCCCTGCAAAAGGCTGACTCGCACAAGCTATCGCGGACCAAGAGGCAATCATTAAAACAGCGTACCGCGCGCAAGCTACGTATAAGTACCCATGCGCTGAGTCTTGCTATGGGCGTATTTCTTGCATTATTTGTTGGGGGGATTCTTGCGTACCGCAGCGTCCCTCAAATTGCACTCAAAATTGCCTCCACACGTGCAGGGGTTAGAGCTCAACTACCATCCTATCAGCCGTCCGGCTTTTCGCTCAGCGGCCCAGTCCAATATGGTGATGGCGTGGTTACTTTAAAGTATGAGTCCAATTCTGATGACCGCAATTTTAGCGTGGTTCAGAAAAAGTCCGACCTAAATAGCCAGTCACTAGCAGAAAATTTCACAACCGCTCAAAGCACATATCAAACCTTTGAAGATAAGGGTCGTACAATTTTTGTTTACGAAGGCAGCAATGCCACATGGGTGAACGGCGGTGTGTGGTACACGGTAGAAGGCGAATCAGAACTTTCTAGCGACCAGCTCCGCCGAATTGTCTCCGGCCTTTAATTGCGTAATATTTTTTAAAGCGTATATTATACCAATAAGAGGTCATAATTTTTATAATATTGCTATTTTAGTTTATAAGTATTATAGTGTAGAGCAAGAATTACTATGGAAGAACTAAATCCAAAGTTTGGACCAGTTAGCGTATTTTACGAGGGTATTTATAGCAGGCATAAGGAGTTACTATTTCTTGCTGATAGTTTCCGGCAAGGAATGGAGTTGATCGCCGACTTGGAGCACGTTAACGAAATACTTCGCAGCTCACCAAGACCGGATTTAGTTATGACCGAACGACTAGAAATGATGCCTGTAGAATCACCCTCCAAGCTGGGACGGATTAATAATTTCGTTCCGAATTTGTGTGGATTCGGTGTCCCATTATTCGAAGACCAGAAACAACCCGGGTTTGCGTCAAATGAATTAAAACGCACATATATAGGCCGACGAACGCCCACCGAAGAAGAACGCGCACAATATTTCCTTATTGGTGCAAGAGGTAATTATCATAAACAATTAGAATTCGCAAAAGAGAACGGCGTAGACGAAGAGCTGGCCCGTGACATGATATTAATGACACATATTGATAAAGAAGCATTTATGAGGATGTGGATATTGATGCCTGAGCTGACAGCTGCTTTGATGGCAGCTTGTTTAGACACTCCCGGATCAGAGAGAAAAAACATTAAAGAAGAAGTTTTTGTTGCATACGCATTGATGTCACGGCTAGTTGATCGAAATGATGCGAGAGCCGTCAAAAAAGACGGTAGTATTGATCCCTGGCTACTCTGTCATTAAGTAGTCATCTCAACCTTGTAATTATCTTGATTACGAGAAGTGCTAATCTGTTACAATAGCGTTATATGATAGACGAAAAGGCAAGGACACGATTTGCGCCTAGCCCTACGGGTTATTTGCATGTAGGGGGGATCCGGACAGCTGTTTTTGCGTGGCTCGTGGCCAGACAGAGCGGGGGACAGTTTGTTCTGCGCTTGGAAGATACGGACAAAAAGCGTGAAGTAGAAGGCTCAGATAAACATCTCATGGAAAGTTTGCGCGTACTTGGGCTTAAGTATGACGAAGGCCCGGATATAGGCGGTCCGTTTGCGCCATATCGTCAGAGTGAGAGGCTAGACAATTACAAGGCCTGGGCTCAAAAACTTATTGACGCAGGGCGGGCATATGCCGATCCTTACACAGCCGAAGAAGTCCAGGGCTTTCGCGAAGAAGCCCAAAGAAACAAACAACCATTTTTATACAGAAATCATCGCCCTGAGAACACCCAGCCCTGGGACGGGGCTAAACCTTTGCGGTTCAAATCAGACCCTAAACCATATAAGTGGCACGACACCATTATGGGTGATTTGTCTACCGGCCCAGAAGTCATAGATGATTTTATCCTGGTTAAATCTGATGGGTATCCGACTTATAACTTTGCGCATATTATTGACGATGCAGAAATGCAGATAACGCATATAATCCGTGGTCAGGAATTTATCGCAAGCGTACCAAATTATCTAAATCTTTATGAGGCCCTCAATATAGCTCCACCGATAATGGCGACGGCCCCGCACGTACTAGGGCCAGACGGTAAAAAGAAGTTAAGCAAACGCGACGGCGCTAAAGATGTGCTGGATTACGTGCGCGACGGGTTTTTGCCCGAAGTTTTAGTTAATTTTATTGTCAGTCTTGGCTGGAACGACGGAACCGAACAAGAAATATTTACGCGGGAGGAGCTTATTCAAAAGTTTAGTTTGGACCGAGTACAAAAAAGTGGTGCACATTTTGACGAGCGACGCCTTGCTTGGATGAATGGCGCACATATTCGCCAATTGAATCTGGATGATTTATATAAAAGGACAGTTGGCGAAGGAGATAAGAGTCAGGAGATAGGAGTCAGAAATTTTTGGCCTGAAGAGGCACGTAAGCAACCTGATGAATACAAAAAACAGGTTTTAGCGCTTGTTCAGGAGCGCCTGAAATACTTTGCGGAACTGCCGGAGCTAACCCGCTTTTTCTTTATAGATTTGCCAATTAGTCCAGAGCTTATTTCTGGGAACAAACAACTTAATAAATTTTCAGGCTCAGAGCTGGCAAGCATGCTAGAACAAGCAAAACACGCACTAGAGCAGAGTAGTTTTACTGTTCAGGATATAACAGATAGGTTGAATCAATTATTAGAACGAACTGGCCAAAAACCGGGCGTACTTTTTAGCCTTATACGTATTGCCACAACTCAAGCCCCCGCAAGCCCAGCTTTAGCAGAAACCTTAGCTATCCTAGGCAAAGAAACGGCGCTGCAACGAATTAATCGACAATTAACAGCGTTTTAACTTTCAGCAAATACCGGAGATTACACGTCAGCGTTAAGCGACACTCGCAACGCACGGCGAACACCTAGGCTGTCGCTATATAAGCTGTAAGTGCCGGACTGACCTAACTCAAGTTGGCCTCCGGGCGCACAGATGGTTGGGACGATACCGTTTGAAACACCAGCGCGATTATCGGGATAGTGAATAAGTTTTGTACTGGTGTCACGACCATCAAGCAGGGTTTGACCATTGGTTCGAAGCATCGCATTATTAATAATAATTTGCCCTATAGTGGCAGCGTCAATAATCAGACCCATCTCGGCTGCACGTTGTTGTTCGTCATTCAAGTTAGTACGCTGCTCCGTAGTAGTTTTACTCACGGGGAATAATCCCTGACCTTCCACGTATACCAGGCCTGGCTCCTCGTGTCTGTTGGCATAGTGTTGTGACTCAAGTGGATCCATAACATCGCCAAGTAAAATACCCAAATAAAATTTGCCGATTCTCCCGTTATCATGAATAGGAGCTCTATCGTCATGTTCAGCCCACGCGTCACTCAACGTCATCGTCTTGGTATCGTCGCTCTGCCCCTGATCAAAACGAGTAATAATACCTGGTTCATCTGCTGTACCAAATAATCCAAAAGCTTGAGCACTGGGCGCAATAACTAAATTGTCCTTGGCACCCTGGACTCTGCGCAAAGCAAGGAGAACTCTTGCAGCATAGGGGATATTAGCCTGCAACTTGTCGTAGGTGGGTATTTCATTTTGCTTCGCAAATCCAAGTTGCCCTAAAGCCTCAATGTTAAGCTGGTGCTGAGCTTCAAGCCAACTTAATTCTACGCTCGTATCCTCTGGTACAAAGTTAGCGACTTCGGGGGCTGGCGCGTCTTCAAAACTAGTTTTCACGGTTGATGCTCTCCTTAATCATTATATTTAGTATACCATGCCTGTCAATATAATGCAAGTTGTTGAGTCACCGAAGTTATATTGTGAGAAAACATTGATTCTTGTATCAATAGGGTAGGTTAACCCTTGCTTGGGGCTGGCATCGTAAGCGGAAGCGTTTTATACTAGACTTCTATGCAAGACGACATAATGCCGCCAGACAGGCGCGACCCTATACTTGATGGCCAAGAACATAAAAGCACGCCTACATCAGGCAACGAGCAACACGCCGAGTTCGAACCAGCCCACAAGACAGAAGACCAAACCGGACTCTCTTCAGGCAGCGAATCAGTTAAGGCAAAAAGGCCAAACGCACTCAGGACCTTTATTAGGCGCTGGAAGTCATTTAGCAAAAAGCAAAGGATCGGCCTACTTATTGCCTTTGGAGCTATCCTTATTGGTTTAACTGTGGGTGCATTAGCGCTCTTTACCCCAGACCCGCCACTCCCCAAGCCCCCGGTTATTGCACCAAAAGTAGAACCGCCCAAACCAACAACAGAAGCATCTCGCTTGACAGGCGTGCAGATTTCGCCAGAGCTTAATAAGATGCCAGTTACTGGTGTAATGATAGAAAACAGTCCAGATGCGCGCCCACAAGCTGGCCTAAAAGACGCAGGGGTTGTGTTTGAAGCTATAGCTGAAGGTGGGATTACACGCTTTTTGGCACTGTTTATGGAAGATCAGCCAGATTACATCGGGCCTGTACGTTCTGTTCGCCCATATTATTTGGACTTCTTGGCACCGTTTGACGCAGCTATCGCGCACGCTGGTGGCAGCGCTGAAGGCCTGGCTCAAATCCGCAGCGAAGGCATCAAGGACCTGGATCATTCGGGCAACGGAGCCACATATCAGCGCGTATCTAACCGCTTTGCGCCTCACAACCTCTATACCTCTAGAGCTAAGTTACTCGAACTCCAAAACAGAAAGGGCTACACCACGAGTACTTTTACCGGCTACCCGCGCAAAGAAAAAGAGACGCCCATTGCAGTCCCAACGGCTAAAAGCGTTGATTTTGACATTTCGCGCGCACTATATAACGTTCATTATGATTACGATGCTGCGACAAACAGCTATAAACGAGTTTTAGGTGGCCAACCACACACTGACGAACGATCAGGCGAACAGATTGCACCCAAAGTAGTAATTGCTATAGTCACTAACCGGAGCCAAAACGGAATTTACTCCGTCTACCAAACAACAGGCGCAGGGACTGTTATGGTGTTCCAGGACGGCGGTTTAGTAGAGGGCACTTGGGAAAAGCCTAACCGAAAAAGCATGTATACGTTCAAGACAGCAGATGGGAAGCCCTTATCACTTAACCCAGGGCGCACATGGATCACTATGGTTACCCCTGGCGCCGTCAAACACACCCCCTAGAAATTCTGGCAACACTAGTTGAGTAAGCGCTGGTCGCAAGGTGTTATAATGAATTATTATGTATGTTCGTATTCTGCTAATTGGTTTTGGCGGGACTATTGCTATGGCCCGCAATGACGAAGGGGCTCTTGTACCGGCGCGTTCTGCAGAGGAGCTGGTTGATCAAGCTCCTGGTCTGAAAAAACTTGGAGCCGAACTGGATGTATTGCAGCTCCTCAATGAAGACAGTACAGATATTACGCCAGAAGATTGGCAAATGCTGATTGCTAAAATCTACGAACTACATAACAAATATAACGGCGTTATCGTGGCCCACGGGACAGACACTATGGCATATACTGCAACTGCGACAGCTTTGGCATTTGGCAAAAGCCTTAATATTCCTATTGTTTTTACTGGATCTCAGCAAACCATGGATGAGGCCGGAACCGACGCCCGAGTCAACCTCGAACGGTCTATGAAAGTTATGGTAGAGTCAGTGAATAGTGGTGTCACTGAAACCATGGTTGTTTTTTCTACGCATGTAATGAGGGCTGTAAGGACTATCAAGACTAGTGAATCTCGTTTTGATGCATTTGACTCTCCTGGATTCCCGCATATTGCCGATCTGACAGCCAGCACGACTGTATTTAGCCCCATCACAATGAAAAAGCATCAGCAAACAACCATGAAACCCCCACTTAATGTTTTTGATACAGGTATCGTTGGAATCGAAGCAAAACCAGGCCTGCTTCCTGAGAATATCCGCGTATTAGCTCAGTCAAAGTCATGCACTGCATTGTTGATTAAGTCGCTCGGTGCCGGAAACGTACCAGCAAAAAAAGCTAAATACTCACTGATACCAGTTATTGAAGAGCTCGTTAGCCTAGGCAAGCCTGTTATCCTGGCCACAAAGTTTGTCGGTGGTCGAACAAATCCAGAAATATACCTTCCTGGACGCGCCGCCCTGAAAGCTGGCGCTGGTCATGCCGGCAATATGACTGATGTCGCAGCTGAAGTAAAGTTGATGTGGCTGCTAGGTCAAGGTATCCGTGACCCCAAGGCCGTCAGCGAAGCTATGCTCAAATCCTACATAGGCGAAGTCGATTAACTAGATTTATCCTTGTGTTTTATAATGATGATGGTCGTGTGGGTACTTTTGTCTTAATGGGCGGATTTCTACTCGCAGGCTTATACAAACCATTTTTATCCGTAGTCTTGCGGATGATAAAACCCCAAAGTCGTTTTATCTACAAAGGCCTGGCGACGGCCAACTCTTCAAATCCTAAAAAGGATGGTTTGTATATGAATTATCAAAATCCGGACGGCGTAACCGTCCACGATGGGTTCCCAAACCCAGCCACCGACACTTCACTCCAACCTCTTGATCTAAACAGCCTGTTAATAACACACACCGCTACAACCTACTTAATGCGCCTGTCTGGAGATGAATGGCAGGCTTTAGGCATTTTTGACGGCGATATATTAATTGTTGACCGATCCGTAAATGCCCGCCCAAATGATTTAGTTGTCTGGACCAAAGCCGACCGGTTCATCATCAGCCACGAACACCAAGTAGAGGAGGGCAGCCCCGTCTGGGGCGTAATCACCTCAACCATCCACCAGTTTAGAAAGGTGAGCAGATGAAGTCACCAGTTTTTGCACTTATAGACTGCAATAACTTCTTCGTTTCATGTGAGAGGCTATTCAGGCCGGACCTGGAAGGCAAACCAGTAGTGGTTATGTCGTCCGGCGATGGCTGCGTGGTGGCGCGCAGCAACGAGGCCAAGGCGCTTGGCATTCCAATGGGCGCGCCAGTATTCAAATATCGTCATATCTTTAAAGCACAGGGCGTAGTGCAGTTCAGCGGGAACTTTGAATTGTACGGTGATATTTCTCGTCGTATTACCGATGTACTAACTTCTGTTACCCCAAAAATTGAGGTGTATTCGGTGGATGAATCGTTTTTAGATCTTGGCGAGCTAGCCATTGATGATTACGAGGCGTGGGGCAGGACAGTGAGCGACAAAATCTGGCAATGGATCGGGGTGCCGGTATCCGTAGGCATAGCGCCTACCAAAACTCTCGCCAAACTAGCTGCCGACCAGGTCAAAAAAGACCCCGACCTCAATAGCGTCCTGAACCTCATAAGTGTGAAAGGTTTATCCTTTCACACTTGGTTGCGGACTACGCCTATCCAGGATGTGTGGGGTGTTGGGTGGCGGTCGGCACCGAAAATGAAGGCCGAGGGGATCCATAACGCACTGCAACTCAGCCAGTTAAGGCCACAACGTGCTCAGCAGTTGATGGGTATTCACGGCCGGCAACTAGTAGCAGAATTAAACGGCCTGAGTTGCTATCCGCTAGAGCGAGAAGAAAGGGCACAAAAAAGCATAGCCCGTACCCGCACGTTTGGCGAAGATACAAGTGAGCTTGGTTCTTTAGAGGCAGCATTGGCATCATTTACCACCAAAGCCGCCTTCCGGTTGCGCGCAGACCGTCAGCTTGCCAAGCGAGCCGGTGTGTTTGCCAGCACCAATAAGCACAAACCCGGCTACCGGACGTGGCAACGGGAGGTGTGTTTCCCGGTTGCGACAGCTGATACGGGCAAACTTATCGGAAGTGTCATAGACTTATTTCGTGAGTTTTACAATCCGCACGTTAAGTACCACAGGGCGGGGGTCTGGTTACAAGATTTTGTATCGGCTGATTATTTGCAAACTGACGTGTTCGGGGCTGTAAATGTAGTGGAAGAAGACCGATCTAAGGCCCGTATGCAAACCCTAGATTCCATCAACGAGCGTTTCGGTCGCAGCACCATCCGCTACGCCACCGAAGATCTCGGCAACGCCTGGCAGCCCAAGCATCAGCTACGCAGCCCCCGCTATGTCACCCGCTGGAACGAACTGCCGGTTGTTCGCAGTAGCTAAATCCCATCTGTTATGCTACAATTTTCCGGTCTTTAAGGCCCCGTCGTCTAGTGGTCCAAGATATCTGCATCTTTACCCCACAAAACAGGTTTTGCGGGGACCCCGTATCATCCAGAAGATCGCGGGTTCGGTGTACGAAGAACGGAGTGATAAGATAAGCTTGCTTAATCTTAGCGCGAGTACCGCAGGAAAGAGCGTAGCGATATCCCGCAGATTTAACAATAAGGTCCCATCGTCTAGCGGTTAGGACACCAGGTTCTCATCCTGGCAACAGGGGTTCGATTCCCCTTGGGATCACCACAAGAGACTCATCTACATCAGATGGGTCTTTTTTGTTTGCTATAACAGATAACAGCGGGCTTAATTTTGCGGTTCCAAAACCGTTTTCAAAGTCATATACGATTCCATCTGGAAAAAGTAACTTTTGAATATCTTGTCGTATCTTGGTATTTGCACGGTTCCAGAATATGTCAGGTGTGGTTATGAAACTCAT
This sequence comes from Candidatus Saccharimonadota bacterium, assembly GCA_029260875.1. Taxonomy (GTDB): domain Bacteria; phylum Patescibacteriota; class Saccharimonadia; order Saccharimonadales; family OFTM59; genus OFTM59. The sequence continues at coordinate 16,228 of JAJDCL010000028.1, forward strand.
TGCATCATCTACGATCTGTTCTTTTTCCTTTACGTACTGGTCGGCCTCAATTTGCTCATCCTCTAGATCATTAATCTTTTCTGCAATATTGGCGATCTGAGCCTGCTTATCCTCCTCAGTGATCTTATCCAAGATAAACTTTTCTGTGGTAGCTTTTCTAAGTTGGCGGTAATAGTCGATCTCCTTGCTTATGCGTGCGGCGTTCTCAACAGCTTGGCCATACTCATCGTTCCACGCTCTGAGCACGATTACCTTGTATAGCTTGGTGATACCACTGAGGGGTCTTAGGTTCTCGAGGTACTCCCTGAATAATTTATGCGTTATATCAGCATCTGCGCTGGCTTTTCTGCCAGTTACTTTCTTTTTGCAGGTAGGCTGATTGCAATGGTACATGGGGTAGTAGCTACCACTCCTGCCTCTAGACGAGCTGGCTGTAAGTGCCTTGCTGCAATTTGAGCACAGTAAGGTGCCTCTCAATGGGAACATGTCATCGCCACGAAGTACGTAGGTCTTTTTTGAGCCCTGTATCAAGTCAATGTTCTTGTAGATTACTTCCTCATCAACCAACGCCTTGTGCATGCCTCTATGGACTTTAGGGGATAGCTTATTCTTGGTATAACCCGCATAGATTAGATTCTGGAGTATCTTTTTCAATGCATCAGTTGATTTTGGCTTACCACTCTTGGTCTGTATGCCTTGCGTAAACGCATAGCGTGCAATCTGTGCAAGTGAAAAAGTACCAGTTGAGAACTTAACGAGAACATCAGTAATCTTTGATGCGTAGACAGGATCGGCAACAACACGTGCGTTCTTTTTAGTGTAGCCAATAGGTGCCGAGTGTGGCCAGCCACCTTGCTCGACCCTTACACGCATGCCGCTCACTGTACGTATCGCACGGATCTCATTATCGAACTGTGCCGCAGCTGCAAGGATTGCCTCAAGAAATCTGCCGACAGGATCATCATCAATAGGCTCAGTAACAGATACAATCCTCACACCATACTTAGCAAGTGCAACCTTAATACCATAGTAATCACCTAGGTTGCGTGCCAGTCGATCAATTTTCCAGATGTATAGAATCTCAACCTGATTCTTTTTATCTTTGACGTATTGGAGTAGGTTCTGTAACTCTGGTCGATCTATGAACTTGGCCGATTCGCCTCGCTCTCTGAATATGTTTTGTTCTGGAACTAGAGTTTTCTGATCTTGTGCAAACTTTTTACACTCTTTCTCTTGAGAATCTAGGCTGGTTTTGCCATCAACTTGTTCCTTTGTGGAGACACGTGTATAGATAATTCCAACGCTCATGGAACCAGTATATAACGAAACTGTAACTGTTATGAAAACTAATTTAGATGTTTTGGAACCGAACTACGTATTGTTTCTCTCGCAACGGATTCCAGTAACACAATCAGGCGTTCTATCTCATCATCAGAAAACTGCTTGAACTCTGTACCAAGCAGTTTTCTCGCCTCTTTAATTGTGATGATGGGATCTGGTTGCATTTGTGGCTCTCGTGCGAGCCAAGAAAAAAACAGCCCGCAACTTTAATAGTTGTCTTGGCTGTTTGCCTATGCAGGAAATTATACAGCTCACAGCAAAATCCGTAAATGTTACCACGGTGTTAACAACATAGCCTATAGGTGTTTCTACCCCCGATGTAATAGAATAAAAAGGTCTAAACCAACAATTGAGGCGCACCAACAGTGCGTGATTAAGCCTTGTAATGGGCATCACGCAGGCAGTAGGGCTTAATAACTCTATTGTTGGTTTAGACACCAGCGTGGTGTCCTTTTTAATTTGAGGAGAAAATAATGGGTTTCATTAGAAACGATTGGCATGAGCAAGGTATTGTTACCAAGATACTACTTGTTCTTGGTCTGATCATCGCAGCCATTGTTTGGCTTGCTAAAAACTGATTGTTTTTCAGTTTTTTCAGTTACAAAAGCGGGTCTGAAAAACAATTGTTTTTCGTTTTTCCGTTTTAGAAAATCAGCTTAAAAAGTTGATTGTTTTTCAATTAATCAATTTTCCCACCAACTCCTTTGAATAAGATAGGCATCAGGGGTACTATATTAGTAATGAAAGCAACTAAGGTAACAGTCCATAACTACCGATCGATACACGATGCCACCTTTGATCTGGCTGACTATGCTCTGCTCATCGGATCCAACAATGCTGGCAAGAGTACATTTGCTAACGCCATCAGGGTTTTTTATGAAAAAGACGGTTTCAAGTACGATTCAAAGAAAGATTACCCATTTGATCTAGTAAAAGATGCCGAGCGTGAATCTTGGGTGGAAATATGGTTTGAGCTCGATCAAGATGAGTACGATAACCTCGCAGAGAAGTACAAGCAAGTTGATAAGGTGTTGAAAGTTCGCAGGTATCTAGAAACCGCAACTTACAAGAACCACGAGGGCAAGGCTGGATCTGGTCAGATTTTTGGCTACAAGACTGACGGCACCTTAGATAACGAGGCGTTTTATGGCGCAAAGAACGTTCAAAGTGGAAAGTTCGGAGAGCTGATTTTTATACCTGCCATCAGTAAGGTAGATGATCACACAAAGTTTAGCGGTGCATCTGCGTTGAGAGACCTTGTAACTGATATCCTCTCTGGTACCACTGACTTTGATGCCAACTACGGCGCATTAGAGGAAAACTTTACGACTTTCTCTAGTGCTATGCAATCCTCCAGTACCGCCGATGGCCGTTCCCTAAAGGCTGTTGAGGACTCGCTGACTGGCATGCTAGAGGATTGGGGTATTGGGTTCAAGTTGACTTGGAAAACTCCCTCGATAGCTGAGATCATCAAGTCCATGATTAACTCCACCTACACCGACCTAGCGCACGACAAAGAGATATTGATAACAGATGCTGGCTCTGGTTTTCAGCGACACCTTATCTACAGTGTTATCAAGACGGGTGCAGATTTTGCTGCAAAAAAACCTAAAGCTAAAAAGACTAGCTTTGAACCAGAGCTTAGATGGATCGTATTCGAGGAACCAGAGGCTTTTCTCCATCCTCCGCAGCAAAACGAGCTTTCACGTAGCTTGCAGAAACTATCCGAGCTAGATAGTACACAGGTGTTATGCACCACTCACTCGCCGAACTTTGTAAACAAGAATATGCAGGCCATCACCAGCGTTGCTCGTGTGCAGAAAAACAAGAAAGGCTATGCTGATTTCTATCAGATTAGCGACACGACTTGGCAAGATATCACCGACAATAACCAACTTATTAGCGCACTGCCATCAGCACCAGCGGCGCACCCTGATGATCTAGATCCTGAAATGGAGGCCATCAAGTACGCAATTTATCTGAATCCAGATCGTGCATGCATGTTCTTTGCTAAGAGAGTGCTGATTGTTGAGGGCGCAACAGAGGTTGCGTTAATAAACCACTTGATTGATATCGGTGAAATAAAGGCGAGCCTATCTGGCCTGCATGTAATTGATGCAATTGGCAAGTTCAACATCCATAGGTTTATGAAACTCCTTGAGTGTTTGGGCATTGAGCACTCCGTCTTGCATGATGCTGATGCACCAGCAAAGACCTTACAGCAAGAGATTAATCAGCTTATCCAAGATTCCTCCAATACTTTTACGTACAAGATTGAAACGCTTGACCCTGATCTAGAAACTTACCTAGGCCTGCCTGCGGTTGGTTCACGCCACGATCGTAAGCCACAGAGTGCGATCTATAACTACAACAACAGCAACTACGACACAGCAAAGATGGCCAGTTTCAAAACTCTGATTGAGAGCCTTGTTTCCTAGCTAGCAGCTAGGTTTCCATCACTATTACTCAAACAGATACAGGAGTGAGTTGCCGCACAGCGTTAACTATCTGCCACATAGCTATTAGTTCTCGCTTGATTTGTTTCCAGTTCGCACCTATCAAGCTCACCATTTAGAAGCTCATCTACTAGATGGGCTTTTTACATGGCTCATGCTCAACAAAACTGGCGGTTTACCGTATACTGAAGCATAAGCGCGTTTTTACACGCGATATTTCCATATGGCGGGCAATTTATGTACACACAAAAGACCAAAATTAGTACGACATCGGATGGGCTGCGTTAATGCAGTTCGTGTCTGACAAATATTACTATTGGTATAACTGGGCCGTAACAGCCGTAGGTCTGCTGATGACTAGCGGTAGCATTGTTGCACTAACCGCGCCCATAGGTGTTTTTACCCCCGAAAACGGTTTTATTGCTATGACAGCTATTATTGGGCTAACCCAAGTCATCTATGGCGTGATATTCTTTAGGCTAAAGGCAAGGAGCAGCCCCTGGATAGCCGCTTTGATATCTGCCATGCTGCTTGCTCTTAACATTATTAACCTTATGCAAGACACCGGCCAATTGCACTCACAGTACTGGGTGCTCTGGGCTTTGCAGGCATTTTTTAGCGGACTGTTTGGTGCATATGTGGTTGCTGCTGTTTGTTTTCTTATTACTTTATATTTTGTGCTTGTAGCAACAGGCGAAACCGGCACCCAGCGGTTTGATATGATCAGCCTGGGCGCTGTTATTGGCACATACCTGATTGGTATAGCAGGGTATCTGGTGTGGCGAAACCTATACGTTGACCACGAAACAAAGCGGGTCCAAAAACTAACAGGCCAACTTAAAACAAATCAGCAACAGGCAGAAATGCTCATCCAATCTATAAGTGATGGGCTGGTAGTAATTACGCCTGAGGGCAAAATCAGCCTGATTAATCCTGCTGCTGCTAAACTAACTGGCTGGGCAGTAGACGAGGCAATCGGCCTTGATGCGCGCCTGGTTATTAAGCTCCAAGAAGAAGACGGCAAGCCAATTGAAGAGATAAGCAACCCACTTAAAGCCGTATTTGATAAATCCCAAACCGTCAGCACCGAGAAGCAGCTCGTTAAACGTGACGGCAAGTCGGTCATAGTCTCTATAGTAGTTTCGCCGGTCATATTACCAAAAACGGATGCCGTAAACAGTGCAGTGGCTATCATAAGAGATATCAGCGTCAGCCGTGCCGAAGAAAAGCGCCGAGCCGACTTCATAAGTACAGCCTCTCACGAAATGCGCACGCCAGTCGCAGCCATAGAAGGCTATCTAGCGCTAGCCCTAAACAATAAAGTATCGTCCATTGACAGTAAGGCGCGTGGCTTTTTGGAAAAAGCTCATTCTTCAACGCAGCACCTGGGTAAGCTTTTTCAGGATTTGCTTACCAGCGCCAGGGCAGAAGACGGAAGGCTTGTTAGCCACCCTGTAGTTATAGAGATGGGCTCGTATCTTGAGCAGTTGACCGACTCTTTGAGATTTGCCGCCGAAAAAAAGGGCCTGATGATGGATTTCGTTATAGGCGCCGAGGGCAATATAACAGCGGGTAGCAAGGTAATTAAGCCGCTATACTATGTCCAGGTTGACCCAGATCGCATAAGAGAGGTTGTAACCAATCTGTTTGACAACGCAACCAAGTATACAGAAGCAGGGAAAATATCTGTCGGGCTTACTGGCAACAATGATGTTATACAGATATATATCAAGGATACTGGTGCGGGCATACCAGCTGACGACATCCCGCATCTTTTTCAGAAGTTTTACAGAGTAGACAGCTCGGCTACACGCACAATCGGCGGTACCGGGCTCGGGCTGTTCATTTGTCGCAAGATAATCGAGCTTTATAGTGGCCGTATCTGGGTAGAAAGCGAGCTTAACAAGGGCAGTACGTTCTACATTAATCTACCAAGGTTAAGTAGCCAAAAAGCCGCTGAACTGCAGGCCACCGAGACAGAACAATCATCAACCTTATCCCAGCCCATAAACTGATATGGTGTATAGACTAAACCATAAGCGTTCGTTATAATAACAGGTAAATAATAGACAAGAACAAGGAAGTCCAACGCAAATGGCAAAAATAATGCTCGTCGAAGACGACAACAACCTGCGCGAAATCTACGAAGCGCGGCTTCTGGCTGAAGGTTACGAAATCGTTTCCGCAAAGGACGGCGAGGAGGCTTTGGCTTTAGCCGTCAAAGAACGCCCCGACCTAATTATTTCTGATGTGATGATGCCGAAGATCAGTGGCTTTGACATGCTTGATATATTACGCAGCACCCCAGAGACAAAAGACACTAAGGTTATTATGATGACTGCTCTTTCGCAGGCCGAGGATAAGACTCGTGCTGACAAGCTAGGAGCGGACCGGTATTTAGTCAAATCCCAGGTAACCCTAGAAGATGTAGCCAAGGTCGCAAGAGAAGTTTTGCAAGGTGACGACGCCCCAGCCCACACAACTCCTGTTAATAACGCCATCCCGACAGCCCCACCACCAGCTCCAGCCTCTACGATACCCGTAACAAACGAACCTCCAGCAGCCGCTCCTGTAGAGCCACCGGGCAGCGCTATACCTACACCCCTACCTGTGTCCGATACGCCAACCACAGAACCGCCTGCCATAGCTACACCAGCGCCAGCTGATGACCCCATCCCAGTTCAAGAACCTCCTGCGGTTGACGATGTTAGTCAGGCAGCAGCAACTGCAGACAAACTGACTGATGTGGTTAATGACCTATTATCCAAGGGCCAAAATCAGGAAGCTTCAGATAATAGCAAGGAAAGCGACAATGCGTCATCCAGGAAAAGAATCATACAGCCGATAAACGACATATCTGATAAGCCAGACCTAAACGCCTTGCTCGAAAAAGAAAACACAAGTAGCCAGACACCCCCTGTAACCAATTCTGTTATAACACCGGACAGCCCCCCAAACACCCAGCCTGCACCCAATACAACTGCTAACCCCACCACACAACAAGACGTTCAGCAAACAGGACACGACCCAAACTCTATCGCATTATAAGGTCAGCTTTTGCTAGACTGAGCATATGAGGATAAACGTTTACGTAGCTGCTGCTACAGGCTTAAGCCGTCGCGCAGCGGATAGGGCGGTGGCTGTGGGCAGAGTTGAGATCAATGGCCAGCCAGTTAAATTGGGTCAAACCGTAGGCCCGAATGATTCGGTAAGTCTTGACAAGCGCGCTATTACACCGCCCGTCAAGACCACCACCATCATGCTAAATAAGCCAGTCGGCTACGTCTGTTCGCGCGACGGGCAGGGCAGCCGAACTATTTATAACTTGCTACCCCCGCATCTACGTAAGCTGAAACCGATTGGCAGGCTAGACAAAGATTCCTCTGGTTTGCTACTAATGACAGACGACGGTCGGTTGTCATATCAGCTAACTCATCCAAGTTTTAAAAAAACTAAGATTTATGAAATCCGGCTAGACCGTCCGCTCACACCAGAAGATCACGACAAGATCACAACTAATGGTGTGCAGCTACATGATGGCATAAGTAAGTTTGAACTTAACATAGTTGATGGCAAGAGCTTTGAATGGCAGGTCAGCATGCAAGAAGGCCGTAATCGCCAAATCCGCCGCACATTCGGCTCCCTCGGCTACGTTTTAACAAAACTCCACCGCACCCACTTTGGCTCTTACAAACTCGGCCATTTACAGTCAGGAAAATGGCGCTTACAATAGAAGCATGGCGCTAGGGATAAAAGACGTGCGAGCAGTCATGATCGAGGCAGTTGAAACATTGATATTGCCACGATTTGACAGAATGGAGACTCGGCTGGACGGTGTAGAAACGCGGCTGGACGGAGTGGAAACCAGACTGGACGGTGTAGAAACGCGGCTAGACGGAGTGGAAACCAGACTGGCCGGTGTGGAAACTCGGCTTGGTAGACTCGAGCTTAGCCATGATGAATTAGGCCGTCGCTTTGGGGCCATAGAAGCAGGCATGGCCCAACTAGACTCTATCGATAATAGGCTCAAAGCTCTCGAAAACGACATCAGAGAAATTTACAAAATACTGAACGAGAAGCCACTACACATTGATAAGACGTATCAAAAACTATCCGACAAACAAAAACTGGTTCGCCTCCACCAAGAGACTCTTGCTCTCGCTCAGAAAATGGGCGTAGCATTGCCTGGGTCTAGCTAAATTCGCAGTCCCCATTGCCCTCCGCCAGTTTGCAGGCCAGTACCAGATCCTTCATCTCTTTCTTCGTATACCCGAGAGTATCGTAGTCACTACCTAGACTCGCCATAACATCACTCATTGACGCCAGTCCCTCCGCGAGCCCGTCAGCTGCACCTATGGCAACCCTCCAGCCATAGTAGCTGCTGCCAGCAAATTCCTGTAGCGGGCACGATTCGCACACAGACCGGCCCAATAGACCTTTTTCGTCTTTCGTAGGTATAAAACCGAGTTCGCCAAAGTTTTCGGACATATATAAACTCCTGAATATCACGCCTAATATACTCTCTCTCTTAACTTGTCAATAAGCCAAATATGTTTTTTGATAACTTCGTGGTAAGATAAGCGGTAATGAGTAAACTTCCGATTGTGGCTATTGTGGGGCGTGCTAATGTTGGCAAATCGTCCTTGTTCAATGCGGTTTTAGATCGGCGTGAAGCAATTGTCGCAAGAGAGCCAGGGACAACCAGAGACAGCATAACCGCAAAAGCGGGGTATGACGGCCAACACTTCTGGCTGGTTGATACCGCGGGCTTAAAAACAGCTGAGGATGATTTTGAATTTACCATCCAAGAGCAGATTGCTCAGGCAGCAGACAGCGCCGATGTTATATGGGTCGTGATTGAAGCTGATGTGCAAATTAGCGAAGAAGATCGCCGAGTAGCAAAGCTGGCCCTAAAAAGTCGCAAACCTGTCTATTTAGTGGTTAATAAAGCCGACAAAAAACCCAAAGCGCAAATAGACGACTACAGGCGACTCGGCATAAAAGACATCTTTCTAACCAGTGCCACTCAAAACCGTGGCATAGATGAGCTGCTAGGTAATCTTGTAGAATCAATCCCCAGTGCGTGGTTAGAGGATGATGACGACCGCTTGCATGTAGCGCTGCTTGGTCGCCCAAACGTTGGTAAATCATCGTTGTTCAATACACTCGCCAAAAAGCAGCAAGCCATAGTAGCCGACAAGGCAGGCACCACACGCGACATAAACCGAGCGATTGTGCGTTATCAGGGCAGGGAAATTGAACTGATGGACACCGCTGGGATCCGTCGTAGCGGCAAAATAGAAAAAGGCATAGAACGCTTCAGTGTCATCCGCGCCCTTAGCGCTATCGAACAGGCTGATATTTGTTTTCTTCTAATGGACGCAAACGAGCTGCACGTAGCGCTAGATCAAAAGATAGCGGGTATGGTAAAGGAGGCAGGCAAGGGCCTGGTTTTGATTGTCAGTAAATGGGACAGCCTTGATAAAGATGCTTACACGCGCGACAAACTTGCACCGGAGATTGCTTATGATTTTGATTTTGTACCCTGGGCGCCATTGATCTTCACTAGTGCCGTAAGCGGACAAAATGTGACCAAGCTATTTGATCTAGCGCTAGACATAGACAAAAAACGGCAAACCCGCATCAAAACAAGCGAGCTAAACCGCTGGCTCAAAGATATTACAACCGCGCATCCACCAGCAGGCCTAAAAAACCGCATGCCAAAACTAAACTACATCTTGCAAGAAGACGATAACCCGACCAATTTCAAAGTTTACGGCGCCCACACTAAGTTTCTGCACTGGAGTTATAAACGATTTATGGATAAAGAGCTGCGGTTGAAATACGGCTTTGAGGGCACCCCCGTTCGTTTCTGGTTCTTTGAGAAACACGTAACCCACAAACACGGCAGCAAACCAATAAGCAAAGAGTAGTTAGTAGGTAGTAGATAGTAGTTGGGTTAGAGTAACACCGTACTATTGCATACTTCATACTTGATACCTCATACTTCATACTCATAATGGCATTTTTTCAGAAGAAACCTCAGACAAGTGATAGTGTGCCACTTTATACGCTTGGGATGAACAAGACCATCTTAATCGTAGGTCTTGGCAACCCGGGCAAAAAGTACGAACGCACGCGGCATAACATAGGCTTTGAATGCCTAGATACCTTTGCCAAAGCACATGATTTTGATCCATGGGTAGAGAAGAAAGACTTAAAAAGTCTAATAACTTCAAAAACGCTGGGCGATGTACGGGTCATACTTTGCAAACCGACGACCTTTATGAACCTTAGCGGCGAGGCAGTGCAACGTGTCCAGAACTTTTATAAAATTCCTGGGGATAATATTGTGGTTGTCCATGACGAACTTGACATACCGTTTGGCCAGATCCGTATGCGCACCGGTGGCAGCAGCGCTGGCCATAACGGCATAAAGTCGCTAGCTCAACACAACGGAGAACGTTTTGGGAGGATTCGTATAGGTATCGGCGCAGATACAATTATGAGCGGCTCAGCCTTCGTCCTAGCTAAATTCAATAAAGACGAAATGGCGCATATATCCAGCATGACTCGTGAAGTAACGAGCATCTTGAACGAATATGTCTACAGCAATAAACTCATGCCCGAAACCCGCAGTTTTATTCTATAGGCTCGGTTTGTGGGGTATAGTTTTACCTTGCGGGTTCACTGCTTCCCCTAATTGCTTCTATCTGATTTCTAGTTTTTTCAGCTTCTGCTTCAGCCTTTTGTAATCTTTCTTCTGCCGCAGCACGCATCTGTGCTGGGTAGTTAGGATCTTGAGCCCTGTTACCAAGTACGCGCATTACTCCTTCAGGCGCCAATACCGCAGGCTTATCGTTTTCTGCAGCTGCATATAGTAGTGTTCATTCTTCTATGAAAATTTAAAATTATATCTCAGTATATAGCATGCTTCTGTACCCAAAAATGAGGCCCCAGATGCTGGGGTGCTTTTAAGGATCGTGCTTGAGTGAAGTGCAAGGAAGTGGTGAGAATCGCAAGGGAGCCGTACACAAAGTACGGTGACTGCGACCCGGAACCGCTGACGCCGCAATTTACCAAGAGCAGTAGCGGTGCAGTCAGCTCTGCTGAATGGCAGGCTACTGTGGCACGGTTCTTAAAAGGCCTCCAGAGGGGGTGGGCACCGCTGGAGGCCTATTACACCCTTCAACCCACCTTGAAGTTTTCACTCCACCTGGTGATGCCTGGTCGACCCTTTAAACTGCAAATAAAACGCAGAGGTGACAGGGGTTAAAGGGGTTAGTCTGTTTTAGAGCGCATTCGGCCAATAATAAATTAAGGACCAGCGCCAAGAGATTAAGTGGAGGGTAACAACTTATTCACGGCACGCTCTAAAACAATCTAACGTTCCTTCGCAATGCGAAGTGCTAGAATGGATATAAGGTACGGTAAGTCGGTATAATTCCGCTTACGAATTGCCATTCTAGCAAATATGTTACGTTATGTCAATACTTAAATATAAATATTCATGAAAGTCAAGAAGCTAGTGCTTAGTGATGGACAGTTTCCAGCCACGCTAAAGAACATACCATACCCACCAAAAGAGTTGTATGTGCTGGGCAATATTGAGGGATTGATGGAGTCACGACGGCTAGCTGTGGTTGGGAGTAGGCGCGTTTCTCCGTACGGTAGGCAGATTACGACTTGGCTAGTAGAAGAGGCTGCCAAAGCAGGTGTAGTTATTATTAGTGGCTTGGCGCTTGGAGTAGACGCGCTAGCGCATCAGGCAGCCCTGGCTGTTCACGGTCGGACCATAGCGGTATTGCCGTGCGGGCTGGATAGATTTTACCCCTCTACAAACGCAGCGCTTGCCAAGAATATTTTAGAGCAGGGAGGGGCAATTATCAGCGAATATAGCCCCGGTACCGATGCACGACGAGAGAATTTTATAGCACGTAACCGCCTGGTGTCAGGTCTTAGCGAGGGCGTGCTTATAACTGAAGCGGCTATTAAAAGCGGGACCATCCACACAGCTGGTTTTGCGCTTGAACAGGGGAGAACCGTCATGGCAGTACCAGGCAATGTTACGAGCCAGTTGAGCGCTGGTACGAATCAACTAATAAAGACAGGTGCGCTTGTTGTAACTGAGCCAGCCGATATTTTTATGGCACTCAAGATGGATGCAAAAGAACAGAGACAACAGGCGCTAATCGGCGACACTAAGGAGGAGTTTATGATACTTAAATTGCTTGCAGCGGGCTTATCTGATGGTGGCGAACTACTGCAACGCAGCGGGCTGGACGCCACGACATTTAACCAAGCACTAACTATGTTAGAAATAGCTGGCAAAATCCGGCCCCTCGGTGCCGGACATTGGGGACTAAGCTAGTTACAGTAACTAATGTCATTTGCATTTTACAGGCAACACAAGTACTGTTACTTGCTGATACATATTTAATAGGTACACTTATAAAGCATGAGCAAAAACCTCGTTATCGTGGAAAGCCCAGCAAAGGGCAAGACCATTGAAAAATACTTAGGCAAAGACTACACCGTTAAAAGTAGTTTTGGCCATATCAGAGACTTGCCTAAAAAAGGTCTAAATATAGACATTGAAAACGGTTTTGAGCCCAATTATGAGGTCCCGTCAGATAAGTCCAAGACCATCAGCGAACTAAGAAAAGCCGCCAAAAGCGCCGACACTGTTTGGCTAGCAAGCGATGAAGACCGCGAAGGCGAAGCAATTGCCTGGCACTTGTGCCAAGCACTTAAACTAGACGAGAAAAAAGCCAAGCGCATTGTGTTTCATGAAATCACAAAACAAGCCATTGAACACGCCGTCGCCAACCCACGTACCGTCAACATGGCGCTAGTAAACGCCCAGCAAGCGCGTCGCATACTAGACCGTCTGGTGGGATATGAGCTATCGCCGGTGCTCTGGAAAAAGGTCAGGCCCGGCTTAAGTGCTGGCCGAGTACAATCCGTGGCTGTCCGGCTGACAGTTGAGAGAGAAAGGGAGGTCAAAGCCTTTGCCCCCCAGTTGGTCTTTAAAGTTACGGCTACATTTTTGGCCGACTCAAGTGAATTACCGGCAGAATTAACTACCCGATTTACTGAGGAAGAATCTGCAAAAGACTTTCTTAAGGCATGCCAACTTGCAACATTTAGCGTTAAGAGTATTGAGAAAAAACCCGGCACTCGCAGTCCGGGAGCCCCTTTTACGACTTCGTCCTTGCAGCAGGAAGCCGCCCGTAAACTAGGCTACAGCGTTAAGCAGACCATGACGCTGGCCCAGCGCTTATATGAAAGCGGCCACATCACATATATGCGGACCGACAGTACCACGCTTTCTGGGTTTGCAATTAAGGCAGCCGAGGAATTTATCAAAAAACAGTATGGTGATAAATACCATCAGGTTCGTCAATATAAGACAAAAAACCAAAGCGCACAAGAAGCTCATGAGGCTATTAGGCCAACTAGCTTCGCTAAATTGTCAGCGGGGAATGATGCCCAACAGGAAAAACTGTATCAGCTAATATGGCGCAGGACCCTGGCAAGCCAAATGGCCCCGGCCACAGTAGACAAGACAGAAATTATTATATCTCCGAGTAACCGCAGCGAGACATTTGTGGCAAAGGGAGAGGTCCTAAAGTTTGATGGGTTTTTCAAAGTTTATGGTGGCACTAAAGATGACGTTATATTGCCCAACATAAAACACGGTCAAGAAATTGCTTTAGGTGAAATGATAGCCACGCAGACCTTCAGCAAGCCACCAGCACGCTATTCGGAGGCGAGTCTGGTTCGCAAACTTGAAGAGCTGGGGATAGGACGACCAAGCACATACGCGCCGACTATTTCTACCATCCAGGCACGGGGCTATGTCGAGAAGCTGGATCTTGAGGGCACCGAGAGGAGTATTAAAAGCCTAAAGCTTAAAACAGGCAAGATTACTGAGCTACTAGCAACAGAGGTTACTGGTGCTGACCGTGGCAAACTTGTACCGACCGCGCTGGCTGAAGTTACTACTGACTTTCTTGTAAGGCATTTTTCCTCAATTGTAGATTATAACTTTACTGCACATGTAGAAGAAGATTTTGACCATATAGCCGAAGGCAAGCAAGAGTGGCAAAAAATGATAAAAGCATTTTACCAAGATTTTAAGCCACTTATTCAGCAATCAGAGAGTGTTACCAGGGAAGAGACCAGTCAATCACGGGAGCTAGGCCTGGACCCAAAAACGAGCAAGCTCATTGTAGTTCGCTTTGGTCGCTACGGACCTATGCTACAGCGAGGAGTGACTGAGTCAGAAGAAAAGCCGGATTTTGCCCCTCTGCCAACCGGCGTAGATATGAACGATGTCACATTGGAACAAGCTTTAGAAATGTTTAAGCTCCCGCGAATAGTGGGGAAGACCGATGACGGTGAGGAGATTAAGGCAAACATAGGTCGCTTCGGGCCATATATTCAAATCGGCAAGCTCTATGTATCTATTAAGCCACACGACCCGATGAAAATTACCGAAGACGAGGCACGAGAATTTTATGCAAAAAAACTACAACAAGAAGCAGAGAAGAACATCAGCGAATTTCCCTCTGGCATTAAGGTATTAAACGGCCCGTACGGCCCTTATGTAACTGATGGCAAGAAAAACGCCCGCATAGCGAAATCGGTTGACCCAAAAAGCTTGACCGAAGAACAAGCCAAGGAAATGCTTGAAAAAGCACCTGACAAGCCTCGTCGTTTCAAAAAGCGCAAACACAAGAAATAAGCATCTCATTACGCAAATCAAGCTTTGTGCCCAGTATTTGATACTTTACATGAAGATGATTATGTTACTATGTAATAATAATGTATGGTTCGCCACCAAGTCCGGAGACAATAGAGGCCACTGATACTCTTGTCTCTGCAATAAATAGTATCCCAGGGTTACCAATGGGGGACTACTATGGTTTTGAGTCTGGCTTTTACAATATGGGCGAGCGGGACGTTGGTGCTGCTATTTTTCAACTCGTTACAGCATATGGAAACCCTTGCGATAGTAAGGACCCAGCGTTCCCTGATTTACAACAAGTAAGACTTGGGCCTAAGGGATTTCTTAGAAGAAGCATGTTTGTGGCTTTTGCCAACACATGGGGGCATGGACAGGAGCATCAAGCGGATTTAAGAATTACGACCAATCCAATTCACACATTTCTGTCCGGACGGTTAACTCTACGGCTACAGATGGAACCCCAAAAGGTGGCGGACAATTTGATTCAGATTACTCGCGACTTCACCCCTGGAGAAGAAGTACTTTTTAGCCACACGTTCGATGCAGTGTCTGCTGAGTGGCGTCTTAGACGCCCTGGATCTACGCTGCTCAAGCGATCCGTGGTTTCTCCCAGTAGCATACGTAATGAGGAGTATAGGCAACCAGACCCCCTTTTGCAGCGAGCCGTACAGTTGACAAGCCCTCGACCGAATACAGTGTTCACAAAAACAGATCAAGGCATCCCAATCCTACCATTCACAGAAACACACAGAAGGCTAAGGTTTTTTGGTATAGTTTTTCGGTCTGTTGTGATACGGCTAATTGAGGCGACCGGCCAGGAAATAAGAATTGAACCAGATGATACCAAAGAGCCAGGACCCGGTAAACTGCGGTTAGTACGAAGCACTGATTGAGCTCCCAAATAAGCTATAGGGCTAACGATCGTTATGATGTACTGGCTGGTAGAAATTTTGCTGTTTAAAGAAACAATGTGTTTATCCACAATTTGTGATCTGTGCAACTTATTTTATGATGATATTTCTACATGCTAGTGTGTGCAGGGAAGTCCATTTTGTGCTATAGTTAAGTCATAAGAAAAGAGGGGTTGACTTTTAAAAGTTATTGTTTTAGAATATTACTAAACACATGTTAAAGGCAAGGAACTGACCGCATCATGACAGACAATACCAAGAAGCTCAATATTGAAAAAATCGTTAATGACCTATTAGGTACTATAGATAGGGAACGCGAACGCGAGATTATTTCACGTCGATATGGCCTGTTTGACCGAAAAGAAACCCTAGAACAAATTGGAGAGCTGTTAGGAATTACTCGAGAACGCGTACGCCAGCTAGAGAAAGCCGTTGTAGCGCGCCTGAAGACCCAGTCCGAACAAGGCCAGCTCCCACATATCGCAGAGGTACAAGACATTTTTATTGCAAAGATTAAAGATCTTGGTCATGTAGCCAGGGTGTCAGAACTAAGCGCACAACTTACAAACGACAACAGCCGTCTGGATCAGTCCCGGATTTCTTTTTTGGCACAGCTTTCTCCTAAGCTCGCTGTCATAGATGAAAACGACCATTTCCATTTAGCCGTTGGCATAAAGGACATTCATGACGAGAAAAAAATCAAGGACTTAGTGGGTAGAGTTATAGATGCGCTTAAGAAAATCGGCAAACCCGCGACAATAGACCATGTTGCCACCGAAGCAGGGAACAGCGATACTCAGCACGCAGAAGCCCTGGCCAGCATTTCTAAGCACCTGGCTACCCTTAACAAGCGCTGGGGGCTTATCAAATGGCCGATGGTCAACCCGAAAAACATCCGCGACAAGATCTATGTAATTCTGCACGAGGCCGGCCAACACATGCACTTCAATGAGATCGCCGAAGCCATCAAAGGCTCTGATTTCAAGCGCAAGGACGTCACAACACAGGCCATTCACAACGAACTCATCAAAGACAAGCGATTTGTACTTATTGGCCGTGGTATCTACGCCTTGAAAGAATGGGGCTACAGTAAGGGCACCGTCGCTGACGTTATCGTTAGCATTCTGAAGAAAAAGGGCGAGCCTATGCACCGCGACGACATCGTCAAAGAGGTCCTAAAGAGCCGGCAGGTTAAAGAGACCACAATCCTACTGAACCTCCAAGGCAAACCGCAGTTCAAACGCGTCGCCAAAGCCACCTATTCTCTCGCCGAATAGATAGGACTATACAAGTGCCCACATTGTTAAAGTATTACGATCTAGATCTACCAGTGTACGGCCCCGAAGCAAAGGTCATACTAAGAACTGACAGTCTCAAGTTAGCGGCAAAACAGGAATCTAGTACTATCGTTCGGCAAACACGTCTATCCGCTTTTGGCGCTCCTTCGCTTAAAGAGGCGCTCCTTATAGCCGACCAAGCTTTTGAACGTGTCGCATCAAATTGTGGTGCTATTGTATTGCCACATACGTGGGGCCTGTCTAGAGCTCCAACTGGTATCAATCCTTATATTCTCACAAGCAGTGATCCGCTGACAGAAGACCTTTTACCCGAAGGATATTTGCTCGTTGCTGAAGTCCCTGTGCTTCAAACTGTTAGCCGACCAAGCTTACAACAAATTCGAGAGGCAAGAAGTGCTTCAGAGAGTTATTACGAATCAGCACCGAATGGCGAGCTTTTTTGGGCCGATTCTTCACCCTTTCAATACATAAATGGTGTCCTTGAGCCTGAAAATGACTTAACTTTATATCTGGCTGATATAGAACCGATCCTGGCTATCAAATAACAAAATATACAAAATACGAACAGAGAATTTAAGTAAAAATTATCGTTAGGCAAGATTGCTAAAGTGACGGATTTTATATGTAACAAATAGGTCGGGCAGGCAGGTTAATTAGCAAAAAGTAAAATGTGGAAACTAAGCGCAAAAAACAATGGAGGAGAGCACTATAGAAAGTTATACATGCAATGTCGCACAATGTATATTTTGCGACTCTATACTGAGGTTAATTGATGACCACCAATACCCTCATTTGCAGGGGAGTTTTATGGCGGTCTATGTTATAGCCCCTAACTCAATGATTAATACTGTTTTTGCGATCATAGTCTACCGCGACCCTCGCTATACAAGAAGCACAAACTTTATGGGGCCCGTCACACGCTAGCGCGGATTTGACTTTTCCACAGGAGTCTGTGAAAACATTTGCTTTTTGCAACATTTAATATTAAAGATTGTTTTGCCCTGCCTTGCTAGTATGTAGTAAGTATTTGACTTTCCCCTACTTCTGTATGTTGATATAGTTTTTTTAGTGTCGCGAGAAAAGAATGTATACACGAACAATTTGCGAACATTGAAGGGGGAGAGTGGCGGAGGTGCAGCCCTTGAGTTTGTAATACGTCTATAAACTACTGGTAGTACACCTTCTCAACCGTACGCACGTCTACATACACACCTGGCGACACGCCCTCCCTTTCAAGGTGTCGCATAGTAGCGATAAATGAGCCGGCCTGTAAACGAGCATCGCCTACAATGTTAAATCGTACGTAGTAGCTCTGGTTTGCCGGCTTAACGCGTAGTTCGTTTGCAATGGGCGGTAGGTTAACGCTTTGAATGGGTATATTTTGAGCTTGTAATTGCTGAATAACATCGGTTATAAAATTGATATTCTCGGTCGGCAGAACATTATCACCAACCTCAACACCAATACCGCTTTCATCTATGATTGTAGGAATTTTAAGGCTGCTTACTCTGCTAGTGTCGCTGGTTTTAAAAAGCGCCCTCCCCCGCTCGTCTAAGACTATGTAGTCCGAACCCCCGTTTGGCACCAGGGCCAATACCGGCGTTGTGAGCTCAATTTCAAAAATAAGCTTATGCCCTGCAATTGGAGTGATTATAACGACATCTGATAATTCCGGGAACCGCATTTTAAAATCGCTTGCCAGTTTATTCGTGTCAACGGTAAGCTTGAGACGATTAAAAACAGATTTAGACAGAAGTTCTTGGCCTACTCTTTGATATATTCCTGTGCTCTGCATGATTTGTTTCTTTTCCGGAGTTGAAGCAACTATTTCTATGCGTGGGCTTGCCTCCAACAGCAATAAATACCCGGCGCTTATCAAAATTGAAATTATAGCAAGATAGATGGGTATCGTCTGCCAGTTTATCGGAAGGGTCATTTTTGATGTTTTCTTGTTCTCATGACGCTCAGCCATCTCACTGCGTGGCGAACGGCTGGCATAATAGGAAAACACATTTGTTGCATCCGGGTTACTAGCCTGCCTTGACTTTTTTTCACGTCGTTTAAAAATTAACTTCATTTTGAGTTTTCTAATATTAGCTGCGCCAAGTCCCGCGCTGCATCTGGTTTTGCAAGCTCTGCAATCGCACGAGAAAGGTTTTGTCTGTGCTGGCTGTTCTCTAAAAGATCTTCTAGCTTCTCTGCTAAAATATTTGGCTCTTTAAGCAAGGTCTCTTCCTGAAGTACAACTGCAGCGTTTTTGTCTTTCATTACCTGTGCGTTCTTAAGCTGGTGCCCGCCACTCAAGAATGGGCTTGGAATAAGTATGGTTGGTTTCGCTTGGATGCTAAGCCCGGCAATCGTAGTAGCGCTCGCTCGTGCGATAACAACATCAGCTGCCGCTGAAGCAATATGAAATTTTTCAATAAATGACTTAACAATCAGGCGAAGATTCTGGTAATTGCCGTGAACTTTTTGGTTAGCATGACCGACTTGGTGTATAACCACTAGGTCTGTGTTTTTATCTAAAATGCCTGGTAGTATTGCTCCCATAATCGTGTTGATCCGTTGCGACCCTAAACTACCTCCAGTTACCAGGACAACGCGTGCATCTGCGGGTATTTTCAATGTATTCTTAGCTTTGAGTTGGTCTTTCTTGGTCACAAACCTAAAATCGTCACTTATAGGTATGCCAGTAAATCTGGTCTTGGCTTTTTTGTATGGGTAGAACTCTACTGGCATGCCAGTGGCGTGCATCTTCGCCCACCGACCGATAATACGATTCGCTAAGCCCGGCATGGTATCCGAATCGTGCGTTATATAAGGGATACGCAATATGGCAGCAGCCAGACCTATTGGTACGCCCACAAATCCGCCTTTTATAAATATGGCATTCGGACGATTGGATATGAGCAGCCAAACGGCTTGCATAAATCCCAATAGAACCAGAAAACCATCTCGCAGATTAAGTAGGTTAGTCTTTACGTCTACGAGTCTTCGTAGCCATGACTCGCCGTGATAACGACGGAATTTACCAGCAAAGATATACCGGGAGCCGTTGATGTCTGCGTGATTTTCTGTAAGATGCCTAAACCGTCCACTTTTTTCTCCGACGTAGACTAGTTTTACATTAGGGTGAAGCTGTTTTAGTTCATGGGCGACGGCTAACAGTGGCGTAATGTGTCCGCCTGTTCCCCCGCCGGTCAGCAGGATCGTCATAGCGCTTTCCCTCCGTTAATGCCATGCTATTTACACCATAAGTAGTGTAACGCGAAGCGTTGAATACCAAGCCAATTGCTGCTGTTACAAATATAATACTCGTACCGCCGTAGCTCACAAATGGCAGGGTTATGCCTTTTAAGGGCAGCAGACCGATCATAGCGCCAATATTAATTAGCGCTTGCGTGCTGAGCCAGGCTAGAATACCCGTGACAAGTAACCTGGTCCTGGTGTCGGGTGCTTTTTCGATAATTGCTTTCAGCCGCGAGAATAACGCAATAAATAGTCCAATGAGCACACTTGTACCCAAAAAGCCTGACATCTCAGCAAAAATAGCGAATATTGAGTCGTTGGCAGATTCGGGGAGGTACCCGTATGCCTGTACGCTACCGCCGATCCCCTTCCCAAATAATCCGCCTGACCCTACAGCACTAAGCGCCTGGCACGCTTGGTACCCAACGTTTTGACAATCCTGCTCCGGGTTCATAAATATTGCCAGACGTTCGCGTCTGTAAGGACTACTGGCGATCGCTAAAAAAGTGCCAAGAGCAATTATGGCAGCGAACATTAGCACCTTCTTCATCGGCAACCCAGCCACAAAAGCCATACTTCCCATCATCGCTACTATAACACCGGCAGAGCCCAGGTCACTTTGCACCACAGCAACAACAAAACTACAAATCCCAACAGCAATTAACATAGGCTTAATCGTTTTCGCCTGGCTCCCTAACTCACCTTCTTTATGTCTTTGTGTTAAAAAACTAGCCATCCATATTAGCAGAGCAAATTTTATGAGCTCCACAGCCTGGAAAGATATGCCCCCAATTTGCAGCCATCGCGACGCTCCGTTAACTTCTTGGCCAAATAATTGGACTAGCACAGATGCGACGACGGCCAGGACTATAAGTGGCTTCTGTATTGTTCTCAGCGATTTCAATGGAAGCTGGGCGGTAATAAAAAACGCCACCAGGCCAAGAGCAACAGCTATTATTTGTTTGCTTGCATAATAGTTAGCCTCCACACCTTTTTGAGCACTTAGCCCTGGGCTAATAGCGTAGACTACAATCAACCCTATACTAAGCAAAACAAGGCTTAAAAGAACCAGGATGTAATCCGGGCGGTGCCTTCTTTGCATAGGCTGATCTATTAGAACTGAACGCCGTTTTGTGTTCATATATTACCCTCTAATAAATAGAGTATTATCCCTAGTACTGCGGTAACTTGACCTATCACCCAGAAACGCATTGTAACCTTGGTTTCAGGCCATCCGATGGCTTCGAAATGATGGTGAATCGGAGAAGACTTAAAAACTTTTTTGCCGTGTCGTAGTTTTTTAGAAAGGCGGTTTATGATAACTGAGCCGGTTTCTGCGACATACACAAAGCCGATTACCGGCAGCACATAAATTGTATCTGTTTGCATGGCGATAATGCCCAGCGCAGTCCCAAGTGCAAACGCTCCGACATCGCCCATAAAGAACCTCGCCGGGTAAATGTTAAACCAAGTGTAGCTTAAGAGTGCGCCCACAATCGTTAGGCAAAATCCAGCAAGCGCAAACTGGCCTTGGCTAAAACAAATAACCGCATAGGCTGTAAATGACGACACAAGCAGCCCACCCGCCAATCCGTCAAGGCCGTCAGTAATATTAACGGCGTTGGCGGTTGCAATGACCACCAGCCAAAACAAAGCTATCACTAAGATACCAATACTAAGTTCATCAAAGCCAGGTATATGTATGCTTGAAACTTCTAGTTTAGAATAAAACCACCAGCCTCCGGCAATCGCCACCAAACTATGGAGTCCGAACTTAATTTTAGCGCGCATACCTGCCAGCCGGTTATTGTGTCCGCGAATATTAATCCAGTCGTCTATAAAGCCGATCGTCCCGGACCCTATCATGCCAGCCAAAGGGAGCCACGTTTCTCCCCTATCCAGGTTGGCGAGTAGCGTAACCAAACCAACAGACACAACGAACACAATCCCAGCCATAGTCGGGATATTTCGCTTATGTTTTTCGGCGTGGAGTTTATTATAAATAGCTGCTATCCCGCCAGACCAAGCATCAGTTCTTTGCCGCTTCCACCACTGATAGCGATAGGCCATAGTCGTATAAATGGGCGTAAGTAGCATGCTAAGAGAAAAGCCAAAAAACGCCAACAGCAGTATATGTATAACACTGCTTGCTTCAAGTACAAATGTGAATGTTTCGGGCATAATACGTCCTTATTATTATAGCTTACTTCTTAGGTGTTACGCCAAAATTGTCAATCAAGGTATTAACTATACTGACGAAAATAGGCCCGGCAGCCTTAGTCCCAGCATATCCAGCTATCTTTGGTTCATCGACTCGCACAACTATTACGTATTCCACCTCATTGCCACCAACAAACCCCATAAACAGACCGTTATAGCGATCTGTGTAGTAGCCACCCTCCGGGTTAGCTATTTCTGCAGTTCCGGTCTTGCCACCAATAGAAAATTCATTACGCAATTTTGGCATTCCGCCGTATGCTCTGTAATTCTTACTAAACGCATACTCCATTATCTCCTTTAAGTCCTTGCTCGCCTTTGAGCTTACTACGTTAGGCGACACAACCTCCGGTTTCTTAACGGTTTCGCGCCCGTCTGCAGCAATTGTTCTTTCCACTAAATGCGGACGATAGTAAGTCCCACCGTTCACTACGCTGCTAATGGCTGCTGCCATTTGTAGAGGGGTAGCTGTCATCCCCTGCCCAAATGCACTGTTGGCAAACCGGATGTTCAATCCATAACCCTCGCTCGGATCAGGTATTGTGCCCGCCCCTTCATAGCCCTGCTCAACACCTGTAGGCTTGCCTAGACGGTAGTGATTAACCATGTAATCGTGCCAGGCCGTTCGAGCTTGTTCATTTATTTCCCCGCCCCCCATTTGCATAAGCAACCAAGTAGCACCGGTATTTAAGGACAACTGTAAAATGTCATTTAGGGAACGCTGGCCCGAACCGCCCGACTCTTCTACATTAGTAATTGTTGCGCCGTCTATTTTGAAATAGCCTTGGTCATGGAATGAAGAGTTACGATTAACTACGCCCTGATCAAGCGCAGCAGCCATTGTTAGCGGTTTCATAACAGAACCGACTTCTAGGGGCGAGCTAACAATTTTGTTTTCAAAAACACTTATGTCTTTGCTCTCAACCCTAAAAAATTCTGCCGGGTTATAGGTTGGGTAGTTGGCTACCGCTTTTATCCCGCCGGTTCGGGCGTCCATAATTATTGCGCCACCTGAGTTTGATTTTGCATGTTCAACACCTTGTTTAAGTATATCCTCAAGCTGTTGCTGCATACCCAAATCTATGGTCAAAACAATTCCCTCGCCATGCTCCGGTTCTTTTAAAATATTTTCATCATTAGCAGCGAGCGGCACGCCCCTAGCATCAGTTATGGCTTTTAGCTGACCGTTTTGACCCTTCAATTTGTCATTCAGTGCCTGTTCAAGACCATACCTACCCTGACCCTCATCATCAACAAAACCCAGCAGCTGCGCAGCTAAAGTACCTTGGGGATATGTCCGCTGTGGTGCTTCAGCAGTAATCACGCCGGGTATTTCTAGTCGGGAAACATCCTCTTTTTGCTGTCTTGATAATTTTTTGGCCAAAATCGAGTAGCGTGTATCAAGCTTCATCTTTGTTTCATATTCACCAGCATCACCCCCTATTGTCTCGCGGATTAGCCGTGCTGCTTTGGCTGGGTCTTTGATCATTTTCGGGTCGGCAACAAGTGTATAACGCATCTCGTTAAGCACTATTGGCACCCTCTCCTTTCCGTTTTGGACTTCAATTATGCCTCGCTCGGCGGGTATCTCGTATTGCTTAAGCTGGGAAGTTAAGGCTGCCGACTTATAGTAGTCGTGTCTAATAACCTGCAGGTAAAACAAACGCACAACAAAAACTGAGCAAACAAAAAGCAGCAAAAAGTACCATATGCGAATGCGCTGTACAGGGGTAAATAACAATTTATCTGGTGGCTGCATATAACCCTTGGCCTGCCTTCTGATAAAACTTACTGGTTAATAGTTCCGCTTGGTGTAATGCTAGCAAGTTGTTTGGCCACATCACTATTTCTGACTCGCTCAAGAGCCTGCAAGCGAGCCGAAGCAACCTGCAGCTCATCGTGTTCTGTTCTTAGGCTTGTGCGCTCTTGTTCTAGTTCGCTAATCTGATAGCCCAAAGCGTTTGTTTTCGTGACCTGTGTTAAGTACAAAAGCCCCAGAAAGCACGCCAGGACTATTAGCATTATAGTATTGCTGACCGGTCCGAGTGTTTTTTCCTTAACCCTAAAACTCGTTGAGTTTTGGTTGCGAGCCGCAAATCGCTGGCGACCCATTGCTAGTGAATTTGAATATGTCATTTTTTCTACTTTTTTGTTTGTTTTTTTGTTTGTTTGTCTGCGCCTCGATTTGAATACGAGGCACAGACACCAATGCCTACTGCATCACTTTGACGCGAACTTTGTAGGCTCTGGAGAGGCTTTTTACCTGAATGGGCATTAGTCTCTCCTTTCTTTTTGGTTATTTATTTTTGCGGCGGCCCGTAGTTTTGCACTACGCGCTCGCGGATTAGAAACAACTTCTTCATCGTTGCCCGTGACCGGGTGCTTGGTCAGCAATTCTAGCTGGGCATCATAGCGATTTCCGCTGACTTCAAGCAAGGCTTGCTTGACGATACGGTCTTCCAAACTATGAAAACTGATTACCGCTAATCTGCCGCCAACCTCGAGTAAGTCAATCCAGATCGGCATAGCTAGCTTAAGCTGTTCAAGCTCGCTATTAACAGCTATGCGCAACGCTTGAAAGGTGCGTGTCGCTGGATGAATTTTACCGCCTCTAGGTTGAACCGAGGCAACGATGTGTGCAAGTTGTCCTGTGGTAGCAACTGGCCGATTGGCTACAATAGCCCTGGCGATAGCTCTGGCTCGGCGCTCCTCTCCGTAGCTACGGATCAGTTCAGCTAACTGCGCCTCGTCATAGCTATTAACTATGGTTTCGGCATTTAGATCCTGTCTTTGATCCATGCGCATATCCAGAGGCCCATCAAGGTTGATGCTAAAACCACGGCTTGCTGTGTTAAGGTGCGGTGACGATACGCCTATATCCGCCAAAATAAGGTTGAACCTTTTACCAGACGCTGCCAGCTCTTGGCTAGCTGTTAGAAAATCCTTATGAATTATCTCTACCGGCTGGCCTTTGAACGCTTTGCCCAAATAGTTGATCGCGTTCTGATCGCGGTCAACAAGCACTGCTTGATCTGGTTGTAAGGTTCGCTCCAATATACCTTTTGCATGTCCGCCATAGCCAGCTGTCAGGTCGAGGTACGAATCCCCTTCCCTTGGAGCTAAATAGGACAGAACTGCGTCCAGTAATACTGGGATGTGGTCACCCCGCGCAATATTTTTTGCGGAGGTTACGTGTTTATTTTTTTGGTTTTGGTGCATTCGCTTGCTTTTTGTTTTTATTGTTTGTTTTTGCAAGGTCACCTAATCAGCAGTCAACTATTTGTTTTTTTGGAGTTTTTGTTTTTATAAGAACAGGCCGTATGTGCGGAAGGTTAAATGAGAGATTTGAAAAATCTTCGAACTTCCTACTTCCTGTTCTAAAGTTTTGAGAGACTTATGTGTGAGGTGGAGTTTTGGGAGGTGTTTTAGTGTAAAGAGCATAGGTTTTTAAAGTGGTTGCCTAGATTCCACTTGTTGACTGCCGAATAGCTAACCTCGGATAACGGAGACAAACCTACGGTTTTTCTTATCACTCATGGTTTGAAATGAATTCAATTTCTAACTGTTCTTTTCCCTTACCCAGACTTCTGTGTGGTAAGTTATTCGGACTCGGACTAATTGTTAAGGAGCTAGCTATCTTGGCCTGGTGCCATTAGACGGAAATACCTGCCAACACTGATTGCTACAACATCCCGGTCAATCCCGGCGTAGTCCAGTTGGTGTTGGTCGAGTGTTATTCTGCCCTGCTTGCCGTCAAGCGCTGCCTCCGTTTTGCCCATACGGAATCGCACATTCAGATCAGCAGTGCGTTCGTCCAGGATGTCCCCTTCCAGTCGCGGCTCAACCATGTTGTCCCAAACATCCTTTGGGTAAAGGTGTAGGTATTTGCCGAAACCACGTGTTACGACTGCCCCGCTTGCAAACTTGTCCCTAAGTTCGGTTGGCATTGTGAGCCTCCGTTTGGTGTCAAGTTTGCGTTGAAAGTAGTCGACTGTGGCCATCCCTTTGATAGTTAATTTGCCAGTGGTTTTTATTTTTCCCTTACTTTTTCGTGTTCAGTGCAACCAAAATCCCGGCTGTACTGACTAGAAATCGTTAGGGGCCATTTCTCAGGTAATCTATTTTGCACTACCTGTAAATATCCACTGACACCAGTCTACTACCCACACTCACCCACTTGCAAGCACTTTTAACCCACAATTTACATAAAAGCACTGGATTATCCACAGTTTTGCCAAATAAAAAAATCCACCACAACATGTGGTGGATAAAGAGCTAGCAGTAACGCTAGATTATTATTGGGGTGGCAGATAAATCTTGTCACCCGGGTGCAAACCAGGCCGATCATCTTCTCCCGCCTGCGTGATAATATTATCAACTAATGGCCTAATTTCGGCGCCTGGGGGTAGGTGCTCACGAGCAATGTCCCACGCTGTGTCTCCCGGCTGCACGATATGGATCAATGCCCAGTCAGGGGTGTGCTCTCCTGTACCGCCCCGATCGCCTGCAATAGGGGCTGTGCTAGATTGCGCTTCGCTGTTTTGACTAAAGCCCACTCCGCCCGCGGCCACCAAAACAACTCCCCCGATTAATCTTTTGGCACGAGTTGTTAGCTTAAGCCTGGGTGCTTCATTTGTCCCGTTTCTACCAGGACCAGGTATCTCAAAAGGCGTAATCCACCCCCCTCTCGAGCTGGATCTTCCGTAAGTGTGATTTAAATAATTCATTGTTAATGATTATAGCAAGCTTTAGCAGTTTTGTCAACCACCACTTTATAGCTGTTTTATGCGGTCAGCGAACCATTTGGCGCTGGGGCGGATCGTCCGTTTCATGCCGTTTTTACGGTCAACCTCTACTAAACCAAATTTTGGCCACCAACCATAGGCCCACTCAAAATTATCTAATAGGCTCCAATGGAAGTACCCGCGCAGGTCCACTCCTTCGCTTATAGCCCGCTCCATTGCAACTATGGTTTCCTCAATCCACCAGCGCCGATACTTATCGTCCGTGTCTGCTAGTCCATTTTCAGTTATAAATATTGGGCGCTTATAATGCGACCAAATCCTAAGCAGCAAAGGATAGATCCCTTCTGGCTCTAGGTACCAGCCCAAATCGTTGAGTGGTACTTTGGGGTTTTCTGGTTTTATGGCGTGCTCAAAACGATAGTAGTCGGTATGGTAATAATTAAAACCTATAAAATCTTGCTGCTTTCGGGTGCGTCGCAAAAACCACCAGTTCCAAAAGTAACGCATCCATTTAGTGATCATGCCGTCCAGCATATTGTGTGGTCGCTTTGCCTGTATGTTAGCCATTTGTGCTGCCATACCAACCTGGATATTTGGGTAGATTGACTTGATAATCTTATATGCTCTGCGGTGAGCCCTGGTTAGGTTCCAAAAAACCCTTACAAATTTAATAGGGTCTTGTTCGCCTGGTGGATGTTCGCCTATAAGATAGCCAAATGATGCATACACATTTGGCTCATTAATTGTAATAACATAAGAAATTTCCCCCAGGAGCTCTTCCGTGATCTTAGCGATATACCTGTCCCAGTATTTGAGGTTAGCGCTTTTTTCAAAACCCCCCTTCTCTGCAAACCATACAGGTATAGTAAAGTGCCACAAATTAATAAATGGCTCTATTTGTCGCTTTCTGAGCTCGCTTATGTATTGTTTATAGTGGGCCAGGGCCTCTTCATTCCACTTACCCTCCTCTGGTTCCAGCCTTGACCACTCAACGCCAAAACGAAAGGCGTTCATATTCAAACTTGTAAGTAAACTGAAGTCTTCTTTATAATTCTTGTAGTGCTCAACTCCGTTACCAGACACATAATTATTTGGGTCCTGGATTATGTCACGATGCGTGTGCCAGATAGGCAACTGGCTAAGCGTAAAGCTTCGGCTGGCCATGGGGTATTTGTGCGCAGCAGTTTTAGCCAGTTCGGTTGCGTTCTCTAATTCCCATACAGTCCACTGGTTATGATTACCGCCTTCAACTTGGTGGCTAGCCGTGCTTGCTCCCCAGAAAAAGTTCTGAGGAAAAATCTTTGTGTCTTGGTTTTCATTCATATTGGGTGAATTATAGCAGGCACCAGTACATCATCTATACTCAGGGTTTTCAAAGTCAAACCTTGCACCTGCGTCCCACTTGCTGCGTTGGTTCCCATAAGCTGGGATGCCGCCATTATCTTTGAGCATTTTGGCTAAATGCATTAGGTTCCAGGTCATAAAAGTTGTGTTGCGGTTTACAAAATCATTGTCCAGCCCGACTCGTTTACCATCTACTTCGTCTCCGTAGCTGGCGCCCGGCCCTGCCTCGCCAATCCACCCGGCATCAGCCTGAGGCGGAATCGTATAACCAATATGTCCTAGGCTATATAGAACGTTCATAGCACAGTGCTTCACGCCGTCTTCATTACCAGTAATCAAGCAACCACCAACCTTGCCGTAATCAGCGTATTGTCCTTGCTCGTTTAGAATGTGAGAATTAGCATACAGTCGCTCAATAATTTGTTTCATCACCGAGCTGTTGTCGCCCAGCCAGATCGGCCCGGCTAATACTACAATATCCGCCGCCTGCACTTTTTTATAAAACTTCGGCCAATCATCCTCGTTCCAGCCGTGCTTCGTCATGTCTGGGTAAACTCCGGTTGCGATTTTGTGGTCAATTGGCCTAATCAGCTCCGTCTCTACCCCATGCTTGTCCATTATATTGCGGGAGGCATTTATTAGCAGCTCCGTATGGCTTCTTTCAGGAGATCTCTTAAGTGTGCAGTTAAAAAATAGTGCTTTTAGGTTCGTAAAATCGTTATCAATCATATCCGTCCTCCTGTTAGAAGTTCCGCTAACCACGTTTATTATATATCAGGTTTTGCCGATTTATATAGGTCAGGCGGTGCTGTGCCTTTGCTGAGTGCATGTACCATAAGGCGTGGTCGTGTCGTGGTTTACCAACTTTTTTATACCATCAGTAGGTAGTTGATGTTGTGGCCAGCGAAATATCGGCGAATGCTAGCGTAAAGACTTCCTGCCAGGACGCCTTTTCTCCTTCATTTAAGTCTTGTTCTTGTAGCCACCTGTCAGCAAGCGACCCGTCCATCCACTCCTTAAGTAATCTTGGCCCAGTTGGCCAAAGCGCTGGCCAGATTAGTCTGCCCTACTTCGGTAGGTATTGAGCAATTATTTTATTCAGTAATACGCTGATCTAGTAAGGTCTTGGCCAAGTCGTTGCCCTTAGTTGGGGCTTTGAGTGTTGTAAATGACTTTGTTTTCTATAAAATGCACGTTGGTTACACTTGGTTCAAATAGTATGTGCGTACTTCGGGCGAAAATTTTTCTATGGCATAGCGCAGCATTGTCCGCGGCATGTGGGCTGCATGAATATCAAGGAAGTCCCGGAGCGACGCGTCGTCTTTTTTCCCTGCTTCGCGCAGCATCCAGCCAACTGCTTTGTGCATTAAGTCGTGCTCATCACCAAGCAAAACTTCTGCCAGACGATATGTGTCGTCTAGTTGATGTTCACGAATAAATTGCCAAGTACTGACAATCGCAATACGTCGCTCCCACATGTTTTTTGATACAGCCAAACGATACAAAACATCTCTCGGCCTGTGAAGTAAATATCCACCAACAACGTCGCGACTGCTAACATCCACGATGTCCCAGTTATTAATCCGATCGCTTCGGCGTAGGTAAAGGTCAAACAACGCTTTTTTATAATCTGCGCCCGTTTTAGATGATCTAGCCTGTTCGGTCATAGTAATAACACCAGCCAAGCGGTGTTCGTGTATTGGGCTTTCCAACAAACTTTCAATTTCATCCATTGACAGGCCCTTGAAGTCGCGGCAAACCTTGCGAATTATCGGTACCCGAACACCAATAAACCGATCACCCTCTCCGTACTGACCAGGAGCGGTTTTAAAAAATCGCTGGGCGAACACCGCGTCGGCATCACTGGCAAACTTCGCCAGAGCCCGTTCAACATCACTAGCCGTTGCGTTCGTCATATCTGTTAATTATTTTGTGCTTTGTTAGCCACTCGCTTGCCACGCGGTCGCTTGTGGTCGTAATACGCTAGCTCTTTTTTGTGGTGGTCAAGTCGCACTATGTATTCATCAAAACGGTTGTAAAGACCCGAATAATGACTGCCCGGGGTAAGTATTTTTAGTAATTTTCCTTGTTCGTGCAAATATTCAACTAAACTGTAGTAATCGCCGTCGCCA
Organism: Candidatus Saccharimonadota bacterium; assembly: GCA_029260875.1. Lineage (GTDB taxonomy): Bacteria > Patescibacteriota > Saccharimonadia > Saccharimonadales > OFTM59 > OFTM59. The sequence continues at coordinate 46,674 of JAJDCL010000028.1, forward strand.
GACACAAGTATCGCCTTATCATACTGCGACAGTTCTTTCATGGCCCACAGCACCAAATCAGCGTCAACATTCCCTTTTGTCACACGCTTTTCCTGCTCTTTGTCGTCGCCGTTTTTTGCCTCTTCGGCACGCGGACGAGTCATGTCAAACGTCGGCTTGAGCACTATTTTGTACCCGGCATCGTGCATTTGCTCGTACAAACTCTCGTACTCAGGGACATAGCCAATAAACATAAAGGCCTCAGTAACTCCGTGCGCATCAGCTAGAAATTGCCGGAACTTCTTCCAGTCCATTTTCCATCCACCGCGCTGCACACTAATATTTAAATTCTGGCTATCAATAAAAGCGTAAACTCGTGCGGGTTTTTTGAATTTTCTTCTCATACCCCCAATTGTACTACCAAATTCGTTTTGTACTTTTTATTTATAATAGAACGGTGATTAGTCTGCGACTTCCCATGACTATTTGACGGGCTGGGGCGGTATAATCCTAGCAAGCTCCGGTTTTGCGTAATTAAGTGGCACGTAGGCGCGTGGCCCAACTTCATAAATACCACCATCGGCATATATTCGCTTCTTATCGTAATTCATTTAGAATTTTTGGAAATCGGTTGGTGCGCATGGTGTTGCCTAGCATAAAATGTCCGTATTCGGGTAAATTAGTAGCCTTAGCCCCCGGGAATACAGACATTAGCATTTTTGCGCTTTGTTTTGCTTCTTTTCCGTCGCGCGAACTATAAAAAATTGCTATGCCGCCCGCGCATCGCTCGATAAGGCTTGGGTCTAATACAAAGTCAAACAAGCCTCCATATCTACGGTTCGGGTCAAGCCACGGCGCTACAAGTACAAGTTTTTTGACATATGCATCTGGATTTTCGCTCATCCACCTAACCGATAAGCCCGCACCCATGCTGTGGCCGACGACCAAAGTAGCTTCCGTAATTGGTGTTTTTAAAGCTTCGTTAATACAATTTTCATATACGGGCTCGTACGGTTTCGGTAGCTCTGGGATGGCTGTCGGTATGCCCATGTGCCCCAATGTTTGAGCCAGCCATGGCAGCCAGTTAGCCTCATGCGGCCTCGGCTGAGCTGGGTCCATATACCGTTCCATTGAGGGTTTACCGTGCAGAATAACTGCGTTAGTCATCTTGGGCCCCGAGCCTATCATAGGCTTATATTAAGTGTCTACGTAGAGGTCATATGCACGCCTATGCTTCTTGCAAAGAATAATGCATGATACTAGACAATTCTACACTAATTGTTACACTTAATAGCATAAATTAACTGTTCTTATAACAGGAGGGTATATGAGTGAAAGTACAGGGATCGTAAATCAGTTCAGAGATTCTGCTAATGAATTCTGGACATCAGTGGGCGGCTATCTACCGAAGGTATTTGGGGCGCTTTTACTGCTTGTTCTGGCTGTAGTTGTTGCCAAGCTAGCTCAGGCCGGTGTTGCAAAAGTTCTTAACTTAATTGGTGTTAACAAAATCGCCAAAAACAAAACCGTGTCTAAAAGCCTGAAGACGGCAGAGATTAACGTTGATTTTGTAGAAATTAGCAGCCGGATCGTTTTCTGGGTGATTATAATCATCTTTGCACTAACAATTTCAGACGTACTTGGGTTAACCGCAATGAGCGATGTAATTAATAGCCTGCTTGGCTACTTGCCAAGCGTACTGGCTGCTGCAATTGTGCTTACAGTCACGATTGCCGGTGCTCGTTTAGTGCGTGACGTAGTTACGGCTTCTCTGCACCGCATGCGTGTTGATTTTGGCCACGGGATAGGTAACCTGACTTTCTATCTGATCATGCTTTTCGGTACCTTAATGGCGATTGATCAGCTGGGCTTTGACACCACAGTCCTTGCTACAAACATCAACATTATTGTTTCTGGATTTGTACTTACCTTTGCTCTTGCCTTTGGGCTTGGTGGCCGAGACATTGCTGGGCGTGTCCTAGAAGATGCTTACACGAATCTTCGCAGATCCAAAAAGTAAAACATAACTTGGCACTAGCCGGCTCAATTACTGATATGTAATCGAGCCGGCTTTTTTACTTATCCGATCTAGTTTTTGGATTCATCATAGTAGGGCACTTTATTGACACACATTATAGCGTATACTAATGTTGCGTACAGCATTAAGGAGTAAGACGATGAAAATGGACCAACCTCTTAGCGAGCAACCAATTGAGCAACTGCCTTTTGAGTTTGATAGATTACAGGGGCCGAGGGGCGATGTTCAGCAACTTGCCGCTGTCGTATTTACTTTTAATACCATTCCCCTTGTCACGGCTGTTGATGAAGTCGGATTTCAAAGGTCTGCCGATCTTATTGACAATGCGACTGGTTTTCGGGCAGTATGTGACTCCAGATTCGGCCCAGACAAAATAACGGAAGAAACGCACATTACCGCGACCTTTCGTGATGGTCATGGCCTAAAAGTAGATAGAACATGCGGTTTGATCCAAGCCGATACTGATGTAACCGAAGACTTATTAGCACAACTAGATCAGGCCCGGTCAGTTATGCAAGTGGCTGCCCTCAGCATGATAAACGAAGTACCGCCTAATAATAAGTTCTTGGAGGGGCTAACCATCATTCCAAGCGAGCAAGGACCGCCACGTTATATGTATAAAGACCCTGTGAGCGGTAATAAATTTGAGTATACAGTCACAGGGTCAAGCGGAGTGAGCAGAGATTTTCAAGAAAGAATTTTTATTGATGACAATAACGAACCAGCTGTTGTTTTAGAAGGAAAAACCGCCATAACCTTTCTACCGCTTCTCTAATTAATAAAACCTGTTTCCACAACTACATAATTTAATGATTTGTGTGGTTATTATTGTAATGTTCTGTCCATTTTAGCTCTTCTTGGTGGGCGCAATTCTACGAACGCACGTTAAACGCTTACAATAACCTACGTAAAAATTTAAATTGATTAATGGTGTTTTAAAACCGGCCCTGTCAAGCATCTTGAAGAGCCGGTTTTTTTGACTGTCAGGGCAAAGCTCTATGAGAACATAGCATAGTACTAATACAGTGTCGCTAGAGTCAATCCTGGCGGAAATCTGGGGTCTAGCAAATGTATTTTGTGGTCTGTGTTAACAATTTGGCTATTGGTATATGTCGGTAGCGTTTCTAGCTTTTTCTTTGTTAAAGCCTGCTTCTGTCATTATTTTTAGCGCCGCTTCGTCGCCAGGGCTACTGTATGTTACTTCTTGCGTATTGCCTACTATCAGACTCTCCGGGCTAATGCTTGTGGTATATATGTTGAATTCAATAGTGGCATAGGACTGAGCATCCAGTACAATTTGCAGTATTTCATTCTTGCATTCACTGAAACTACCGATAATTTGTAGGTCTGGCTGTAAGTAAAATTCATACACGCGCCGGCCATTCACTTCGGTTTCTTGTATGTCATCAGCAGCAATAACCTGACCGTCTTGGTTAATCACCCTGTATGCAAGCTCATCATTAATTTTATAGTCTTCTAAGAATTCTGGAAGTGATACATCGCGCGGGATATTGACCTCCATCTCTATTGCCGTATCATCATACCGCGAAGTTTCTGAAAACAGAGCGCCAGTCTCTAGTTCTAACCTGTTATAGGACGCCTCTACGTTAGTAGAGCTCGAATTAAACGCCATATTTATAGTTCTGTCTCTTGACGATCCACTCCCCATGCCCCCCGCCTGACACTCTTCATACATGGGACCCTGCTTAAACATACTTACGGATGTATAAAACTCCGCGGTAGTAGGGTCAATCGACTTATAGTAGTTCTCAGATTTTTCCAATAGCTCTTTTGCGCTAACTTTTTTCGGAGCTAGCGGGTTAGTTGATTTGTTGGCTGGAGCTCCGGATGTAATCACAAGTGCGGCAATCATAACGCCTGCTACAACCATGAGCGCGGGCGCCAACTTCAGCCATCGGCTAGTTTTTGGTTGCTTTTGGACGTGTTTAGCTCGTCTCAATATTTGATTTCTTAAATCCATTTTAAAGTCCTTATCAATCATTAGTTTGTCGTTGGTGAATTTACTGATAAATTTACTTTCTCTGCGTTTCATATAGCCTCCTTCCCTGCGTGTGTTAAATGCCCTTGCAGCTCTATTAACTTCTTTAGACGCCTAAAGCCACGCTTGTACGTGGTTTTTACATAATTGGTGTCTTTCCCAAAATAAGCTGCTATTTCTTTAATGCTTAACTCTTCTAGTAACCGCATACTGACTACCTCGCGCTGCTTGTCCGGCAGTAGTGCTATTACACGCGCCGCCCTTTCCTTGACAGGGACGTCCTCAAACTTTTCAATTTCTTGCGCTACATAATCTTCAAAATCATCCATCGTTTCTATGGCAAACTCTTGCTTTCGGTATTTATTGCGCAAATATGTAAGCCAAGTGTTACGCATAATCCCATAAAGATATTTGACATGATCATTAATAATAGACGCCTCCCCCTCTGTGTGCTCAATATACGACACGAATGTTGCTGAGGTCAGGTCTTCGGCTATATCACGGTCTAGACATTTTATGTAAAAGAATTTATATACCTTATCTACGTAGCCGTCGTACAGTTCTTCTATTTCCATAATTTTCCTTTCACCTTCCAAGTCGCAAAAGGGGTACAAACTACTCGTTCATGCTAACTAAATGGTAGCATTATTTCTTTTTTGCGTGAGCATTGAGCCAGGCGGCAATTCTCGGGACGTCTAGGTGTTCCACGGCGACCTGTACAGCAAAGTCCTCCAGCTCACCCTGTTTAATTTGAAATATGTATCCGTTAACTTCAAGCGATGTTGCGGCAACCAGCATTCCAGTTCGTTTATTACCATCCATGAAGGGGTGGTCAGCTATGATCCCTCGGCACATTGCCGCAGCTTTTTCAAACAAACCTTTATATAGCTCTTCACCGAAAACTTCTTGATACTGCGTTGCGATAACCGCTTCTAGTCTGCCCAGATCTCTGAGGCCATCAGAACCACCAGACTGGCGAATTACCAGCACATGCAGTTGTAACAGCTGCTCAAGCGTAATACGGTTCATCTCTTAGCTAGATTTTCAAAGTCTTTTTTATAGCGTTTCAAAACGTTTTGGGCCGCTGTTATAACATCATCGTTGTTTGGCTGGTTTATACTCTTAATTTTTTTAACAGTAATCTCAACTTCATCGCCGGGTTTAATACCAGCATGATTCATGTCTTTGGCGGGAATAGTAACCCCTGCACTAGAGCCGACTTTAATAACTTTTTGGATAGATTTAATTGTCATGCCAACATTATAACGAATTATAATTTTATTGCAATATTGTTGTAATGTGTTGTCTCGTTTTATAGGATTAAAATAACAACCTAATGCGGCTTTCGTGCCGCCAGCGAGATACTTTTACCTCCAGCTGCAAAAGTATCCAAAAAAGCCGCAGCCGCTTCCAGCTCTTTATGAGTTCATTGTCAAAGCGCACAATGCTCGGGTAACTCCCTCCATCATGATTACTTAGGATGATGGAGCTCAAACACCCCCTCGCTATAAATTGTGCTTTTGACACTCACTCATCAGGAGCTTCCAGAGGCTGGATTAGAGCAGGCTATGCTTTTAGTGTTGCTTCTAGCAGTTCTGGGAAGGCATCGGTTTTCAGGTCACTGTAGCAAAAGTGACCGTAGTTATGAAAATCTTTGACGGTCACGCCGGGTATTTTACTTCTTAAAAAGGCGACACTATTTTGAACAGGTGCATAGTCATTATCGGAGTTAAAAATTATCATTTTCTTGCATCTTTGAACTAGATTTGGGTCAATCTCGCAATCGAAAAAATCAGTATTTTCTTCGTGATGAGAATTTATCCACGGCGCGACAAGTACAAGTTGATCTATATTTAATTCTGGATGAAGGCTTAAATATTTTACAAAGAAGCCCCCGCCTGTGCTGTGCCCGATTAATGTAGTATCTGGGCCTATTTCAAATCTCTGGACTTCCCTAACCCATAAGTCCCACTGCAGGTCAAAAGCAAAGGGGATCTCGGGAGCATCAGCCTTTATGTCGCGTACTAGAAGTTGTTTTTGCAGCCACGGAAACCAGTGGGCGTTGCTTGCACTCGGCTGGCTTCCATCATAATATTCTGCCCTTTTGGGTCTTCCGTGCAGCAAAATTGCATTTTTCATTTGAGAGTGATTTCTTTTTTAGTTTTTATACTTTTTAGATACTGATCTTCAGGAAAAACCGAAACGCCATTATAGACAACTTTGATAATATTGTTTTTTGCATCAAAAATATATTTTACTAATTCACTTTCTGCGCTATAGCTGTTCGCTTTTATAACCTTGAGTGTTTGATCGTCCACATACTCTAGCTCTTCAGCGTCTTTAAAAGGAGTCCAAGAATTTGGATACCCAGCATATATCTTATTGCCGACAGTAGCGATATCTATCAGATTCCACAAGTCCATAAAGCGGCCTTCAAACTTACTAAACTCCTGTTTAGGTTTTTCCTCTTTGCTATCAAATTTATTTATAACACCGTAGATGCCTTTTGCAATTGCTCCTGCTCCACCATCAATCGCATTTGTTAGCACAATTACTGCAATATCATTCTTGGTGTCGTAAAAACTCTTTGTTATATAGCCCGGGAAGCCACCGCCGTGCCCAATCAAATGATTGTTATTAATATTATCAAGAGTAAGCCCAAGACCGTAATATCCCTTGGGGTTTTCATCGTTTTCCACTTTCCACTGAGTACGCTGCATTTCTTTCTTTGACTCTGGATCTAGCAACTTATTAGACTGAGGATTATGGGCAGAAAAATATATACACATATCTTCAGCCGTAGAACAAAAGCCTGTTGCTGAAGACATAGCACGCGTGTCAGCACCCGCAATTGGTAGCCGCTTGTCTAAGTCTTTACGACTATAGCCTGTTGCCAGATTTTTGCGTATGTCGGTGTTTATCTCAGGGACCGTATTTTTTAGTCCAAGCACATCTACAATATTTTTTTGTACATAATCGTTATATGGCTGCTTTGAAACAGCAGCAACAACCATACCAAGTAGCGTATAACCATAGTTGGAGTACTTTAGTTTAATATTATTATCAATTATTAATTTTGCCTCCAGTGTTTCTTTCTTAAATTCATCTTCATTTGGAAATTTTCTTAATAATTGCCAATAATCCGCGTTGTTGCCATCCCGAATAATGCCTGCACCATGGGAAAGCAGTTGTCTTATGGTAATTTTATGAAACCTTTTGTCGCTGTGTTTATTAAGCCATGGTAAATAGCCGGCCGCATAATCATCAATTCGTAGCTTACCCTTTTCTTGAAGCTGCATTATGGCTGTGGCTGTAAACGTTTTAGAATGGGATGCAATTCTAAATACATGGTTAGTTGTCATTTTTTCTTTAGTTTCTATATTGGCATAGCCGTATGCACCCTTAAAAATAATTTTATCCTTATGTGCAATCGCCACTACCATTCCTGGTATTTCTGTCCGCCTAAAACGGAACGGCAGCCATGACCCAATATACTTAACAGCCTTTTCTAAATCTTTCTTATTCATAGCTTTATCATAACACTAGGCTGCGATTATGTGATCTACGGCTTCAGTTAGGTTTCGGGCCACAAAGTCCGCTTCAGGGCCTTCGTCTTGGCCGTTTCTGGCCGTACGAACTAAGATGGCTTTAGCCCCGGCATTCTTACCCGCCACCACATCGGAGCGATGGTCACCGATCATGTAAATATTTGATAAATCTAGGCTAAAATCTTTTGCGGCATCTAGTATCATAGTCGGTTTTGGTTTACGGCATTCGCAGTCGTCGTTTGGACCATGTGGGCACATATATGTTTTAAGAATTTTAATGCCGCTTGGCTTAAGCTGTTTTATGACTTAATTGTTGATCCTAGCAAAATCTTCCCGCATAATTCTGCCTTCGCTAATTCCAGCTTGATTTGTAACGAGAATTACGGAAAATCCGTTCTCAGCTAATTTCTTAAGCGCAGAAATTGAATCAGCAAATAGCTCAATTTTCTCTTCCCGATCCAACCGTTCATCCGGCGGATCTTGAATAATCGTCCCATCTCTATCAAGTAAAACTATTTTCATATTATCTTCATCATAGCAGTTTTAGGGGTTTAGTTCATTTGGGATAACTTTTAGGTATTCTTTGTAGGTCATGTAGGTTTTTGTGTCTTTGACAAGGTCAACAAATAAGATACCGCCCAGATGATCAACTTCGTGTTGTATCACTTGAGCTTTCAGATCTTTGAATGTTTTTGAATGCTTAGTTCCCTTTTCGTCGTAGTAAGTCACTTTTACTTCTTCGTATCTTGGCACTTTAGCAAACAAATCTGCGGTCCCTTTACTGCCCGCACTTATACAGCCTTCCCACATTTCTTTTGTCTTGCCTTTATATTCAGTAATCTCTGGGTTAATTAGCACAAGATCAAACGGCTTGATCTTAGCTCGTAGCTCAGTCGGCCGTATTGCAATAACGGCCAGGGCTAGGCTTTTACCAACTTGAGGTGCAGCCAGACCAATGCCCAGTTTCTTTTCAAGCAATGTGAACCGCATGTCCTCAATAAGTTTTTGGATGCGCACAGATTTAATTTCATCAACGGACAATTTCTTGGCAGTTTTGCGTAAAATTGGATCGCCAAACTGAGCCCGCTTCAAAACCTTCATGGCAACTTAACTCTGGCAAAGTTATTATTTATCTTTTTCATATTTTTACTTGGTCCAAAGACTGGACGATCGTGACGTAGTCCGACCAGTCTTTGCCTAACTTTTCTATATGAGGGATAGGGCTGCCATCGCGACTTACTAGTATTGCCCGGGCTCCTAAATTTCTAGCAAATTGCGCGTCTACGAACTGGTCACCGATTACCAAAGAACGTTCACCACTTAACATACCGCTTTCTAAATAACGGTTTACCACCTTGGGGTCTGGCTTGCGAAATGAGCTATCATCACCGCAAACAACCGCATCTATCCTTCCTCGTAACGACGAACGCTGGACTATACTGCGCGGGCTAGCATTGAGCCGGCCTTCATGAAAACGATTCGTTACCATAATCTGAAATACATCTGCAGCGTATAAACGTTGAGCCAGGCGTTTTGCATCCGGAAATATATGACGTTCAATATCCTCAAAATGTTCGTTCTGGGCGATTAGAAAGTCTGCAATTATTGCCTCAATGGTTGCCTCTGATACATTCCCACCTATGATATTGTTGATTGACTCTGCCAAGCTGCCGTGACGGTTTTCTGAAAATATCTGCGCGCCTGGACGGTCATTAAAGCCATGACCTGGCAGCACATCGCATAAAACCTCAGTAAAAATACCCAGGCTATCTATTAATGTTCCGTCTAAATCCCAGATAGCATCTTTTGCTTCTATATCAACACTAGCTGACACTTGAGATTACGTCCTTAATCTCCACCCGCTTTTGCTCTGTTGTGTCGCGGTCACGTATCGTTACGGTATTATCTGCCAGGGTGTCAAAGTCTATTACTACGCAGTATGGGGTGCCGATTTCGTCTTGGCGGCGATAGCGTTTGCCTATATTGCCGTTGTCGTCCCACATTACGTTGCCGAATTCTTTTTTGAGCATTTGGTAGACTTCCTTGGCCTTTTCAACAAGCTCCGGTTTGTTTTTTAACAGCGGGCTGACCGCTACACGGTAAGGTGCAAGGTGTGCGGCAAGCTTCAACACGACGCGGGTTTCGCCGTTAATTTCTTCTTCGTGATAGGCATCTACCAAAACTGCCAAAAGCATGCGGCCAACACCGACCGATGATTCGATAACGTACGGAGTAAAGCGTTCTTTGGATTCTTCATCAAAATAGCTCAGATCTTTGCCACTAACACGCGAGTGATTAGACAGGTCAAAGTCTGTGCGATTATGTGTACCCCAAAGCTCTTTGAACCCTTGCGGATATTTAAAGTAGATGTCATGGGCTGCTGCTGCGTAGTGTGCACGTTCCTTTACGTCATGCTCGTGCCACTTTAGATTGTCTTCTGCAATACCAAGGCGCTCCGTCAAAAACTTCCATGCAAATTCACGCCACCGCTCGTAAACCTCTTGTTGTATGTCAGGTTTGATAAAATACTGCATCTCCATTTGTTCTAACTCACGCACGCGGAAAATAAAATCTCGTGGTGAAATCTCATTCCGAAAAGCCTTGCCTATTTGCGCGATACCAAACGGCAGCTTTGCGCGCATAGTCTCGCGAACGTTTTCGTAATTGATAAATATTGAACCAGCTGTTTCCGGCCGCAAGTATGAAATAGATGATTCGTCTTCAACCGGACCAACCCAGGTTTTCATCATCATGTTGTATTTGCGCGGCTCCATAAGTGTTTTTTTGCCGCATGTTGGACACGCTTTGTCCTTTAACAGCTCTTTGAGTTCGTTCAAATCTGTTGAATCAGTGTCTGCTAAGTGATCAGCACGATGACGCGCACCACAGCTTTTGCAGTCTACCAGTGGATCTGTAAATCCTGCCACGTGACCACTGGCTTCCCAAAGTTTTGGATTCTGAATAATGGTGCCGTCCACACCAAAGATATTGTCATGTTCACGAACCATCGCCTGCCACCAAAGCTGCTTGATATTGTTGGCCAGCTCTACACCGAGTGGGCCGTAGTCATAAAATCCAGCCAGACCACCATAAATTTCTGAGGCCTGAAATACAAATCCGCGGCGTTTGGCTAGGCTTACAATGTCTTCCATTTTGACTTCACTCATGATTTGGCCTTTTCTTCTTTATAAAACCATTCGTATATACCGTATATCCATGTAAACAGATAAACAACACTGGGGGCAAAAACGCCCCACTGCTCACTTCTTATGGCAGAAATAAGCCAAAACAGCTGCGAGCACAAGCCAACTACAAAGCCCCATTTGTTCTTACGGGCAATCAACACAATAGCCCCAACTCCCAGTACAAAAATCGCAACCTGCGTAATTAAATCAATAGTGTCCATCTTATGAACAGATTATATCCGAACAAGACGACTTAACATAGTATTGGCTAGCTGCAGCACTTCACCGGCAAGTTTTTCGGTGCCCTTGACCTGTGTTAGCTTACCAGGTTCGGATGTGCCAATGCCTAGGCGGAGTAGTTTTATGTGATTAGCTGTGAACGGACCGTCATCAACCGCGCGAAAAGCCATATCATCATACGAAAACATGTAGCGCTCGCCTGTAGACAAGTCTTTGCCCGCAGTATCTTGTCTAAGTTTTGGGCTATGTCCGGTGATCTTCAAAAGCTGCATGCTAAACCAAAGCTCTATAAGCTCTGGCGATAATGCTTTGTTGTCTAAGCCGGAAAGCGTTGCAGCCAAGAGTTTAAAATATTCTTCTCCGGCTGCGTCTTCGGTAACCCGGTTTATGCGCTTTAGTATTTCATAGCTAAGCATCGTCCGATCTATGTCGCTAACAATATCCCCGTAATGGGTAGCCAATCTTGAGGATATGAGCGTGCCGATCTCCTTACGGCCAGGCAAAAACGTAATATCGCTTATACTAAACAGTTCTATACCGCCAGCTAGCTTGGACTTAACGCGCCTGACCCCCTTAGCAATCAGCCGGATCTTGCCGTAGTCAGGGGTAAGAACAGTTATGATCCGATCCGCTTCCTGAAAGTTGGTTCTTGACAGAACAATCGCGCGCGTAACAATCTGATTCACGATAAAGCTGGTTCCAAATATTTGACCGCCGACACCAGCTGGTGCAACTTGGTTTGTGGTTTATACAAAAAACGCACCACACCAAGTTGCTCAAGTAGCTTGGCGCCACCCGTTACAGATTCTTCCGAGACAATTGACAACACAATAACGGGTATGTCTTGCCATTCAGTGTACGACCTAAATTCGTACAAAAACTCTACACCGTTATGTGCTGGAAGTTGTAATTCTAAGACAACAACGTCAGGCCGTTCAGCGTCAGCCTGGTGTATGGCTGACTGGGCATTGGACTGCCAGTTGACGCTGTGCCCGTATTGCTCCAATGCTTTTTGGTAATTGCCTCCCAATATTCTATCCGGTTCGATAAGTAATATATTCATACGAGTGTCAGCTGTGTATTTGGCGCTAGCGTCACCGCTAGACCGCTTAGTTTACTGTGGCGCGAAACATGCAGCCCGCCCGCCATGGTCGCGAATAAAGAGTCCGCTATAAAAATTCCGGCCGATGAGCTGTGCCCAAAGACAGGCAACGATTGCCGAGCGCGACCATGCAACAGCTTGGCACGCTGGAACATATTGGCTGTGAGTTCTTTATGATTGCCGTATGTGCCCGCCACAATCCCCGACCTGCTTTTATGTGCACCCAGGACCAGCCGTGGCTTGCGTATGCCTGATTCCTGCTGCGCTTCTATGAACGAATAACCGAGCGATATCATGGCAGCTTCCAGGCTTTTGCGGTGCCCCATAACCGGAGCATACCTACCGCTCAGATTAAGTTCTATGTCACAAGAATATTCCTTGGCTATCTTTTCGAGGCGTTCGGCCACTCTTTGCAAAACGGAGGACACCGAAAGAGGCTCAAGCTGTAGCGCGGACTGTGCACTTGATAGTTGGCGACTTAACAAATAGCTATCTACTAGATGAATCGCCATATCAGCCACACTCTCGATGTGCTCGTATCTAGTCTCTTTCCCCATCTTCGCCAGCTCAATGTGCTGTGATATATGCAAAAGTGGCAACTTAAGTTGTTCTGCTAGCGCCAGCAGTAAGTGCTCACTATCCTTATACTGATCAGACGTCGTCATAGTCGTCTGTTACCCTCAAGTTATATCTCCAGTATAGCACTGTAGAGTTTCATAGAAACTCCTTACGTATATGGTTGCGATATTCTGCTGGGCCCTATGGAGAAAATGACAAGTTTTTAATTATTATGTCGTCAAAATCTTTGGTGAACTGCTCTGATTCAGCCGTTAACTTTAGTGTTTTGTCACGCAACGGGAACATTACCACTGAGCCTTTTTTCTTATTTTCTATCTCGCCGTCAACCCTCACTCCAGCCGTGTCACCCATCTGAAAAGGTGTAACCTTGACCTTGCCGTTTTTGCTATCACTCTCAAACCGCTTTAGTAGTTGCGCATAGTCAGTTTCTGTAACCTCAAGATGCAGCGCAAAAGCTGTCCCTGACTGTATGCCCGGGACAAACCCGGGGTGAAAATAACCGTTGACAGGGGTACTGCTTTTCTCGTCTTCTGTAACAAATGCTGACCAGGTTTTAGGATACACAATTTTTACGCTACCAAAAGCTGCCGGGCCCTGGTAGGTCGCATATGGGCTCTTTTCCTTCTCAGACAACTCAGTGTCTTTTTTGGCGCTAATCTCCTTAGCAGATTCTTCGTTTGCGACAGCTAGCTTTTGCTCAAAATTATTATTAAGGTCGCCGTATTTGGAGGCTGTTGTAAGCCATAAATACCCAAACACAAGCGTAAGCATCGCAAAGATCGCCAAGACGATAAAGAGTATGGGGCCATGGTTGGGCTTTGCTTGTGACGCCACATATGGTTGCTGGGGGTATTGCCCTGGCTGAGGATAGTTTGGATCCATATAGAGCTAATGTTAGCATAACCCTGTTTTTATTTGTACTCGTATAAAAAAACTCCGTGCCACGTCTTGATGGGGCTTCTCCTAGGAATTTTAAACGCGATACTGACGAGTTTAATATCATGCTGGCTATATTGTTGAATAATTTTTTTATCCAATTTTTCCATGTAATGGTCAAGCAAAAAGACAAATATACCGTCCGCTTGGGGCCAGTCTTTTGACCAATAATCGCCCCAGACTATTTTTACGCTACTTCTATACTTCCACGTGCGCATTCTGGACACAAGCACCAGTATGGGGTTTAGCTCATAGCCGACTACTTTTACCCCTTGTTCAGCAGCCATACGAGCTATGCGCCCATCGCCACAACCTAGCTCTAGCAATACTTCGCCCGGAGATAGGCCTAGCATGTCTAGCGCAATATCGGCTTGTTTTCTTAGCGTTGGTAGATACGGTGCCCCGCGCAATACTACAAGACCAAAAACTAGGATTAGTATGCCGAGCGCGGCAAACAGTACACTCATGAAGCAGTCTGGCTAAAATCTGCTTTAATTTTTTGAACCCTGTTTTCTGCCGATTTAAGGTATAGCTCAAGTTCTTGCAATATCTGCATGCCCCGCTCGTACTTTGCTACAGCTGTGTCAATATCACCCTCAGATGATTGCAGCTCGTCTAGTATCGCGTCCAGTTCGGCTTTTAGTTTTGGGTAGTCAATCGGCTGTTTCATAATCTTATTTTATCTTAATACTTTTAATTTGCGCTATAGATGTAGCATCTTGCAGCTCAATGTCTATGAGCATGTCTTTTTGGAGTTGAGAGCCAGAACGAATCAGTTTGCCCTCACGCCTTAGTATCACATAACCACGCGCAAGTGCCGCAGCGGGGTCTAGTGCTGCCAGTAAATGTTTTTTTAGATTCAAGTGTGTGGATATGCTGTCCAACTTGCGAACCAGTACTTCATTCATCAGCTTGGCGTTATCGGCGTGCTCGCGGCGCCTAAGACCTAACAGCTCTTCCAGCCTATGGGTCAAGGTAGCCTGAAGTTGTTGCAAGCGGTCAGTGATGTCCTTTCTGTCAGGCACCAACAACTCTGCGGCGTTACTGGGGGTGCTGGCACGAAGATCTGCAGCCAATTCAGCTAGCGTGACATCTGTTTCGTGACCTATAGCTACAAGGGTCGGGATTCGGCTACCAGCTATTGCCCGCGTAACCTGTTCTGTACTAAAGGCGCCTAAATCTTCAGGGCTACCGCCACCACGGATGATAACCAGCACGTCAACCGGTTCAGAGTGACTGTTAAAGTATTCAACCGCCCGCACAATCTGTCCAACCGCTGGTTCGCCCTGGACCTGTACATCAGCAAGCAAAATATCTATACCCACCCAGCGCACATTTATAATCTTTAAGAAATCCGCATAAGCAGCAGATTCCCCTGATGTGATCAGCCCAACCTTGCGTGGAGGCAACCGCAAAGGACGCTTACGACTAGCGTCAAATAAGCCCTCGGCAACCAATTTGGCTTCTAGTAACGATGCTGCGCGCTTGAGCGAACCATCTCCCACAGACTGGATAGATTGAATACTAACGCTAAAACCATATTGTGGGTGCAGTCTCGGGGTGCCACGAACTTGCATCATAAGGCCGTCCTCTAATGGCCCGGGCAGTAAAAAGACCGTGCCAAAGAACTTAACACTGGCATATTCATCTTTTAAATCAAAATACACCCATTTGTTCTTACTAATCCGGAAGTTTGCCAGCTCGCCCACGACCGAAACACTAGGGTACGCAAACTCCAGTGTCTGGTTCAGTGAAGCAACAAGATCTACCGGCGAAAAAACAATCTCTTCCATACAACAACTTTATCACTAATACTTTAAATGCAGGGTTACTACTGCTACCGTATTTATCAAAAAACGCGAGGAGGGGGCTCGTAGTGAAGAGCCCTTTGGTAAAAATAGTAGCCCGTGGGCAGCTGTATAGCCATACTCACCATCCTAAAGGCGATTACCACAGGGAGACTCAAGCCAGCAGGCACTCCAGCGGCAGCAAACACCGCAGTCATCAGACCTTCATAAATACCTATTCCACCGGGCAGAATAGACATAATGCCGGCAAAATTCGCTACCGCGTACGCAATGATGATAGCGCCAGGATTTACAAATTGCCCAAAAGCAACAAATACCGCAAATACAGCTGCTATCTCACTAATATTGGCCAGCAGGGCGAACCTCAATGGAGGTATTAAATCCATCACATGCAGCCTAAGTAGACGGTAGTTTTCGTGTAGCTCCCTGAACACCCGCTGTACCCGGCTTATATTGATCGTTTCCGGGTGTCGCGGTCGCACAATTTTTATAACCCGGTTTAAGAATCTGGTTAAGCCCGTGAAAAATGCGTTTAGCCTAGACTCGTTACTAATAACAAACAGGACTATTAGTGTGCCGATCAAAAGCAAGGTTGCCAGCGAACCGGCAATCATCATGACAAAGGCACTCACCTGACCACTAAACGACAGTAGTAACAAACCAAGAGCGAGCAACACCTGAAAAGACACAAACAACAGCGCAAAGCGCATAATCTGCACTAGTGTTGCCTTACCCACAGAAACATCCTCGTTCTTAAGACGAATACTTAAATACGAGAACCCGCTTACCCCGGCCGTCGGGAACACGTTGTTCACAAAGTTCATCTCTAGGCTAAGTCGCATCATTGACCTAGTACGAAACCGGCTGCCCAAAATCCTAAATACTGACTGGTACATCTTTCCTTGAGAAAAATGATTTAATGCTGACAGCGGTATTACGAGCAATATTGGCCAGGGGTTCGCGGTTTGTAAGTTTTTTAGGGTTTGAAATATCTGTTCACGCAGCGCATAACCAGTAAGCACCAGAGCACCGAAAGTGACCAGCGTGAGGAGTATTTTCCAACGACTTCGCTTTATCTTATCAACCATTCCCAGCCATTATAGCCTAAAGACAGCTTCTAGATTAAATCTCTGCAAGAGGTAATAAACCAGCTATACTTAACCGCATGAGTAAATCTATATGCATATTAGGGCGTCAGCCAGTTTTAGGCTTGGCTGAGTTAGAAAGCCTGTTTGGCGCTGATAGAATGCGTCCGGTCGGCCAAGAGGCGGTAGAAATTGATTCAGAAACCCAGGCCGTGCCATTAGTAAGACTAGGTGGCACACAAAAGGTCTGCAAGCTATTAGCTTATCTTCCTTATAGTAACTGGCGTCAGCTAGAAAAACACTTAGTAGAGAATGTGCCAAAGCATTTGGGGTTTCTACCAGAGGGAAAACTCAAGCTGGGCTTAAGTGCTTACGGCATCAGTGTGGGGCCAAGACAAATCAATGCCAGTGGACTAACACTCAAAAAAAGCATTAAGGCCTCGGGGCGATCAGTACGCATAGTGCCAAACACCGATACTTGTTTAAGTACCGCTCAGACCATCCACAACAATATGACCGGTCCACTCGGCATGGAGTTGGTGCTCATAGCCGACGGCCAGCAAACCGTATTAGCTCAAGTGATTGCCGTACAGGACATTGCAGCCTATGGCGCACGTGACCAAGCTAGACCGATGAGGGACGCTCGTGTAGGCATGTTGCCACCGAAGCTCGCCCAAATAATTGTTAACCTGGCGCGGCCCGAAATTGGCGCTACCGTACTAGATCCTTTCTGTGGAACCGGAGTTGTCCTTCAGGAAGCAGCGCTTATGGGGTTTGATGTATACGGCACAGATCTAGAGCCCCGTATGGTCGAATATTCCAAGGCAAATCTAGATTGGTTGAGAGTTGACGCTGCTCAAAGGCGGATCAGCCAAGGTGACGCCACCATGGCTAAATGGGAGGATCCGTTTAGCGTGATTGCCTCAGAGACATATCTGGGTCGCCCCTTCTCTGCTGCGCCTGCACAAAACGTCCTTAGAGACGTTATGCAAGATGTAGGCACCATCCTACGCAAATTCCTAAGCAATGTCGCAGGTCAAACTAGGTCGGGCTTTCGGCTTTGCTTGGCAATACCAGCCTGGAAGACGCAACAAGGCTTTCAACACCTTAAAGTGCTTGATTCCCTAGAGGAAATCGGTTATACTCGTCAGAGTTTTGTTCATGCCAATGAACGGGAGCTGGTCTATCACAGGCCAAACCAGATCGTTGGTCGTGAACTAGTAGTACTAATAAGGAAGTAATATGTCACACGTCAAAGCAGGCGGCACAAGTAAAAACGTTAAGGACAGCCCGGGTCAACGGCTCGGGGTTAAGCTATTCGGTGGCCAAAAAGTCCGTACTGGCCAGATTATTGTCCGTCAAACCGGCATGACTAAGCGGCCTGGCAAAGGCACATTTATCGGCCGTGATTTCACTATTCATGCTGAAAAAGACGGTATAGTCCGTTTCAATACTCGCAGGTTCCGACTCTTCTCTGGCAAAACAACTGGCCGCACCGAAGTCACTGTTGAATAAACTCTACTCTAAAATAACTAATTTTTTCATCTGATCCATCATCATTGCCTGGTTGTCTGAGCTAGGAGTCACGGTCGCAGCCATGGCACAAACCGCCAACCTTAAACCGTTCACTGGTTGCCCACTTCTTTCTAGGTCAAACGCCTGATCTCCTGCCAGCATAGTCTGAGAGCTAACGTAACTAGCCAAGTCGCTGAATTCAATCGTCGTTCTGGGCTCTAAAATACTCTCGCAATATTTAGCAAATATAGTCAACTCGTTTTCACTAAGGCCACCGTACTGCCGAAGACACAATTCATAGCTATCCCGTTCATCTTTGCTAGCTGCGGCACCCATCGCTGCAGCCGAACAAACTACGATTGCACCGCGATTTTGAAGATCTGCAAAATCAAGTGTTGTTGCATAATTCATAAGAGCATTTGCCAACCTGCCCTGTTCTGCTTTTTCATGATACCCGTACGGGCCTCGCCCCTTAGTGTTGGCTATCCCTTGAAAATATAATTCTAAAGCCTCCCACTGGCCCTGACCAATCTTATATTCCAAACTTTGCGGACCCTGCGGTGGCTTGCCTGTTTCGCCTGTCATGTTTATTTTCTTCTATTTCTATTTAGGTTGTAATTATAGCTATTAATTAATAACATGTCTTATGCAAAAAGTCAATGCAATTAATTAATAGGGGGTCGACCCACTAAACATATAGGACACTTGTATTTACTGTAGCATGCTCAAAGCCGGTTAGGCTTTGTAAGTATTCAATCGGGGTCATCATGTTTAGGCTACTGTGTGGCCGGTAGAAGTTGTAATCCAAACAATCCTC
>JAJDCL010000029.1 GCA_029260875.1 Candidatus Saccharimonadota bacterium
ATAGACTGGTCATTCACCTCTTTCTGCTTCCCACCTCATCTCACGATGACGCGGTTGAATTTGGTTACAAACTTTGAAGCTATAGTTTGAAGAGGACTTTCACCTCTCCGACATAACACCCTCCTGGGCGCACTGAGTCCGTCTTCCAGACGGAGGTTCGGCTGTCAGCCTCATCCCCATGTAAGCTGTAATGCATCTTCGTCTCACCTGGGATCGCTCGTGCGCGAGCCCGGCGGTTGCACACGGCATCGACCCATCTCCATCAAAGCAAGGCATTTACCAACACCGTATTGCTGAAAGATTCCACACATCATGCTCCGATGTGGAGTGCGCGCAGTTTGCAGCCGCTGCTGCTTGCTGCCGCTTTTGATCAGGTGCTGAGAAGGTGACGAAGATACGATATCGATGAGCTTGCTCGTCGAGCCTAATGCTTCTAATTCTCGTGTCTTACGTCCAATGTGGACCAAAAATCAACTTGTGACCCGCGCCATATACATACGTCAAATCCAAACCCAAAAAGGACTCAACCTCCTGCCGCCCGAGGGGGCTCGTTACGGAATTTGGAACCGACCCCCGGCCTGACGACCGGGGCTAAAACCTACCGCCTCGTTGAGGCTCGAAACCAGGGCCTCGCAGGCAAAGAAGAAACGAAAAAATCGACCTAGATCAGCTTGTTTGTTGAGGACAAAGCTTCAAAACCGCGGCTTCAGAAATGGGTAATAGACTCGCTTAACGACAACGCTTAACGACAACGTGTCCCCGTAAACCCATCTGTGCACCAATGTGAGTCCGTCTTCCAGAGGCTGTCGCATAACTCGCTTCAAAGCTCAAGAATGTGAGTTTGGCTTCTAGCCAGAGGTTATAATCCGTTTGTATTCAGGTAAATACAGCAAATAAGATAGTCATTCTAACCGCTACGTCGAATTATTTAGGACTTATGCGACAGCCTCTTCCAGACGGAGGTTAGGCTGTCAGCTCTCATCCCCATGTAAGCAGTATTGCAGCGCTATCTACCCGGGATCGGCGGCTACACTCTCCACCGAGCCATCTCCAACAAATCAAGTCATTTACCGACACCGTGCTCCTAAAAAAATACACACATCAAGCTCCGATGTGGAGTGCGCGCAGCTTGCTGCCGCTTTTGATCAGGTGCTGAGAAGGTGACGAAGATACGATATCGATGAGCTTGCTCGTCGAGCCTAATGCTTCTAATTCTCGTATCTTACGTTCAAATGTGGACCAAAAATCAACTTGTGACCCGCGCCATATACATACGTCAAATCCAAACCCAAAAAGGACCCAACCTCCTGCCGCCCGAGGGGGCTCGTTACGGAATTTGGAACCGACCCCCGGCCTGACGACCGGGGCTAAAACCTACCGCCTCGTTGAGGCTCAAATTGAATCAAAGTCCTGAGAAGCACCGACGAAAATTGCTAATCAAGGTTCAATAAGCGCTCGCGAAGCAAGCATCGCGATGAGTGACTTATCTTGTTCAACGTAATTTTTCGATAAAGCGGAGGCAAGCCTCCGAAATCCACATTGGAAAACACACTTTTCACCAAAATGTCGCCGTAAATTTGATGTCGGACGTTTGCATGTATTTCGCCTGATTCAATCGGGATACGAGCACACCGGTTAAAAGCTGAAAGGGATTTGATCGCTGTCGGAGGGTAGACGCCAATGGTCTGGTGCATCGTAGGCATAAGCGCGGTCCACCATATTAATCAGGGCCGCCACTTGCGAGCCGATATTCTTCACGCCGTGCCACACGCCGGGCGGGATAACCAATAGTCCAGGACGTTGGAGACCAAGACAGAATTCGTTGATGACGCCACGAGTAGGACTGGCGTTCCGGCCATCAAAGAGCACCACTTTCAAGCTACCCAAGTTGACGAATAAGCGATCGGTGGTGTGCTCGTGCATATGCCACGCGCTAACTTGGCCCGGTTCCAGGATATTTTGGAAGACTTGATCAATCGTACCCTGGTCAGTCTTCCAGTCTTGGCGGTAAAGCTCGGTTAACGTTCCGCCAGATCGCTTGTACACATTCTTGACTTCGCGCAGCACAACGCCTGAGATGTTGGTTTGTAGCGGCTGCCAGTCTGAGGTGATGCTCTGATTGTCGCGTGTGGCGCCGTGGACCATTTGTTGGTCAAGGTGGGTGGTCTTCATCGCTTCACTTTCTCTCTAATAGGCTTAACCCTCTTATTTTACGCAAATGATCGATAAATTGCCCCCGTCTCTGGCATTTGATGAGTGAAATCAGGATTTTGGGGTCGCTGCGCGTTACTGTGCCGTAAATCAGTTTGGCCTTCATGATGCTCCAACGCAGTAGATCGTAAAGAAGGCTCGCCCATTGATGTGGCTTGAAAACGCGCTTCCAGGAATGTTGTTGTCGGTACTCATCAAGGATTTTTGTGCGAAGATCGGGTTCTTTGAGTAGCCGTTCCATCCAAGCGCGTTGTTCCGATTCGTGGCGTTCTGCATAGCAGCCCGGCCGCAAATTGGTTGAAAAGGCTAGGACACTCGGGACCTGGGTTCCCTTTAGCTTTAGTCCCATCTTCCAGGCCCGAAACAACCAGTCCTGAGACGGAATATTGCGGATCTCACGATAGAACCGCCAGGGCCCTACTTGTTCAACGATGTCGCGACGAAACAACCAGCTAGATGCAGGCGCGGTTGAGCCAATATGGTAGCGGCCTTTGGGAAACCAGCCAAAAAAGACAGGACCCGAACCAGGAACAACTCTTTGTATGGGTGAAAAGACAAGATCCGCGTTGGAGTCCTGTATTTCATCGAGTAGTCGCTTCAAGTGGTCGGGATACCAAAGGTCATCATGATTCAACATGGCAACATAGGGGCCCTTGACTCGGCTTAAGCCTTCGTTATTGGGTCCAGACTGCTCGCCCACATTCTGAGGCAGGTTATAGAAATGGATGCGTGTGTCAGCGATGGCTTGTACCACTTCGGCGGTGTCATCGGTACAGGCATCGCCGATAATCCACATTTCCCAATGTTCGTGTGTCTGTGCCTGCACGGACCGAATGGTGTGCCGTAACACATTGGAACGGTTGTAGGTAGCGGTGACAATCGAAATCAGAGGCAGTTCTGGATCTTGCATTGCTGGGTTTCCCTATGGAGCGATGGTGCCAAGCCAAAGATCTTAGCAGAAGCGACAGGCTTCAAGCATCAAGCAACAAGCGACAAGCAACAAGCAGCAAGCCTCAAGAACCTGAGTCCGAGCTTCGCTGGCGCGGCGCAACAGCCGGCCAGCCGGAGGTTACAGCGCACGCAATGTGAGTCCGAGCTTCCTTGGTGCGGCGTAACGGGTGAAGCCGGCCAGGCGGAGGTGTTTGGTACCTGCAGCAGCGTCCCGCCAGTGATCTCAAAAAGCCCGATCATCCCAAATGCAACCCTTTGTATTTATGCCCCGTCTCCCCAACAAACAGAAACCCCAACAGGCTAGAAGCCTGTTCCACGGTTGAGATCAAAGACCCATGTGGCACAGGCGTCCCGCCTGTGATGTCAAAGAGCTCCAGTTCAATATAGTTGCAGCCCGTTTCCCATTGTGCCCACTCTTTGAAAAGATGAGATCCCCAACAGGCAAGATGCCTGTTCCACACATACGCCTCAAGCACCTCCCAAAGCGCCAAAGCGCGACAGAATATAGCCCCGACCGACAGGTCGGGGTCAGGTCAAGAAGAGATTCCTGAGCCCCTTAGGGCGGCACATCAAGCAGCTCCAAGCAACAAGCAGCAAGCAGCAAGCCTCAAGAACGTGCGTTCGACATCCTTCGCGCGACGTAACCAGTGGAGCCAGAGGTTCGAAGCCTTTTGTTCTTATCAGACGCTTGGTAGTTCGGTTCCTCGACTTATGATCTCAATATAGCCAAAGTAACTGAACAGGCGGTTGCGTTTTTGGGCGGTGAGCTCTTTGACAATTCCAAGTTGTTGCAAGTGGCTAAGCGCTTTATTGACGGTGGCTGGCGTGAGGCCCGTTTTCTTTACGAGCGAGCGTGAAGTGGCAATGGGATGCTCCATGAGGGCACGATGAACTTGCAAAGTCGATGGGGTTGCTCGACCGAGTCCGCCGACCATGTTTCGATCCTGCTTGGAGAGATCGAGAAGTTGCTGGGCCGTTTCCACGGCCTGGGTTGCCGTAACGATGACGGCCTCGGCGAAGAAATCGAGCCAAGCTTCCCAGTCACCCGTCATGCGCACGTTGTTGAGCAAATCGTAATAATACTGGCGGTGTGTTTTGAAGTAGAGGCTGAGGTAGAGCATTGGCTTCATCAGCATCTTTTGGTCGCACAAAAGCAACGTAATCAGCATTCGTCCCAGGCGACCATTTCCGTCGAGAAACGGGTGGATTGTCTCAAACTGAACGTGGGCAAGCGCTGCCTTGAGCAGCTCCGGGGTTGCCTCTGGCTGGTCGTGCAGAAATAGCTCCAGCTTGCTCATACAATCCAGCACAAACTCAGGAGGTGGGGGAACAAATGCCGCGTTACCCGGTCTTGTGCCTCCGATCCAGTTTTGGCTGCGTCGAAACTCTCCAGGTCTCTGATTGCTACCCCGACCCTTGCTCAAGAGCACGCCGTGGATCTCGCGCAAAAGACGCAACGATATCGGCAGACCTTCCTCCAACAGACGTAATCCGTGGTTGAGGGCGGCCACATAATTGCAGACTTCACGTACATCATCCAATGGAACGCCGGGCGCCTCTTCAAGCTCATACAAAAGTAGATCCGACAACGACGATTGCGTGCCCTCAATCATAGAGGAAAGCACTGCCTCCTTGCGGACGTACATGTAGAGGAACAGTGAGGTATCCGGCAGCAGGGTCGAAACGCTGTCCAGTCGTCCTAACGCTAGCAGCGCCTGATCGAATTTGCCGCGCAGTTCGGCTGTCCAGTCGATGGGCGGATGGGGCGGCAGCGGTGCGGGCACAAAAGCCTGCGCTTTCTCACCCACCGTCGATATGGTTACGTATTTACCCTGGCGTTTTCGTTTCATCGACCCAACCTATAATAGGCGTCTTCCTTATTATACGTTAGTTGCTTATCCTATAATAAGACAAAGAGCATCAAGCCTCAAGAACCTGAGTCCGAGCTTCCCCCGGCGCGGCGCAACAGCCGGCCAGCAGGAGATTACAGCGCACGCAATGTGAGTCCGAGCTTCCTTGGCGCGGCGTAACGGGTGAAGCCGGCCAGGCGGAGGTGTTTGGTACCTGCAGCCCCGTCCCGCCAGTGATCTCAAAAAGCCCGATCAACCCAAATGCAACCCTTTGTATTTATGCCCCGTCTCCCCAACAAACAGAAACCCCAACAGGTTAGAAGCCTGTTCCACGGTTGAGATCAAAGACCCATGTGGCACAGGCGTCCCGCCTGTGATGTCAAAGAGCTCCAGTTCAATATAGTTGCAGCCCGTTTCCCATTGTGCCCACTCTTTGAAAAAAAGAAACCCCAACAGGCAAGATGCCTGTTCCACACATACGCCTCAAGCAACAAGCAACAAGCTCCAAGCAGCAAGCCTCAAGGACCTGAGTCCGAGCTTCCCCCGGCGCGGCGCAACAGCCGGCCAGCCGGAGATTACAGCGCACGCAATGTGAGTTCGAGCTTCCTTGGCGCGGCGTAACGGGTGAAGCCGGCCAGGCGGAGGTGTTTGGTACCTGCAGCAGCGTCCCGCCAGTGATCTCAAAAAGCCCGATCAACCCAAATGCAACCCTTTGTATTTATGTCCTGTCTCCTCAACAAACACTAGTCCCAACAGGCTAGAAGCCTGTTCCACAGTTGAGATCAAAGGCCCATGTGGCACAGGCGTCCCGCCTGTGATGTCAAAGAGCTCCGGTTCAATATAGTTGCAGCCCGTTTCCCATTGTGCCCACTCTTTGAAAAAAAGAAACCCCAACAGGCAAGATGTCTGTTCCACACTCGAAAACCACGCCCTCCCAAAGCGCCAAAGCGCGACAGAATATAGCCCCGACCGGCTGGTCGGGGTAAGGTCAAGAAAAGGTTCCCGAGCCCCTTAGGGCGGCACATCAAGTGTCCGACATCGATTGACAACGTAAAAGTGACCCACCTGTGACCAAGACCACAACGTACGTCAAATCCAAACCCAAAATATTACCCAACCTCCTGCCGCCCGAAGGGGCTCTTTGCGGAATTTGGAACCTTGAACCCCGGCCTGACGACCGGGGCTAAAACCTGCCGCCTCGTTGAGGCTCGAAACCAGAGCCTCGCAGGCGAAGAAGAAACGACCTAGATCAGCTTGTTTGTTGCGCGTAAAGCTTCAAAAACGCGACATCAAAAATGGGTGATAGACTCACTTAGCGACAATGTGTCCCCGTAAACCATGTGTCCCCGTAAATCATGTCCCCGTAAACCATGCCGATAAATCGTTTCCAAATTCACTTTATTCATCATTCGAAACAGCCGGGTCATCAATGAAACCAAAGACATAGATCGAGACATATACGATGAAAAAGGACAACACGTGAGCCAACACGTCGAACTTTTCTTTGTTTAAGATTTTAGATGCGAAGTAGAAAAAATACGACATGGCAAAGTATGTAACTAATGTGTATTCGGATCCGCGGCATGCGCTTTTTGATCTTTTCGTTCGAAAATGCAAATCAAGTGCCCATGAAAACAAGTAAACAATATACAAAAAAAGCCCAATCGTCCTTGATATTGTGAGTAACGTATTTGGGTGATTAAATGATGGGATAATTGATATTGAAAAAATCACCAATAAACTGACCGGGTTTGAAATATTCTTCATCATATTCTTTTGGTCCTGTTATTAAGAACAACGTTGAGAGGCTCCGAACTGATCTGGTGAGTTCCCATAGATGCTTCGATTATATATGGATGATTTTAGCTGACAAAGGCGGAACGCTAGCCCACATGCTTCCACAATGAACAAGATACAAGTAAATTGGTGAGGATAATTGGGGACATGTCGCCGTTAATCCCCCGGCGCGGCGCAACAGCCGGCCAGCCGGAGATTACAGCGCACGCAATGATAGGGGTAGGGAGGAGCCATTTCTGAATCCCCCCTCCCTCCGAACCGTACGTGCGGTTCTCCCGCATACGGCTCTCCGGTTGGTGGTCTTACCTCACAGAGGACTTGAAATTCAGCCGATGCGCACGTGTGGCTG
>JAJDCL010000030.1 GCA_029260875.1 Candidatus Saccharimonadota bacterium
CCTCTTTCTGCTTCCCACCTCATCTCACGATGACGCGGTTGAATTTGGTTACAAACTTTGAAGCTATAGTTTGAAGAGGACTTTCACCTCTCCGACATAACACCCTCCTGGGCGCACTGAGTCTGGCTTCTAGCCAGAGGTTCGGCTGTCAGCCCTCATCCAATCGTGGCACATGCGTCCCGCTTGTGGTGTCAAAACGCTCCTTTCAATCAAACTATCACCTCACGCGTTCCGAAAGCGCCAAAGCGCGACAGGATATAGCCCCGACCGTCAGGTCGGGGATAGGTCATAAAAGGGATACCGAGCCCCTGAGGGCGGCACATCCGGCCTCCGATTTTCGGGCTAGATCTCCCTATGTGTTAATAATCCGCCTGTGGATTCAAAATATTCAACACCAACAACATGCGTATAAATCCAATCAATAAATGCTCCCCAACCTCCTGCCGCCCGAAGGGGCTCTATGTGGTTATTGCGATCGACCCCGGCCTTACGACCGGGGCTATAATCTGCCGCCTCTGTGAGGCTCAACACCCGATCCCTCACCGGCCGAGCGAAAGCAATCGTGGCACATGCGTCCCGCTTGTGGTGTCAAAACGCTCCGTTCAATTAAATCCCCCTCAAGCCTCCCAAAGCGCCAAAGCGCGACAGGATATAGCCCCGACCGTCAGGCCAAGAAAGCAACAAGCAGCAAGCTTCAAGCAGCAAGCTTCAAGAATGTGAGTCTGGCTTCCCCGGCGCGGCGTAATTGATGAAGCCGGCCAGCCAGAGGTTCGGCTGTCAGCCTAGTCCTCGCCGGCACATAGAACCTTTCCAATGTGAGTCCGACATCCGTGTCGGAGGTTCGGCTGTTAGCCATTGTCCTTGCCGGTCGCTTTTCACACCAACACGCTCTCTTCAAACCTCTTTCAAAATGTGCCTTTGCTGTTTTTATCGCGGACTCGAGTTTGATTGAGGCCATGTCGCGATACTTGTCGCAATATGTCGCGATTCTTGTTGTGATGCATGCACGTACGAAACCCCGGCCTTACGACCGGGGCTATAATCTGCCGCCTCTGTGAGGCTTAGAACAAGGCATTCACCGGCCGAGTGCAAATTGCCTTTCAGAATGGCATTCTCCTGTTCATGTCTGGCTTTAAAATATACAAAACGCGGATGTTTAACATTACAATACGCGGACATCTTAGGTTACAATATGCGGGGTCAATCGTTCGCGATATGCGATCTGTTTTTGGGGGGCCAATGCCGATAAAAGACGAGATACCCAGATGGCAACAAAACTTGATGGAAGATGCGCTTGGTGCCAGTCGAGTTGTGGAATTGACTGGGCCCCGCCAATCAGGCAAGACAACACTGGTCAAGAACCTAGTAACAGACAAGGTGGAATATCGTACTTTGGATGACCCTAGCTTGAAGGTGTCTGCGGAAACCGACCCACTTGGGTTCTTGTCCCATTCGGGGCAGACCTTAATCATCGACGAGGTTCAACGCGTGCCCACGTTGATCACGGCGATCAAAAAAGTTGTGGATGAAAACCGGCAACCTGGCCAGTTTTTGATCACCGGGTCCGCCCGAATTAAGGATCTGCCAAAAGTGCAAGAATCGTTGGCGGGCCGTACCACATCCATTCGACTTAGAACACTGGCGGCTGGTGAAGTCGTATTAAAAGTGCCGGATCTCCTAATGCGAATATTGAACGGTGAGGCGTTCAGTGATTCCAATGGTGGGCAGTCAAAAGAGACATTGGTTGGCAAACTCTTTAGAGGTGGATTTCCAGAGGCTGCCGGCAAGCCGGAGGATCGACATCGGCGCCGATGGCACAGAAACTACATTTCAGCTTTGCTTGAACACGATCTCAAAGATATTGATCGGGTACGAGACCACAAGGCCATGAACGATCTCATCCAAGCTATGGCTGCGTGGTCCGGGCAATTGGTGAACTATGCGAGAATCGGAGAAAAACTAGCGGTATCCCGACCCACGCTCAGATCGTATTTGAATGTGCTCGAACTGATGTTTTTGATCGAGACACTCCCACCTTGGACCAAGACCGATTATCAGCGAGTTGGGCGAATGGAAAAAGTCTATATGTGCGATTGTGGCCTGATGGCATCAATCCTGGATTGGCGGTTGGACGAGGTATTACTAAATTCAGATCGTGTTGGCAAAATAGTTGAGACCTTTGTATTCAATGAATTATCGGCCTATGTTGATGCGTCGGATGGAGATTTTTCACTTTCACATTATCGAGACCGAGAACAGCGAGAGATCGATTTTTTGGTAGAGCGTTATGACGGTGCAATTATTGGGATTGAAGTCAAAGCAGGTGCTGTAAGTCGAAGTGATTTCAAGCACTTGAAATGGTTTCAGCAAAACCTTGTAGGTGACCGGCAGTTTGTGGGTGTGGTTCTTTATCGAGGCAGCGGCGCGGCATTGCCATTTGGAGAAGGACTCTGGGCGCTACCTCTATCTGCCTTCTGGTCGCGATGAAGGGCCCATTCTCGGCTGTCAAAAAGCTACGTTCAATCTAATGCTCACTTAGTGCCGCGCAAAGCACCAAAACAGAATGTAACCCCGACCGTCAGGTCGGGGTCAGGTCATTAAAGGGATCCAGAGCCCGTGAGGGCGGCACATCAAACCTCATGAATGTGAGTCTGGCTTCCAGAGGCTGTCTCATAAGTCCTAAAGCAGAAGCCAATAGTCTGGTTTAAATTGGCTCGTTGTTGCATTTTCCTTGAGTATCTAATAGTTACTTAAACTACTTGAAACAATAGGTTTATGCTTGATATTAATTCGAAATTGTGCTAGCTTTTGACATCCCATTTACTAAGGTTGCCATATGGACTATATCCAGGGCGATTCCAGAGAGCAGACGGTTCTGTTTCCCGAGTGCCTTGACGATTATGTAGG
>JAJDCL010000004.1 GCA_029260875.1 Candidatus Saccharimonadota bacterium
TACATTTTCTGTTCAATAAAATCTCTATCTCGCTGCGCTCCGCGCTGCTTAACCCCTCGTATTTCTTCTTGCTATCCATTCCGCCATTGTAGCCCCTGAGATCTTAGGCGGGTGTCCTACTATATTCCGTACTTTCCGGGAAAAGGTCAGGTAAATATTCATTATGTCAGGACAAATCCCAGAAAGACTTACGCGCGGAACCCTAAATAGTGTAATGCTACTTGCGGTTGCCGCGGGCAGCACGATGGCTCCGAATATGGCGCAAGCTCAAGAAGCACTAGAGACTCAGCCTACCGGCATAACTGATGTTAAATATAAATTTGAGTGCGGATCGCCGATTATTGGCAACCCCGATACATCAGGTGACACGGTTGATATTGTTAATCTGCATAACCACGGCACCACAGGTGTTGAACTGAATGTAAGTGGTCGCAACGCACAAGGTGTGGAATTTATTCGTACAGTACCAATAGAGGGAAACAGTCAGGGTGCGCTTGTTATTCCTGCTTCTTTCCTTGACCTTATTCTTGAAGCGCGAGGAGAAAGTGCCGAACTAGAAAACCCATGCTACAAAGCGCCAGTCGTAACTGAGCCTGAGGTACCAGAAGAGCCGGAACAACCAGAAGAACCCGAAGAGCCGGAAGAGCCAACCGAGCCTACTGAACCAAATGAAGAGCCTGATGAAGACGTAGGGCCCAGCCCAGAAGTTGTCGTGACTCCAGAAGAGCCTAAAACCCCGCAGGCTCCCAGGCCAGAAACAGCTGATCCTGCGGCTGCAAATGTTAACAATTTAGCTAAAGGCACAAACCAAAGTCAAGGCGTCCAAATGACACCGGGCAGAACAAAGTTGCCAAAGGGTCCAAAACTTCACCAAGACCTTAAACTACCACGAACTGGTGGCGAATACGATTCAGGTGTGTTAACTGGCTTCGGCGCTATTATTCTTGGATACGGGTTAATTCATATGGGCAGGGTGACTAAGGGCAAGCACTCCGCACCAATATGGAAAAAAGTTTAGCCATTAACGGCTATCTTGTTTCAAATATTTGATTTTCAAATAACTTAGATAAATAGTTAAGTACAAAATTGCAAAGAGGTAACCGTAGGCACCTATAGGGGTGTTGACCCAACATACGCATAAAATATGGGGTAGCTGCGAGAAAACGGCCAGGACATAACCTCGTCTCTATCAATTTTGGCTTCAAGTTCTTGCTTTGTACAAAGACCTGACCACCCGCAAAATAGCTGAAGCCGAGCCTGGTTTAAAACCTTGATAGTTTGGTTTACTAGCTAGAAAAGTCCTGTTCCTTGTAAGTAATTTGAAATGGATCGTCTGGTGCAGGGTCATAAAGCCCGTCGTTCATGTGAATTATTTTGCGCGTTATACCAGACTCAAGAATTAGGCGCGCAGCCCGAGCCACCTCTTCAGTTAAATATGGCCGACCACTACGCATTTGCTCTTGAATTGCAGGCTTTATACTATCTGGAACATTGTCATGCCACATTCTTGTATCTACTGCTCCAAGCACCAAGGAGTTTACCCGGTAACCCTGTTCCGCCAAAGGTGTTGTGCTCATATTAATTGCAGCTTTAGTCCCTACGTAAACCGGAGACATGCCGGGTAGTGGCGCACTAGCAGCAAGCGATGAGATATTCAATACCCCACCATTGTTTCTTCGTAGATGTCGCGAGGCATGCTTAATAAGTAATAAGGGAGATATAAAATTCGTTGTTGTGCCGCCAATAATTGCTTCATCGGTTAGCTCCTCAAGGGAACCTGGGGCTGGGTCGCCAGCATTGTTTATCAGCAGTGTAGGCTCCCCATGCTTGACAGTCACCTCCTCATACCAATCAGATATATACCCAGGTTCTGGCCGATCAAGCTCAATCAAAGAAGCTTCACCTGCAATTCCTTCATTCTGCATTAAGTCGTTCAGTCTCGAAACCGCGTCTTCGGTTCGAGCTGTTGCCAGCACGCGGTAAAGAGCATTATTGTCCTGATCTCTGGGCCTCCCAAACCGCCTGACCAAACTTAAGCCTAGCCCACAGTTAGCTCCCGAGATTATTACTAAGGGTTCTGATTGATTGTGTTCAGCGATGTGCAAACTTTTACTCGTCATGATTTAATAGTACGCACTAATATAATCAACTATGCAATGTTTCGGTAAAGCGGAGCTATCCTGTTAAGCCAACAGTCTTTAGGTCTTATGATTTGCATTATTCTCGCCTATGGTGCACAGGTGGCCAACAACATACTGAGCAATGTCCTACTTGGAATGGCTTTCCACTAGACATTTTCTGCAAGGGCAGTGGCGACCAATAGGTTGGCGTGCTGTTTGGTATAATAAGATTATGAGCGAGCTTAAGACAAAAGTTAGTGATGCGAGCGTAGAAGACTTTATTAATGCCGTACCGGATGAAACTAAAAAGCAGGACAGCTTTAGGCTGCTTGAAATATTTATACGGATAACAAGCGAGAAGCCCAAAATGTGGGGGAAATCTATAATTGGTTTTGGGCAGTATCACTATAAGTCGGAAAGAAGCAACCAAGAAGGCGACTGGCCACTGACTGGGTTCTCGCCTAGAAAGCATAACCTGACACTTTATATTATGCCGGGCTTTGCCGACATGCAGGACTTACTTAAGGATCTTGGTAGGCATAAAACCAGCGTCGGCTGTCTCTATATCAACAAATTATCAGACATAAACCTGGGAGTTTTAGAAAGAATCATAGAGAAATCCTTTAAGGATATGAGGAAAGCACACGCTGCAAGTTGATTTATTTAGCGACGTAAAATTGCAACCAAGACAGTTAAAAGTAGAAAGCCAGAAGATCTAAAGAAGGCTTACTACAAATAGACAAGATACTCAAAAATTCTACTCAAACTTTGTCATATTGAACAAACCTGTATCTGTTATCACGCTCAATCAATAATGCTATGACGTACTAGATCCTACATGGCTGGCAAACGAAGACTACACTCAAACCCAGCCTGAAACTATCGTAAACGACCTATTACAACGCTTCAAAGACGTAAAGAGCATTTTGTTCTCGTTTAAGAATTTTAGCTTTACCCCTAAAGAGCCAACTAAAGCGTTGATTCTATAAGTATTAGTTTCGTAAGCCTAAGCTTCCTCCAACTCTATATATAGGGTTATAATAAAGCTATGGGAATGATATTTGATACGATTACAGAACTAGCCAAGCTAAACAGAAATCCAGCCAATGGGTCAGAGCTTATGGCAACAGAAGTAGCAGGGACTTATTACACCTATGATGATGAGCACAAGCCCACAGAGCATAAATCTTTACGAGAGCTTGAGGGTAGTGAAGACTGGATTGCAGTAGAGGTAGACGTTATCGGTTTTGAAGAACCCGAATACCAGAGTTTTAGAATATATTACAAAGAGCCAGATACTTCTACTCTAGCCGACAAGATTGTTGCGGTATATCCACACAAAGTCAGAACTTCGTCAGGTAAAATCGTTCATCTTGCCAACTAACTACGTCGCACAACAATCATTGCACGACCTACCCTAACAGGGGTAGAGGTTATTTTTTGGCGACATACTGCTCTGTCAAGTGCTTGTTCTTTTTCGCCCACCCCGGAAAGTACGGAATATAGTAGGACACCCTCAAAGATAGCCTGTCCCAAATGTGCACACGATCTTGAGATGGATGTAAAATCACGTGGCAAAATACTCACTACCACCTATACCTGCACCAACTGTACTTACACTAATATTGAGAAAATGAAGCTGGGTGAGTCATCCGAACAAGCTGACCCTAACTTTGAGCGAGACCGTAAAATCTTTTGCCTGAGCGATGAACGTGCAGCAATAGTGCGTGACACCAAGTACAAGTGGGAAGCTCTGAAGAGAATGACGGAGGAACAGAAAGAACGTGAAGAAAAGAAGGAAGTGTATGATATCGTTGGTCAGCTCAAGCTACTGAAAGTAGCTGATCTTATTGAACTATTAAGACCCCCTATAGAGAAAGCGGGGTTTACGGAAGTTAGGTTTGAAAAACCTATTACAGCACCTGAGTTTAGTGTTGAGTTTAGCTGCTTGGATAGCGAAACTAAACGAACCGACTACCAGAGTCGAGCTGTACTCAAAAAGGTCATTGTCAAAGCCTTAGCCAAATCTAATTGGCGCTTGATGAGTAACGGAATTAGTTATCGTTTAGGCTATTTGTCGGGACGCGTGCGGGCATACGAAGACGAGAAGGATTTAGTACGGCTTGTCGAACGAGAAAAATAAAAAGTCTGCCGATTTACTGACGACCAATAAGTTCACCGTTGTTATTGAAGATAAACAGTTCACCTTTAGTTTTAGCTAGTTCTTGCTTAGCTTTGGTTATAGCTTCGTCTTTAGTGGCAAATAATGTGCCGGTTCGATCACTGGGTTTACGCAAGTACCAACCCTTGCCGTTTTGCATGACAAAACGACCCGTCATACCTTTATCAACTGCCGATAGGTATTCTTGGATCTGTTTGTTAGCTTTGGCTGGTTTAGCTAGAGTGGTGTGCGTCATGTGTTAAATACTTCCTTAATTATCGCTTCCTCAGTATATTGGTTTTGCCCTAAAAATTCAACCAACTCATCTCTGTTAGAGAAATGTAACTCTTGAAAACTCATGGTTGAGTCAGTGCCAATAAAGTCGACATCACTAATATAGATTTTGATTGGTATATCCGTATGCGCTTTCGCAACCTCTAGGACTGTTTTTCGAGAACTACTGTGTGTTCGGTAGAAGTGACTGAGCGAGAATTTGCGGTCACGATTAAGAAAAGCAATAAAGGCTACCAGTAGAGATACAGGAATAACTAGATGTACTTCGACTTGTTTACCTGCCTTCTGAGCCTTACGAATTTTTATGTGAGCACCTTCAGATGAAGGCAATGTACCATCAAGAATGATTACCTTGCGGGGCTGGAGGTACACAGACACATACTCTGATTTACCCGATGCTGTACCACCCGCCATTAACACCACCGTTTTCTCGGCACGAGCTTTCAATGCTTGCTCAAACTGCTTATCAGCCAGTCTAGCAGACTCACGATGAAATGTCTCTGATCTTTCGGGATCATAGCCTGGCAAGGTTTTCTTGATTTCGTCAGCCGAGATAGTGAATGCCATGGTCTTATTGTAACTCTCTGTGCCATGTTTGCAGGATATTTCGGTCAATAAGCCTACAATTATTACTAGCAGCAAGTACAGCAGCTGGGCGACTAAACACGCTATTAGTAATCACCATGGCTCGATTACATCCATAGTAACTTAGAGCAGTGACGACTTGACGTATCCGATTGGCATCAATCTACTGGAGCTTACGCCAGGGCTTGAAGGCGATGATCTACTGAGAGAAAAAGATCTCATCACCGAATCCACAATCTCAGTACTGAGGAAGATATTCTCAGATGATGACAGTGGTGGACACCGTATTGAATACGTACTAAGGAATACGATTCAAACAGCCCTAACCATGGAGGGAGCAACCCTCTTCACTATCTTCCGCTTGCTCAATGACGCCAAACTCCGGCGTGGTGTTATAAAAACGCTGCAAGACGAAGACTTAAAGAACTTCTGGAACAATGAACTTGGTAAAGCCGGTGAGTTTCAGAAAGTAAAAATGGTGGCGGGTATTACAGCAAAGATTGGACGTTTTCTTTTCTCTGCAAGTGCCAAGCGAATTTTAGAGCAAGAAAAGTCCAGCATAGACTTCGATGACATCTTGACCAGTGGCAAGATACTGATTTGCAACTTTTCCAAAGGTTTACTTGGCGAAGATACCTCTACCTTATTTGGTACGACCGTACTCGCTAAGCTACAGGTTGCTGCACTTAGGAGGGCTAGGATTCAGCAGTCCGATCGCAGGCCATTTTACCTCTATGTTGATGAGTTCCAGAACTTCGCGACTATGAGCTTTGTGCAGATGTTATCTGAAGCCAGGAAGTATAAACTATTTTTGACCATGGCTGAGCAGTCTACGAGCCAACAAGACCAACAACGACTGGTAGATATTATTCTGGCGAACGTAGGTACGGTTATTTGCTTCAGGTCTGGTAGCCCGTCTGATGAGCGATATGTCCTACCGCTCTTTAGTCCGTATATTGAGCCTGGAGAAATTGCTAATCTACCAGCTTATAACTTTTACGTTCGCATAGCCGCAGTCCATGCCCAGGAACCAATGTCTGGTACGACTGTTCTCTTAGATTCAAGGGGTAATGAACTAATTGCTAAGTCGGTGGTTGAATCATCAAGAAACAGCTTTGCTAGAGAGCATATTGAATCGGTCGTTACACAAAAGGTAGCACCAGTCGCTCTGGCAGCGACTAAAAAACCAAAAGCAAACAAAAAAACAGCCAAACCTGCTGAAGAATCGCAGGCGAGCTTCAACGAGTTAGTCCCTGATGTGTAGTAGCTTTCGGATTAATTACGTATACTGACAAACAGAAGGGCTTATGTTTGCTTGCGAGGAGACAGAAGCTCTTCTTTTATTCTCATGAATCAGTTGACAATTCTAACCAAAAGTAGTATCATAGTATCAAAATCTAGCAACAGGCTAGAGTTAAGGAGTTACATAAGCTATGGATATCGAAGGTGCACTTAAAGCTGTAGAAGCAATTCGTGGAACTGTTCCCGAAGCTGATCAAGCTGGTTTTGACGCAGAACTAACGGCTCGCTACGCTGTTGTAAGTGAAGTTGCTGGTGTAGTTGCCGTGGAAGGCGCACTGCAGGCTGATACCGAGGCAGAAACTGAAACTCCCACTCTAGAAACGAAAGAGTCTCTCGGTGCACAACTTACTTCCGCCACTAAAGGTTACCAAGAGGTTGTAACTGCCTTGAACGCTGGCCGCCGTATAAAAAACAGGCTGGACTTGCCATTGGTGCACGAAGGTATACTCGCTCCCGCTTTTGAGCTGTGGCTCACGGAAGATAAACTAGCCATCGTACACGCCGCTCAAGAAGCTGACCCAAATGTCCGTTTCACTCTAATCGCTACTCCTAATATAGAAGTTAACGCCAAAGATATCGCTAAGATTGCTAAAGGCTTTGGCGCGAACCAACGGTATGAAACCTACGTGTACGATGAACTATATGGCAAATATTCTGCTGAGGAGCTTTCAGGTACTGATCCAACTAATAACGACCCAGTTCAGTTCAGCCTGATCCCAAGTACCTTTATTCCCGAAATGACTGGTACTGTTGCCGAACAACGTGCTAAGCTGGCGGATCTTCAGGCAACAAACCCTCAACTAAAAGTTCCGAGCGTACTTGAAGCTATAACTTACTGGAATACCCTACGTGCTACTGGAGACCCTGTTGAAGGTGATGGTACTTTCGATAAGACCTACATCCGTCACTTCGACCTAGGTGAAAAGCGCCTCGGCGGTTGGTCGGACGTGCCTAACTCGTGCGTGGACGATGTCGGCAAGCCGCTCTTGAACCGCTCTCACGTTCAGTATGTCAACGATGCGCGTCTTTCGGTGGGGTAAAACTTAAAGCTTTTTCCTCTCCTTGTTCCTCTTTTTTCTCTTGTCTTTGCTTTAGCAAAGACCGAAGTTAAAATTTTTGCTACAATAGCCTCCAAGAGGTAGGAAGTCCGGTGGCGCATGCCCCTCGGTGCCTCAAGAATTGTTTGTAAACGTTGTAATTCGGTCAAGCCACAGAAGCGTGCCTGAATGTTTACACAATCAGAACTTTTCCAAAAATACCCCACGAATTGTTATCAGGAGTTCGTTCAATGCGGACTGAGAAAATAGAGAAGCTATCTATGCGTAGGTAGTGGAGTGAACCTGATAAAGTTTAACGAGCGCATCGACAGTTGGTCGAACGTGCCTAACTCGTACGTGAACGATGACGGCAAGCCGAACTTGAACAACTCTAACGTTCAGAATGACAACAATGCGCGTCTTTCGGTGAGGTTTACGGAATTATCTATGAAACGCTTTTACGCCAGCCGCCAATCTGACGGCGGGCTTCGGTTAGCTTTGCTTGTATTTTTAGTACATTGGTTTCGTTTGCTAGCTTGAGCTCTAGAATAGCTCGCAGTTTAAGCGCAGTGAGTTCAGTTGCGACATCTGCATTTATAAGGTATGTCTACTTTAGTGGCTTTGGCGCGTGCTTTGCCAGAATAAGCTGCTCTAGGATGGTCGAGCAACTTACTACCACGGGTTCGCCCAGAGAAAAACGGTACTTTTTATCTAATACGGTGTTTAGTTCGATCAGTTTCTTGTATATTTCATAAGTAAGCGAAATGACAGCTAATTCTTCCATAGACCTAAGTCTAACAAACATCTGGCACGCCTGGGCTAACTTTCGCAAAGAAAAGAAGCCCAGCCGTGAAATTATGGTGTTTCAGAGTGACTTAGAGCGTAATCTCTTGCAGCTTTGTGCTGATTTGAATAATGGGCAGTACCGGCATGGTTCGTACAACCATAGGATAGTAAACGAGAAGAAACGGCGGGACATAGCTGTAGCAACCGTACGGGATCGGGTAGTACACCGCTTGCTTTACGACTATTTAGTACCGATTGTTGATGATCGTTTGGACTACGATGTCTGGTCGTGCCGCAGCGGCAAGGGTCTGCACAAAGCCTTGCTTCGTACACAATCACTCCTTAACAAATATGATCACTGCTGGGTGTGGCGTGCAGACATATCCAAGTTCTTTGATAACGTCAATCATGAAGTTCTTCGTGATTGCCTAACCCGGTATGTAACAGATGAGAATGCTCTGAATCTACTTGACAAAATCATTCGCAGCTATAGCCATAATGAGAAGCCAGCCAGCCAGCCAGCCAGCCAGCCAGCCAGCCAGCCAGCCAGCCATGGCATACCTATTGGCAATTTAACTTCACAGATCTTCGCCAACATTTACCTAAATGAGTTTGACTGGTTTATTCGACATGAAGTTAAACCTTTGGCCTATGTACGTTACGGTGATGATTTTATAGTCATCATGGCTAACCGCCAGTCGGCGGTTAGCACCAAACAAATAGCGACAGCATGGCTAGAACACAACTTAAAGCTGATTGTTCATCCGAAAAATAACGTAGTTCTTAAAGCAAACAAGGGGTTGAAGTTTCTTGGGCATGAGATCCACCCATTATCTCCGTTGAGTGTTGATAAACACATGATTGGCAAAATACTTACCCAAGTTGATGCAAAAAACGCTTCTAGTTATATGGCAATGCATGTACCAAGAAGGAAGATCAAGTTATTGCCTTGGTTACTCAAGAAGTAATGCGGGCATGCTAACATAGCAGTATGAAAACATATGACGCAATCGTAGTATTGGGTTCGCAGCCAGATTTCCGTACTTGGAAGTTTCCGTCCCACACCTACAAAAGCCTTGACCGCGCCTTGGAGCTGGTAAGTCAGGGAGTTGCACCGTATATTTGTCTGTCAGGCGACCATGCCCTGAAATATGACTACACGGGTATTACCCAGCCGTTTCGTGAATGTGACCAGCAGGAAGAGTACTTACTGTCCAAAGGTTGCCCGCCAGAAGCAATTTTAAAAGAGGGCGAGTCTCGGGACACGGTGGCAAACTTCTATTACCTTAAAAACCTCGTTTTCAAACCCAAACAGATCAAAAACGTACTTCTTATCACCACGGACTTCCGTGTTGAAAGGATTAAGTTCCTATGGCAAAAGGTAGTAGGTCTAGACTACCCAGTTGATTTTGAAACAGTCAGCTATAGCGAAGACGAAGTATATAAAAGCGAAGCCATTACGCTCCAAAAGCAACAAGAATGGCTCAAAGATGTAAATGACGGTGATGACGCTTGGTTCAAAGACAAGTTCTATGACGACCCTTACTACCTATACTGGAAAAAGCGAGACCAAGACAGACTAAGAACGGAAACTGATCCCCGAAAACGTTACCTCATTTAGGATAGAATATAGTTATGCCGTTATTTTTAGTCACCGGACTGCCGGGTACGGGTAAATCCACTGTATGTGCCGAGCTTAAAACTAGAGGCTTTGAGTCCTACGATGGTGATTACGATCATCTGGCTCACTGGTATAACAATGGTACTGGTCAACCCGAAGAACATGATCAAGATCGTACGCCAGAGTTTCTGCGGACTCATTCTCGTGATATAGCCCGTGAAACGGTTGATGGTCTTGCCGCTAATGCCCAAGATAAATCTGTTTTTTTGTGCGGTGATCCTGAAAACGAGGACGAACTTGTAGATCTATTCGCTAAGGTCTTTGCGCTAATACTCGATGAAGATACTCGCCAATATAGATTAGCTACTAGAACTAACAATCAGTGGGGAAAGTTACCGCATGAGATTGAATATGATTTGGCCACTATACCCATAGCTTACGATAGATACCAAAGGCTCGCCTATATCACTCTGGACTCCGCACAATCAACGGAAATTATTGTTGATCAGATAATTGAATTGATTTAGCTTCATCTGTAAAATGCAGCAATAGCAACAACTAGAGTAAGCATAAGGCTCGATAGGACTTCACCCCTGCGTACTTTCTCTTTCAAAATGAACTGCCCCGCAAGATAGCGCATGGCGGGGCCAAGCATAAGAAACAGCATAGTTAAAACAAGGCCATACGTCTTGATTGCGTATAAGCTCACTACCGCACCAATGGCATAGGCAAATCCTGCCCATATACCATATTTAATCATCTTACCCGTAACTCTTCTGCTACGCTTAGGCCGGAAGAAAAGGAGCAACAAGACCAGGATGCTACTTAAACGAAACAAAGCAATGTAGGTTGGCGACAGGTATTCTAATGCTTCTTTGTAAAACACCGGCACAATAGCGTATAAAACAACTGCTAACAACAAATATGACATGCCTTTTATCTGATGCTTACGAAGCTTACGGCGATGAACGCCCCACCGCACAATCAATGCTCCTAAGATAAACGCCACTAGAAACGCTGGGTTTCGTTCATCGGGATATAACATATAGGCAATGAGTCCTGTAGCAATCGGCTCAAAGTCTACTAATGGCTCGCGCAGGGATAAATCATTCTTCTGTAGGCTAAGTTCGTCAAAAACATTTCCCCCGAAAGAAAACAAGGCAATGCCAATCAGTAGAGCTATAGTCACAGGTGCTAAGTGCGGAAACGGCTGCCTAGTCAGCAAAGCGTAACTGAGCACGAACATTGTCATAACAATAAAGACTATGAGTAAAGACTGGCGTGGATCAATCTTATTTCTTTTAAAGTTAAGTTTATCTACCGTCTTGCCGGTGCTTTCAGCCAAAATGGAAGTAAATAGGTAAAAGAAGCCCATGGACTAGACTCGTTTCTTTCTAGCTTCCGCCAAATATATACCCGCAAAGATTAGCAACGCGCCTAGAACGACTTTACCACCAGGAACTTCGGCCAGAATAAACCAGGCGGCAATTGCAGTTACTAATGGGTGTATATAGCTGAATATACTGACTTCTTGGACTTTTTTGAGCTTGAGACCATACATATAACATATGTTAGCAGCGGCTACTGCTACGATGTTAAATGTCATAGCTAGAAACCCATTTCTGCCAATGCTTGCTGCACTTATTGTCGGGATATACGACAGAGCAAATATTGCCACAGGTAAAATACCAGTAAGGAGATGTATGAACGTTACTTGGTAAGCTCCGCCTCGTTTGAGGACTGATTTGCAAATGAGTGCTCCCACAACATTGCACAGCGCCGATAGTACAAGCAGTAGGTTACCAACTATTTCACCTTGGTTGGCAGCGCTAATATCCCATGGCTTACCAATAATAATCGCTGCTCCCAAAAAAGAAATTAGTATGCCAATAAATGCCTTTAGAGTTAGACTCTCTTTCAAAAACTGACCGGCAAGAATAATTAGTAGCAAAGGTGCAAACAGCCCAGTAAGTGGCGCATTTATGCTGGGAACTCTTTGTAGCCCGAGCAGTAACACTACGTTACCTAGTGATACGTTAATAATTGACCCGATAACTAGTAACATATAGTCTTTTGGTCTTAGACGCTTCCAGTGGTGGAATGCGAGAGGAGCTATAAGCAACGCTGCACCTAAAATTGTTATAGCGTGATATACGGGTAGTGGAACAGTCTTAAGACCGAGTTTAATGACAGGTGTGTTGATACCCCAGAAGATCTCGGCTAGTACAAGTGCAAAGATAGGAAGGTAGTATTTTTGTTTTGTCATTTATGGTTTCAGTATACTACACGCTTAAGCTGTGAAGTCTAAGCGCCAACGCTGTTGCTGTACCGGAAAATCTACACCCATAACGGTTTCAGCTGGCTGAAACCCTAACGATTGAGCTACGGCTATGCTCTCTTGGTTATAGGGCTTAATCTGTATATATACATGCTTGGCGCCAAGATGTGTACGAGCTTGGTCTATCAGGGCAGCTACAGCGTTTGTGATATGTCCGTTACCGCGCGCGGTAGCATCAAGAAAGTAGCCTATGCCATATTCATCATCTTGGTCACCTGGAGAAATCCCCATATATCCCATGATTTTATTATCAGCAATTAGAGCGAATCTGCCATCCATTGCTTCGTTTGAGTATCGTTGCAATGCAGGGATTACATCTTGTGGTGCGTGGGTTCTGGAAGCCCACGCCACATGCTCTTGGATATCACGATTGTTCTCTAGTATGGCGTGTAAATCCGCAGCGTCAGCTGGCTCAATCTTTCTTAGCTTTAAAGTATCTGTTGTCAGTATTTCGTCAGGTAAAATACTTAAACTGTTTTTGGTTTCTTGACGTAAATCCACCGCCATTAAATGATCCTGATGTTCTTCACTAAATCCAACCACAACAAACCCTAGCGGTTCATAGACTAACTCTCTAGCTCTTTCATCTTTGCCAGTAGAAAGGTGTACTTTGTGGTAATCATTTTCAACCGCCCAATCTAGTAAGGTTCTACCAAGTAATTGCCCTATTCGCTGACCGCGAAACTCCTGCATAACCGCCATTCGCTTGAGCATACCCTCACGTTCGCCAGTTTTGCGTAAACCTACAAAGCCTGCAACCACATGTTCGTCTCTGGCAATCCAAAAGTTACCACCCGGCTCTACATAATACGAACCCATGTTTTTTAAATCTTCTTGCGATTCATACAGGTTAGAGAATTGGTTTTCTCCGTCCTCTAACTGGCGTAGTCTACTCTGTAAATGAAGCGCGGCTATTGTATCGGCTTCGGTCTGATTGCCGCTAAACGGCTCTAAGATAATTTCAGGAGAGGTCATACTAGTCCTGTTCAGGTGGCTTCTCAGGAGCGGAGTCTTCACTAACATCTCTTATGCCTTTGTAAAACTCACGAGCCTGCTGGATTTTGTCATTGCCATGTAACTGACCGCTGTCTATGTTGAGTTCCAATATCGGAAGCTCTGGAATGGGTGCTTCAGGAACATCGATAACAAAATATGGCTGGGGATGAGGGATTCGAACCCCCGATCGTGGAACCAGAATCCACTGCCTTACCACTTGGCCAATCCCCAACAGACTCAATTCGCTCGCTTATATTACCAAATTTAACAGATAGAAACCAGTGCAAATCTTGATTTGTCGGCAACTTACTATATTCTTAAAATTATAAGCATTAACAATGAAAAGCAACCATGAAAAAAACCACAATAACCTCGGTAATTAGTATATGTTTTGTAACATTAATTTTTGTTAGCAGCACGCTTGTAAATGCTGCAGCCGGCTCTCCGACGGCAATAGGCCTTACCCCAAGTCCGTCATCTGCCCCTGCTGACGGCTCTAGCAAAATTACTATTGACACCTATAGCTTTTACTACAAGTGCAACAGCGGTGATTATGCCGTGACTAAATCGGAGTGTGATGCATACGACCCGAGCGGTTATAGTGGTCAAGATGTAACTAAGGGCAGCGAAACAACATATTTATCTGGTGATGCCGAGCTTGTGCTGTCACAGTCCACCATAACAACCAGTAGCTCTGGACACGCAACCTTTACTGTGACTTCATCAAAAGTCGGCACCTTTAATGTATACGCCAAAACCCTGTCTGGCTACGTGCAGGGGCAACGGTCTATCACATTCACTAACCCTAATCCTCCGGCGCCCGCAGCCCCGAAACCGGCTCCGGCACCGAGCTCGGCTCCGGCTCAGGTCACAGCTCCTAAGAAGCCCGATACACCTTCCGTTAAGCTGGTTGATAATGAAGGCAACGACCTTATACAAAAATCAGAAGACGATAAAATTATTTTTAAGCAAAGTGAACCAGTCGTACTTTCCGGGGTAACCATACCAAATGGTTTAGTAAAGTTATACATATTTTCTGATCCACAAGAGGCTAGTGTGACTGCCGACAAAGACGGAAACTGGAAGTACACAATAGAAAACCTTGAACCAGGCGACCATCGTGTTGAGGCTGAGGTAGTAGACCCTAGTAGCGGTACGACTTCAGACAGGCAACAGGTACTGGCGTTTCAGGTCGCTGAAGCAACAACTCCAGATGAAGAAGTATTTTCAGCTGCTGCGGTTGACGATAAATCATCAGCTATCGGGCCCATATTGGCTGTATTGGCCCTGGCTGTGCTGGGAACTGGCGGTTACGTTTTATGGAGAAGGAAGCAAGCTCGCTCAAAACAACTGCACTCACCGGCTGACAATGACCTAAGCATGGATGATAAAGCCGAGACAGTACAGCCAGAAGAGTCAATAGATAACGACAGCAGCCAAAACCAAGATAATACTTAACACCAGACTGGGCCTTGTGGAACCATAAAACTGTTGGCCTGCGTGCGTACCGTACTAGATGGCCTTTGTTTATTTGATCGTATGCCAGCTCGCAGCACACACTTCACCCGCGCGGAAAGCTATAATTGAGGCTCTGCCAAGAGCGGTTAGACACTTAATAAGTGTGATTGAACACACTATTATTACTACGGTCCAGGAGAAGCCTGATAGATGTCCGTTAAAGTGTCACACACTAGCTGTGGGCTGCTTGAGCTACAACCGAAACCGTTAGATATACTAAAGACCGGTGGTCCAGAGGACGGGCTCAGGATGGGTTGATGTAATGTAGTGCTTTGTACTGCTTGTTTCTGCTTTTGCGAGCAACCCCGCACGAACCTGTGCCCATGTTGCTGTTGGGTTGTTCTTGAGGAACATAGCGGCTGCTCCAGCTACATGAGGTGCTGCCATACTTGTTCCGGACTTGTATGAATATTTACCGTCTTTATCTGTTGAATATATGTTGTAGCCTGGCGCACCGATGTCTACCATAGCTCCGTAGTTACTAAAACTCGCATAAGCATCATCTTTGCCATAGCTTGTTGAGGAGCCTGTCTTG
Source organism: Candidatus Saccharimonadota bacterium (assembly GCA_029260875.1). Taxonomy (GTDB): domain Bacteria; phylum Patescibacteriota; class Saccharimonadia; order Saccharimonadales; family OFTM59; genus OFTM59. The sequence continues at coordinate 15,294 of JAJDCL010000004.1, forward strand.
CCCGGCTTACCATTTGTGTCAACAAGTGCAGATACGGTGATCACTGTGTCGTCGTATGCTGCGGGCACCGTGTTTTGCGCATTCACACCACTATTACCAGCTGCGACAACATAAGTCAGACCAGCAGCAGCAGAACGGCAAAAGGCTTGGTGATACGTGTCGCCGTCCGTCAGACCACAATTATTATCACTCGTGCCGTTTCCTCCGATACTTAAGTTAACAACCTTGATGTTGTAAAGAGCAGCGTTTTCTGTGATCCAATCTATGCCGCAGATAATTTGTGATCTGTAACCAACACCGTCCGCATTGAGGACCTTGACCGCAATCAATTTAGCCTGATCGGCTACACCGACCACTCCGATAGTGTTTTTGCGGGCCGCAATAGTACCGGCAACGTGAGTGCCGTGGCCGCGATCATCGTCGCCGTTTTTGGTAGGGTCAACGCAGTTTTTATTCGCTACGATATTATCCTTAAGATCAGGATGATCAAGGTCTATACCGCTATCTAAGACTGCCACCCCGACACCCGTGCCGCGGTTGGTGTTTTGATTGGGCAGAGCTTTTACCCTTTTAACACCAAGCGGATTTGTCTGGGCAAACTCATAAACTAACTGATCCTCCACGACAGAAGCTACGCGCGCATCTTTCTTTAGTGCTTCGGCTTTTTGGGCGGGCATAGATGCAGAAAAGCCCTTTATTGCCTTTTTATACTTGTGCTTTACGCCAAAGCCGTTGGCTCTGCCAAGCGATTCTGCGACCTCGCCGGACTGGTTGGCGCTGACATTTTCTTTAAACGTGACAATGTATCTACGTGGCGTATTGTTGGGTGCCGCACTGATCGTTAGCGGTGATGCTGCTCCTGCAACAATCAGAACACTTAAAACAAGCGCAGCAAAAACGCGTTTCACACTGAAATTAATTGTATTCAAGACGACTCCTTATTTATTTGTAATGAGATACGATAATTTTGTACCTGATAAAAGTATTTTACTAAAAAGCTCATGATTTTTCTAGCCATGGTATACTGGCTAGGCTTTAACAATTTGAAATATAAAGAGCGCAGCGAGAGATCTAGCTTGACGACCTGCCGGCAACCTGTGAATTAATCATAAGGTGCTCCATCTAGCCCGTACTTAGCGGGGAAGATGTTATTGACTTAACTATCCTTTCTCGTACGTACAAAGAAAGGATATTTTTATGTCAAAAGTAACGTATTTTACCAGTGAGTCGGTCTGCGCGGGTCATCCCGACAAAATCTGTGACGCGATTAGTGACGCTATCTTAGACGCAGTGCTAGCTCAGGATCCGCTAGCACGAACAGGTATAGAGACAGTAGCAGGCGCAAATCAAATATGCCTGTTTGGCGAGATTAAAACAACGGCCAAGTTGGACTACGAAGAAATTGCCCGCTCCAAAATTAAAGAGCTGGGTTATACCGTACCGGCCTGGGGGTTTTCGCAGGAATCATCTTTCAGTAATGATGTACACGAGCAGTCACACGAAATCGCTATAGGGGTTGATCAAGACGGAGCGGGTGACCAGGGTATGATGTTTGGCTATGCCTGCCGCGAGACCGAAGATCTTATGCCCCGGCCTATTGCAATCGCCCATGCTCTGGCGCGTAAAATTGATGAAGTCAGAGAAGCCGGCCAGCTAACTTTCTTAAGGCCAGACGGTAAGGCGCAGATTACCATACGCTATGAAAACGGCAAGCCAGCGGGTATAGAAAAAGTTGTTGCCGCTGTAGCGCACAGCGAAGATGTAGACCCATCTGATGTCCGCAGACAAGTTATAAAAACTGTTATTGAGCCAATACTTAATAATTTTGGTTATGAATTGCCGGCTGATGATCAAATCACCGTAAACGGTACGGGCGTCTGGCATATTCCTGGCCCCGAGTCTGATGCCGGCCTGACCGGGCGTAAGATTGTGGTAGATACTTATGGCGGCTACGCGCGGGTTGGCGGCGGCGCATTCAGCGGTAAAGATCCCAGCAAGGTTGACCGCAGCGGCGCCTACGCGGCGCGCTACATCGCGAAGAATATTGTTGCGGCCGGACTGGCCGACAAATGCGAAGTTGGTTTGGCTTATGTTATCGGCCAGCCATTACCACTTATGCAGACAATTGAAACATTTGGTACATCTACGGTGTCCGACGAAGAACTATATGCATTTAAAAACAAGTTAATTGATACATCCGTTAAAGGTATTATTGACGCCTTGGATCTGCGCCATCCGATCTATTCCCAAACCAGCGCTTACGGCCACTTCGGTAAATCTGGACTACCCTGGGAAGAGATCAAAAAAAGTTAAGGTCTTTCAGCTCGTCAGAAAAGTGTGAAAGGACGGACCTTTCACACTTTTCACGCTCCAGCACAGAAAGTTGACATAATAGCCTTGACGTGGTAGTATAGACTTAATTTGTAAATTGTTTAGAAAGTACAAGGAGTTACCATGGACTTTGGGATTGGAGACGGCGTCAGGATTGAAGGAATACAAGGCAGTATTGATCTTGCACAGCAACCCAACGATGTCGTCAAAGCAGCTTATGAAGAAGCTCAAAGAGTCGGTTTGGAACGTGGTCTATGGGTACCGGCAGGTGCTGGTTCGCTTGCCGTGGCTTCCGAAGCAGGGGCACCAAGCCTACGTGATTCGCTCCTGGCAACTGCCGTAGAAGGCGCAAAATTATACATTGGCGCAGTTAACGGTATTAATGAAAAGAGAACCAAGAAAAATCGTATTCCAACGCTAAAACCCGAAGAATATCGCAAACGGGCGGAAGACTGGTTAACTGATGATTTGGAGGATGCGGCCCGGCAACTACCTGTCGCTGAAAATCGTCCACGGCTCGTCATGCCTCGCCTGACCCGGTCAATCACGACAGAAGAAATCGTCGCTACCTGGCGGTCGGCTGCTGGCGGTAAATTGTGGTCATGGAGCGGACGAATGGAATTCCTGAAAAACTGGCCAGCTGACCTGCTGAGTGGTATTGGCCCGGAGACAGATGAAGCTAGCTTTCAGATCATGCCGACAGCTTACGATAAAGCCCGTGAAGGCACAGTTGGTCATCAAAGCGGCAATTTGCGGGTTCTGCAAACTGACTACTCACGGCTCCGTGTCGCATCAATTTTTGACGGGGCTATACTAGCCCTACGATACATGAACCAACCGCGAGACTGGAAAGATAGCTACGTAAGGGCTATAAACCTCAAGCCGGTTGCGGTTGGTAGCGCTGGCTCTGTTCCGGACGCGTACGTGGACGGCGACGGTTACGCCCGCGTTGGCAGCTTGAACGTGCAGGTTGGCAATGCTGCGCGTCTCCTGGCGAGGTAACTTTTCCTTTACTCCTTTCTTTATAGCTTTTTCTTCTGCTACAATGAACCTGAAGTAGGATTCCCTAGAGCCTACCAGGCCAGCGGTGCTTCAAAGTGATGATTGCTGATGAAAGGCCGTGTAGCGTGGAGTTACTCATGCCATCAGCACATTCAGAACCTTTTACCTCGCGCTTTGCTGCCATGAACCTGTAAAGGCACAATCCGACTTCTTACTAAGGAATGGTCGGGCAACTGTGAGATCATGACAGAAACGATTGCAGTTGGTAGCGATGACTATGTTCCGAACGCGTACGTGAACGACGACGGTAACGCCAACGTTGACAACTTGAACGTGCAGAATGACAATGCTGCGCGTCTCCTGGCCAGGACAATGGTTCTATATCTATAAAAGAAATCTATTAAGAACGTACACTTTTTAGCCAGCCGCCAAGCATGCGGCGTGATTCTGCCAGCTTTGCTGATATCTTCAAACAGTTTGTCTCGTTAGCCAGCTTGAGTTCCAGGATAGTACGGATTTGCAGTGTCAGTAACTCGGCCTCCGCATTGGCCCGAATCAGAAATTGCTCTTTGACAGCCTTTGGAGCGTGTTTCGCGATAAGAAGCTGTTCCAAAGTTTGCTGGCAAGTCTTGATGGTTGGTTCGCTGACGGATATGCGATATGCCTTTTCTACAGTTTGGTTCAGTTCAATCAACTTTTTGTAGACTTCATAGGTTTTTGCAATGACTGGTAATTCTTCCATAGATTTAACTTTAACAGATATCTGGTATACCTGGGTAGCTTTCCGTCGCGGCAAAAAGCCGAGTCGGGCGATCATGGATTTTGAAGCTGAATTGGAAGCAAATCTGCTCCAATTATGCCACGACCTGAACCATGACACATACACACATGCAACTTACGCGCATAAGATAATCAATGAGAAGAAACGGCGCGATATTTATGTTGCTAGTGTCCGTGATCGTGTCGTACATCGTCTGCTGTACGACTATCTTGTCGGGGTTATGGACAAGCGACTGGATTATGATGTCTGGTCTTGCCGGACTGGCAAGGGCTTGCACAGTGCATTGAAGCGCACTCAAGTCTTGCTGAAAAAGCATCCTCGGGCGTGGATCTGGCGGGCTGATATCCGGAAGTTTTTTGATAGCGTGCCGCATATGCAATTGTTGGAAGTTATTGATTCTCAAATCAGCTGTGAAAAGACAAAAAAACTGCTTGACGCTGTAATCGCCAGTTACAATTGCTCAGTCAGTCAGTCAGTCAGTCAGTCAGTCAGTCAGTCAGTCAGTCAGTCAGTCAGTCAGTCAGT
>JAJDCL010000031.1 GCA_029260875.1 Candidatus Saccharimonadota bacterium
CCAGTTCTTCAGCTTTACGAAACCACCCTAAACGGATCCTGGCTCCGTATACCAATAGTTGTTTCTCGCTCATCTTCCTGTATCTCACTTTCACTCCTTTCTAGTTTAGTGAAAGTGTCCAAGATGTGTGGTGGGTGGATAGGTCATACAAAAGCGTAATTGACAAAGGTTGTAAAAATTGCTATAATAATGGAGTGTTTATTGTTATATCCCCTGGCGATAGATGATATAATTTGAAGAGAAAATTATGGCCAAAAAAAAGAAAAAATCAGCTAAAAGAAAAAAGACAGCACCAGAAGTCACGGAGCGCTCAGCGTTTTGGCCGCTTGCGGGCGCAATTCTTATGTTCGTTTTGGCGTTGTTTTTACTTCTTGGCGGGTTTGGGGCCGGTGGCCCACTGCCGCTGAGCCTGTTTGAGGCTGCATATGCTGCTCTAGGTTTAGCTGCATACCTGAGCCCTGTAGCGCTCGTGTTCTTTGGCGTCCATAAATTCAAGAACGAGGACTACCAAGTACCATTTAATAAGTTTGTTAGCATGCTGACGCTGCTTATAACTGCTGCAACGTGGCTGCAAATAGCTTTTGGAAAGTATGACTTTGGTGAGTGGGAAGGTGCGCAGGGTGGCGCTATTGGCCAAGGAATCGGCAGCGTAGTCTTAAGCGCCCTAAATCAGGTGCCGGCCAGTGTATTGTTCTTCGTGCTTACGGTGCTGATGTACTTGCTTACCTTTGGCATTTCGCCCAAGGTATTCTTACAGCTATTGGACGGATTTAAGAAAGACGAAGAAACTACCGACCTAGGCGAGCTTAAAGCCAAAGCGGAAGATAAAGGATTTAAATTGAATGAAGGTGTGCCTGTGGAACATCACTCAGGCAGGGACAACTCGCGCCTAAGTAGCTTCCGCAACACGGCAGAAAAATTAGCACCAACCGCTGACCATGAAGCACTGACTACCGCTAATGATCCGAACTGGCAATTTCCGCCCTTAAGCCTATTGATTCAAAAACAAGATAAAGCCGATGCGGGTAATGTAGAAGCCAACGCAGAGATAATCAAAGAAACCTTTAATAACTTTAATATTGCAGTTGAGATGGAAGGGGCTAATATAGGGCCACGTGTGACCCAGTACACACTAAAGCCTCCAACAGGAGTTAAGTTAACCAAGATTACTGCCCTGGAAAACAACCTGTCGCTTGACTTAGCTGCTCATTCTATTCGTATGGAGGCCCCAATCCCCGGAAAAAGATTGGTTGGGGTTGAGGTGCCCAACATAAAGTCCGCCACAGTGCGTATTAGTAGCTTGCTGCAGTCCTCAACCTGGCAGGACCTCAACAGCCCCTTAGGGTTTGTGATTGGCAAGGACATTGCTGGCGCACCGATTATGGGCGACCTAGTCAAAATGCCCCATCTTTTGATCGCCGGACAAACCGGTTCAGGTAAGTCGGTTATGATTAACACCGTGCTGACTAGCTTGCTGTACCACAACAGCCCGTCAGATCTTAAATTGATCTTGGTGGATCCTAAACAAGTAGAGCTCACCCCATATAATGACATCCCGCATTTATTAACCCCAGTTATTAACGAGCCCGAAAAGTGCATCAGCGCTCTTAAGTGGGCGGTTGCAGAAATGGAAAGACGCCTTAGGACAATGGCTGAAGTTGGCCGACGCAATATCCAGGAGTACAACAACCTTAAAAAAGAAGAGGGTATGCCTTATATAGTCATCGTGATTGATGAGCTGGCAGACCTGATGATGATGGCTGCCCGTGACGTTGAGTCGTTAATTGTGCGGTTGGCACAAAAGGCCCGCGCCACCGGCATACACTTGGTGCTGGCAACTCAGCGCCCTAGTGTAGACGTTATAACTGGTCTTATTAAAGCCAACGTGCCCGCTAGGATTGCATTTACCACTGCTAGCCAAGTGGATTCCCGTACAATCATTGACCAGATCGGCGCAGAAAAACTGCTCGGTCTTGGAGACATGCTGCTATTGACGGCAGATATGCCTAAGCCCAAACGTATCCAGGGTTCGTTTATATCCGACGAAGAGACCATGAAAGTGACTGATTTTATACGCATGCAGCGTCCGCCTCAGTACGACGATGAGATTATATCCCAGCCAGTCCAGCTCAATGGTCGCGGTGGAGTAGTTGCGGATTATGGCCAAAACGATGCCGATGACGATATGTGGAAGGATGCTATTCGTGTGGTCATAGAAGGCCATAAGGCTAGTACAAGCCTGTTGCAGCGCCGTTTGCGCATTGGTTACGGGCGGGCAGCACGCTTAATTGAAACAATGGAAGAACAGGGTATTGTGGGCCCGGCAGATGGTTCCAGGCCGCGCGAAGTACTGATTAGCTCACTGGACGAAGTATTCGGCGGCCCAGTAGTTGCGGCTACTACTACTGATGATGCGATTTACGAAGAAAACTTCCCCGAAGAGCCTACAGCATAACATCTCATATAGTGTTGTCAATTTTAGGGCTTGCGTATTAATGTGCGCTTTTTTATAGTTATGCTTAAGAGGAAAATCAAAACGTAGAAAGGAAAAGGACGTGTCGGAAATCCTTATACCCAAAAGTTCTCAGGGTAGGGATATGTCCCCTTTCGAAGTCCGTACAGGTGTAGTCCTCCCGATATATGCACCCGGTGAAGGCAAGACAAACCGTCACCATCCTCACTTTTATAGGGGGGACTATGAAACGGGGCCAAGAAAAAATGAAACCCGGGGGTTACGTTATTCGCGCCTGCAACTAATCAGGAAAGGCCCACACAGGGTTCATCACGAAGAATTTGACGGAACAGCTTTTCCAAGTATCTCAAGGGACTCCTTTATGACCATACTGTTTAACCTTGCCGAATATGTACCGCCTTATGTCATAGATATGAGTGGTGAGACAACAAAAATTGTTGAGACTACGCCTGCAATACGAGACTATTTACGTAGACCAGGTACGTTTACTTTAGAAAGCAAGCAATGTTGCCGGGCAGAAATCGGTCAGTTCTTGATGAGTCATGCTATCTGGCAGGATTTTAGTACTGTAGATCAGGATTGTATAGCTCAGTTTCTTGAAACTACTACCGAGAAAGCTCTTTTGGACGAGGATCTTTGGGAAAAGAAAGTCAAGCTTGGCACGAAGCTTATGGATATCGCATTAGGCATGGCGGTGGGCCCTGTTGACGAACAGTTCCGTCAAGCATGTAGCGAGCAGGCTGTTTCTTCAGCCGCACCTGAGCGCGCCTTTGGGGTTGTTAAAAAATATGTAGCTGGCTACGAAACTGATTACTTCAGGACACTTGAAGATAGACTTGCCTATCACACGGCTGCGTAGTTGACTAACAGGGGTGAGTAGGGTATACTGATCTCTAGCTTAGACTTAAGCTTCAGGTTACTGCCAACTTTAGAGCGAGTAGCCTAACACCCAGCCATCTATAAGATAGCCGGGCAAGCCAAAGGAAGGAGTTCAAATTGAATCAATACGAAATTGCCGTATTGTACCACCCGGACCTGGAAGTGGATTTATCCAAAGCCGAGGAACGGGTCACAAAAATATTTACCTCAAACGGTGGTAAAGTCGTCAAAACCGACAACTGGGGCAAGCGCAAACTGGCCTACCCAATCAAAAAGCAGGAACACGCCGTATACGTTTTTTATACCGTGGATATGCCCGGCGAGGGAGTTCGTAAGGTTGAGAATACGCTTAATATTACAGATGAAGTCATCCGCTTTTTGATTACCAAGCCTGATTTAAAGGCCGTAGCTAAAGCCGAGGCAACCAAAGCCGAAAAAGCCAAAAAAGCAGCGGAGCGTGGCCCTGTCCGCGAAGATGACTCTAGCGACAAAGACGACGAAGAGTAGAATAAGACACATAACGAGGAGCTAAAGACATGGCACGAAGCTTAAACCAAGTAATTTTGATGGGTAACCTCACTAGGGACCCTGAGCTTAGACAAACACCCAACGGTCAGAGCGTAGTTAGTTTTAGTTTGGCGCTTAACCGTTCTTATAAGGATGCGAGCGGCGAGTGGAAAGAAGCCACCGACTACATAGATATAGTTGCATGGGCCAACTTAGCTGAGCGCGTTGCGCAGTATCTAAGCAAAGGCCGCCGATGCTTAGTGCAGGGTCGCCTGCAAAGCCGCAGCTGGGAACAAGACGGCCAGAAGCGCAGCAAAGTAGAAGTACTGGCAAATGACGTCACATTCCTGGATAGTCGTGGCGGGGCTGGGGGCGACGATAATAGTGGAAGCGACAGCACTCCAGGGGTTGAAGATAAGCCCAAGCCAAGTAAGTCAGCTAAAAAAGATGATGTAGTCATAGAAGACATCGGCGACGAACCAATTAACCTAGACGACATCCCATTCTAGAACAATTTCACAATTCACATTTTCCATTAATTTTACAGATAGCATTTACTGTTGTCTGACAAATGAAAAATGAAAAATTAATGCGAAATGATCAATGTAAAATGATAAATCTCAACTGAAAGGAGAACAATAATGGCAAAGATTTTTAAGAATAGAACTGACGTAGCACACTTTGACTACAAGGATGTAAAGACGCTACAACGCTACGTAAACCAATACGGACAGATTGAGATCCGTAAGAAAACCGGTCTGCTCGAACACGAACAGCGGCGTTTAGCGACTGCTATCAAGCGGGCGCGTCATATAGCACTGCTGCCTTTCGTCGCCAGCAATTAAGTAAGCGATTTCTCATTGAAAATTTAACATTTCTCACCAGCCAGATTTATAAATGAGAAATATTAAATAACTGAAAAATGAAAACCGGTAAATAGTAAATTTCTCTGAAGGAGAAGCTATGGCGTTTGGACCGACAGATTTAAAAAAAGGACAAGTATTTCAACTAGAGGGTGTGCCTTATAGGGTTATTGAGTATGGCCAGAAAGTTATGGGCCGGGGCGGCTCGATTGTAAACGTAAAAATCAAAAGCTTAATAGATGGCCGCGTTTTAGACAAAAGATTTAAGGGCAGTGAATCTATCGAACAAGCTGATGTTACCCAGAAAAACGTGCAGTATTTGTACAGCGACGGTGCAACGTATTTCTTTATGGATGACGAGACATATGAACAGTTTGAGCTGCCAGCCAGCGATATGACGCAGCAGGCAGGCTTCTTAAGGGAAGGCGATAGGGTGCAGGCTCAAATGTTTGACGGACGGGTCATTAATATTGAATTAGCCAAAAACATTCCGCTTAAAGTAACTTATACCGAAAGCGTAGTTAAGGGTGATACCAGCTCGGCTATAACAAAAGAGGCCCAGCTAGAAACCGGTATCAAAATTAAGGTACCTGCATTTATTAAGCAGGGCGATACCATCAAGGTTGATACGCGTACCGGGGAGTATATTGAAAGAGTTAAAGCGTGAGAACTTGCCAATCATTTAGGGTTCACGGATTATAATAGCCCAATAAGTGGCCGGTCATTTCTGTCCACTTTGAAGGTAGCCACAATAACAAAAGGGCCAATAGAATGATAACAAGGGAACGGCTAGACATTGCATTAGTAAAAAAAATGCTAGTAACGACAAGGAGTCAGGCTGACAGCTATATACGCCTTGGCAAAGTAGAAGTTAATGGTCGTGTTGTCACTAAATCAGGCACATTAGTTAACGACGATGACCAGCTAGTGCTCAAAAGTGAGCAATATGTTTCTAGGGCAGGGCTTAAGCTGAGTTCAGTTGCAGAGGCGCTACACCTGGATTTTAGAGATAAGACAGTGTTGGACGTAGGCTCGTCAACTGGTGGATTCACAGACTATGCTTTGCAGCATGGCGCCAAGAAGGTGATCGCGGTTGATGTAGGGACAGATCAAATGGCTCCAAGCCTTCGGCAAGATCCCCGAATAGAATTACACGAGCAAACCGACATTCGAAACTTCCAAACTGATCACGAGATTGACATGGCAGTCATTGATGTTAGCTTCATCAGTTTGCGCGAAATATTACCACATATCACGCAGCTTATTAGCGGTGATGCAGTTGTGGTCGCGATGGCAAAACCTCAGTTTGAGGTAGGTTCGGGCGCTACGAACAAAGGCGTAATAAAGAACAACAAAATCCGACGCAACACCTTAAAAGATTTAGAAAATTGGATACAAAAATTGTTCAAAGTGATACACAAGGCAGACTCTGGTGTTGCCGGGGCGAAGGGCAACCAAGAGCGATTTTACTGCTTAAAACTTCTACAAAAATGAACGTAGTTTCTTAATATCGCAAATCACTACATAGGGTGATTTGGTGTGGATGAAGCCGTGTTTTTCTAATACCGATAGCTCTCTACTGGTGGTTTCTCTGGTCGCACTAATAGAACTGGCCATATCCTGCTGCCTGAGCGGTACATTTATTAGTATCCCTTTGGGTGTCTTCTGTCCAAAACGTTCTGACATACTTAACAAAAATGATATAAGTCGCTCACGAACAGTTCGGTACTCTAAGTTTATAATATGTTCGGAGTGTATGCGGTACATTTCTATTGTCATGTCCAGTAGTGGCGAAAGGGGGTTAGACGGGTTCTTGATGTACTTTTCAAAATCTTCTCGTACAATCCGCCAGACGGTAGTCGGTACCATCGCCTGGTAAATAATATTGCGCTCTTGACCAGTTATAGCCCAGATAAGTGGGAAAATTTCGTTCTCTTTACGGACTATAAGTAAATTTTCCTCGCCGTACTTAGTAATATCAAAAGCTTTGACAAGCCCTCGTTCTATAAAAAAAACGCCTGGCGGCGTCTCCCCTGGGCGTATAATAAATTCTCCTTTACGGAACACCATATGAGTCCCCGCTCGGAATACCTTAACCATTGCCTCTAACTCTTTTCGCGTAGCAAGCATAAATTTATTGTGACACGAAACAGCCAGCTCTCAAAGTCGCTGTGATGAAAGTCACACAAGCCTAGTGATGGAAATTACTGAATAGTCTTAACCGGCAGGCTATGATGGGGTTGTTATTGGAGGAGGTCGCCATGGTAACTATGAGTGAAGTCCTGAGCCAGCTAAAACAGCTTGGTATACGCCCAGGCTTCTGGGCTAAAGCGGAAGTTCATGAATTACCAAGGATCCTTATGCCAGAAGAACGGCTTAACCAGGTGTCTATGGGCTGGTACAACGGCGGGTTTGCGCTTTTATGCTGCACAGATAAGCGAGTGTTGTTGATCGATAAGAAAATATTTTTCTTAACACTGGAGGATTGCCGGTACGATATGATCGCTGAAGTTATGTACCAGCACCGCTTGCTTGATGCAACGTTAACTCTTACTTTTGCATCAAAAACGCTACAGTTCAAAAGCTGGAACCAGGCAACGCTGCGACGTCTTGCTTCATATATACAACAGCGTGTCATGGAGGTTCGCAGGCGGTACGATGAGCAACAACAGGTAACAACGCCATACATACTTACAGCCATAAATTCAGGGCAAGTTAACCAGCCTCACTTTGCCAAACCCGAGCAAAAAATATCAAACTATGTAATGCCACAAATACAAGGTGACCCGACCCCGAGCATTAACCCTTATCAGGGCCGACCCTATTTCAGGCGAAGAATCTCTCGGTTTGTCACTACAAGTCAATTGAGCAGATAGGTTAGGGGCGGTTTGAGGTTCAGCGCAGGGGAGCCTATGCTAAACTGCTGGCATGTATTTTAGGAATCGTGCCGATGCAGGACGAAAAATAGCCAATAAACTAGGCGCTTATAGCAAACATAATGTCTCTGTTGTGTGTCTCAGTAACGGTGCGGCAATAGTTGGCGCGCAAATAGCTATGAGATTGCATGCGAATATGATGTTGCTGCTAACCGAGAACATTATTTTGCCGGGCGAGCACGAGGCGATTGCCGCAATAAGTTCGTACGGTAATTTTACTTACAACAATATGTTTAGCCCGGGTCAATTAGAGGAGTTGGCAAATGAATTCCATCAATACATAGACGCTCAACGCCTGGAAAAGATGCATCGTTTAAATGTTTTGATGGGCCGGGACGGAGAGATCCGCGCAGAATATTTACGGCATCACGTTGTCATACTGGTGTCGGATGGTCTCGTTAGTGGTTATTCGCTTGATATTGCCTACGACTTCTTAAAAACGATAGCCATAGACAAGCTTATTATCGCCGCGCCTGTAGCGAATGTTGCTGCAGTTGACCGCATGCATCTAGTGGGTGATGAAATCTGTTGCTTGAGTGTGGTAGAGAACTTTATCTCAGTTGATCATTACTATGATGACAATACGATCCCAAAGACGGACGACCTGTTCCGCATGATGAATAATATAAGTATTAACTGGAAGCACTAGTTAACAAAAAGGGTCCGATCGGACCTTTTTTGTTAAGTGGGCCTATGGCACACAAATTAAGGTGTAGTGTTGATTTTGGTTATTTGGACACGTTAAATCGAAACTCGGCAATATCGTCCGGCATCATTGTGTATGTTTTGCCTTCAGTACGGACTTTGCCTTGTGAGCGGGCGCTGGCTAATGACCTGGCGACAAGCAAGTCTGTGTAGGATACGATTTCGGCAGCAATAAAACCGCGTTCAAAATCCCCATGAATTACACCGGCAGCTTGTGGCGCAGTTGAGCCTTTATGTATGGTCCAGGCCCGCACTTCTTTTTCGCCGGCGGTTATATAGCTTTGTAGCCCCAAGGTCTCATAAGCTGTATGGATAAGCTGCTCTAGGCCAGAGTTCTTGATGCCGTAGCTTTCTAAAAGTTCTAGGCGGTCGTTTTCGTCAAGCGCCTGTAGCTCGTGCTCAATCTTGGCACAAACAAATAGAGCGCGCGATCCGGCCAATAAGTCTTTCAGTCTTTGTCTTTTTTCATCTGATGTGAGCGTTTGTTCATCGACATTGAACACATAAATTACCGGTTTCATAGTAAGAAGCTGCAAATCCTCTAACCCTTCAAAGTCATCGCTAGCCATCACGCTATTTAGCGGCTTACCATCGTTTAGTAGTAGGTGAATACGGGTAAGTTTTTCGTGCAGCGGCCTTAGCTTTGGGTTTGCCTTGATTTCTTTTTCCAGGCGCGGGAGACGCTTTTCAACTGTTTGAAGATCGGCTAAGACCAGCTCGGTATTTATAACATCTATGTCGCGCAGCGGGTCGTGTTTCTCATCGACATGTTGGACGTTTGGGTCATCAAAGGCGCGAACCACATGCGCGATTGCGTTACAGCTACGGATATTTGCCAGAAACTGATTACCAAGACCTTCGCCTTTGCTGGCGCCGGCTACCAGGCCGGCGATATCTACAAAAGTTACCGTGGCAGGCACGATCTTGTTGGTCTTGTATAGCTCGCCTAATTTTTTGAGCCGTTCATCTGGAATCGGCACCATACCCGTATTGGGTTCAATTGTCGCGAAGGGGTAGTTTGCTGCCAGAACATTATTGTTCGTCAGTGCATTAAAGAGGGTAGACTTGCCAACATTAGGTAGCCCAACAATACCTATGCTTAGCATCTAACCCAACTTATGTCGTAGCTTAATATGGTACATATCCTCATACAGTAATTTCTTTCCTTGCCGCGGCAACTTTTTGGACAACTTGCCGCATATTTCTATAACCCAAATCTTCAGCTAATTTTGCCTATGGATAAACCCATACTCGGCCTATTGTAGTTTACAGGGGTAATTATAGCAATTAACAACGATCATGTCTGCTGCCAAAAAGTAGGGGTGTAAGCTTTCAATTTTATAACGCTTTTGCTAATATTAGACCAAGGTAATAAATGCTAGTGCTAGCTAATGACTAATATTAATAAAGAAAATAATAACCAGCCCAGGAATAGGCCACACTCTAACAAATCGGGTAGACTCGTTCATAAATACGCACTCTTTTTCGTCCTGTGTATAATTCTAATTGGAGCGATCTTAGCTTATGGTTCTAGTAGAACCCAAAAACAAACCGAGCAGCAGATTGCTGGATTTGACGAAACATTCCAAAATAGCGAGGTTTTATTATCAAATAAAAATTATGATGAAGCCCTTCAGGTGTGGCGCACTTTTATTGAGCACCAAACAGATCCAGAGGAAGAATCTAAGGGGCATTTGGGCTTGGCTTCAGTCTATATGAACAAACAAGATTATGCTGCGGCCCTAGCAAGCTATCAGCGATCTGAGCAGCTTTCTGCTCAACCAAAACAAAGTATATATAACGGTGTGATTACAATTGCCAGCATCAACAACAACAAAACTCTAGAAATAGAGTATAACCGTAAAGCTATAGAGGCACTGGACAAAAACCATCCATTATATGAAGCAGATAAGGCCAGTTATGAAAGACGGATTGAGGAGCTAAATGCTAAAACTGATTAGAGCACGTCGGCTAGGGGTTGCTTTGTTTTTGGTGGGCTCCATCGGTATGATTTTTCTGGCCGTAACCCCCGCTAAAGCCGGCCATGTCGGCTGCAGCCCGAGTTTTTATAATAGATGCTCGCAACACGGCTACTTTACGAATAGGGAATACCATATGGGTGGGGCTGGTACATATGTGATGAGTACCGGAGGACCTAATGGAATCGGGGGTATGCCGGTTAATAATGTTAATGAGTTCGTCAGTTTTATCTATAATCGCTTGCATGACGGAAGCCCAGTCGACAAATACCAGGATACTACCGGAGCCGCCTTTATTATAAACACCATGCTTGGGCGTTGGGGCAGTGACTATGGCTCAAGAGATGCCGGGGTTATATATGCCCGCAATAACTTTAGTGAATGGGAAAAACGCGTACGCTGGTATGACTCTCAAAATTTAGTAGATTGGCACACATTTAGGCGTCACGCTAATTTTGACAACTCACTTTACGATCGTGCTACGGGTGACGATGTTTTTTATCGCGACAATAGATTAGATGATGACCAGTTTATTGTGCTTTTCTATACTCCTGGACACGGTCCAGGCTCGGCTAGCCCGCAACGTGACTTTATTATTAAGAAAAACTGTGGCAACCCTATTGGGTCAACCCCAGGGTTAAGCTCAGTGCCCCAACAGGAAGGGGTCATCCAGGGTTATAAAGTAGTGAATCCGGGCTTGGACCCGGCAGTTGAACCGCCCCGTAGCGCACTAATAACCTCCTCTCATAAAGGTGGTCGCACCACCCGTAATAATCCATATTTTTTTACTGATGTACCAGCAGATAATGACGGGCCAGGTGGCCCGAACCGAGCATTTCACCGCGTAACGGCTGAGGTTCCTGCGGGTTGGAGGGTCGGATATAACGTATGTTACACAAATAACGCAGCTGCTGGCTGGACAAACCCTTGCGATAACGGGAGAGATGGAGTGACTTGGAGCAACACAGTTGTTGTTGATGTGTACGTAGGCAATCCTGTAAATGTCTGGTGGCATTACGAGCGCCTGCAGCCACCAGCACCAACAATAAGTGCTCAATGTACTAACGGAACAGTTACAGCGCAAATTAATTGGAGCGTATCAGCTTTGCCTCCAACTTCGTACGTGGTTGATGTGGATGATGCGAGTAATTTCAGCCAGTTCTGGAATAAGTCTGTTCCGCAGGGCACATCTTCAACTAATGTCCCTGCTGGCTTTAAGCCCTATCCATCAGGTAGCGCCCCGCTAGTCCTGCAACGAGGTGGCCAGTATTTTGCGAGAATTTATTATGTAAACTCAAACCAGCACTCACAAGTCGCAAGCTTTACCGCGCCATCTTGTTGGCAGTTTAATATTCCAAAGCCCACAGCAAGAGCCCAGCTAAATCCAGATGAATCGGACCCTCAGAACACTGATCTTTCTGCTGGGTTTAGTGTGAATTACAGCCCCTCAGGGGCGCCAAATCCACAAGGTGTAAAGCTGCGGGTCACTAGATCTTTCTTTATAAGAAAAGCAAACGGCACCATAGTTGCTCTCACGCCAAGTCCTAACCCCAATCCGGACAATCGTTGGTTTAATGGTCCCGATATAAACGGCCATAATTACCGAGAGAACAGAAATATACCAGCAAGCTTTACGGTCGGGGATGAAGTGTGCGTTACGATTACGATCAGCCCGGGTTCAGGTAGTGTTGATAGTAATGGAGATGTAACATCGCCTGGCGCTGCAGTAAGCTCGGATGAACACTGTGCTAAATTTATGAACAAGTCGTATTTTAAAGTTTATGGTGGCGATATATCTGCTGGGTCAATTGAATGTCGCGGCTGGTCCGCCTTCCGTACCCCAGGAATGATCACCGCTTATAACAGTACTGCAACCCCGGGCAAGGGGTCGGGTGTTCAGCTGGCAGCGCTTGCGATTGGGGCTATTCACGAATTCAGTAGTGCAACTGGCCGCACATCTGCACCTACTTCGCCAAAAGGCCTGACCTTTGCTAATGTCGTGGCTAGTGGGCAATGGGGAGGTGAGATGGTGGCAGGCGGTTCTTGCCCGCATGATTACTTCGGTACTCAACCGTCTACACGCGAGTTCTTAGGCCCGGAGCTAAACTTAAGTGGCTGGAACGGTAATTTACGAACGGCCTCAGGAGTAAGAGTTAGCGGCACGGTAGACGTGAATAAGCGAGTGACTCTCTATGTTGATGGTGACGTGGTAATTGGCAACAATATTTCATATACTGGCGCCTCTAGTGGGTGGAAATATAGCGACATTCCAAACTTTACTTTAGTGGCAAGAGGTAATATATATATCGGCGCTAATGTTACCGAGGTTACAGGTATCTTCATTGCTCAGCCCAAGAACATACTTGACCCCAGCACCGGGGGTGGCGAGATATATACATGCGCATTCGGGACAAGCCCACCTTCGGAGGCACAACTCACGAGAATCACCGGTACCCCGGGTAATGATAATTGTCGCAACCAACTGACAGTCTACGGAGGTTTTATTGCTAAGCGGTTACGACTACTACGCACTAATGGATCGTTGAAAGATAGCGCTCCAAACGAAAACAGAGACAGCACAACAATCGCTGAGAGGTTTGTCTTTAGCCCAGAGGCCTGGCTAAGCTCGTCAATTGATCCGGTTGGTGGTTTTGAATCATATGATTCTATAACTACGTTGCCACCAATACTTTAGGCGCTATACCTTGAGCCTATCTAAACGCTTATGCTATAATCGCTTGTAACATGAACGATGTAATAATAGGAAAAAAAACATACTTAAAATTAGGGGTGGGCATACGCGTTCTGAGGAATCACTCAAATCGCACCCATAGAATACGCACATGAGTCTAGTTAGTGGTGTTAGCGACTTTTTTGGGTTAGATATTGGCACGACTGCTGTACGGCTAGTGCAGCTTCGGGGCAACCCTCCTCTTAAAACACTTGTCAAATATGCTTATGTTAATCTTGAAGGCAAAACAGGGGTAAGTGATTCTAGGGCAGACCAGCAAAAAGTTGCTCTCCTAATACGTGACATGATAACTGAGGCGCGCATAACTACACAGAATGTTGCCGTAGGCTTGCCGTCCTCTCGGGTTTTTACGGCCGTAGTGGATATTGATCGCCTAGAACCAGATGAACTGGCCAGCACTATCCAGTACCAAGCGGACTCGCTGATCCCTACTCCTTTGGCTGAATCTAAATTGGACTGGGCGCTTTTGGGTGATTCGCCTAAGGACAAGAATAAAGTAGAGGTGCTTCTGTCTAGCGTCACGAACGAATTCATTGAAAGTCGCCTTGATATGCTTGAATCCATCGGCCTAAATGTAATTGCTTTTGAGCCAGATAACGTTGCGATAGCGCGTGCACTAATTGCCACAGAAGCTACTGTGCCACAGATGGTCTTAGATATAGGCAGCAAAAGCACTGATCTAGTAATTGCTATGAACGGATCACCGAGATTAACCAGGGCTATACCTACCGGCTCAGATGCGATTATCCGGTCAGCTATGCAAAACCTGAGCATAGACCAAAGCCAGGCCGAACAGTTTGTGTTTAAATTTGGACTCTCAAAAGACAAACTAGAAGGACAGATTTACCAGGCAATTATAGGTACGATTGATCTTTTGGTGAGCGAAATAGACAAATCAATTAAGTTTTTTCAATCGCGATATGGCGACACAAGACTTGATAGGATTATAGTAACTGGCGGAGCATCGTCGCTACCTGAGTTCCCGGTGTATCTAGCCAACAAATTCGGTATCAATATTGAAATAGGTAGTGCCTGGCGTAATATTTCGTTCCCAGCAGAGCGTCAAAATGAATTACTGGCGGTGTCTAATCACTTTGGTGTGGCAGCCGGTCTAGCGGAGAGGACAGAATGATCCAGTTTAACCTTCTGCCCGACATCAAACTTGAGTATATAAAAACACGTCGCACTAAACGACTGATCATGCTTATTGTATCTGTTGTTACGGCAGTGTCTATGACTGTTATGATTCTCCTTTTGATCGTCGTAAATGGCTTTCAAAGATCACACCTTAATAATTTATCAGGCGACATCGAGCGTGCTAGCACCGCTATTAAAGAGACGGAAGATTTGGATAAAATTTTGACCATTCAAAGTCAGTTAACTAGCTTACCGGCCTTGCACGAACAGAAGCCAGTGGCGAGTCGTCTTTTTGGCTACATAAGCCAGATAACGCCAGTCAACACAAGCATCGCACGCCTAAACATCAGTTTTACGGATCAGACGATCAGCATAACAGGCGCGGCTGATACTTTAGGCACAGTCAATAAATTCGTAGACACCCTGAAGTTTACTGAATTTAAGCTTGGGGACACTCAAGACCGGGCGTTTTTTGATGTTGTGCTCTCGTCTTTTGGTCGTGACGTGCGCGGAGCAAGCTACACTATCAACCTAAAGTTTAAGCCGGCAATATTTGAGTCTTCTACAGAGGTCGAGCTCGTTGTTCCCAATATAATCACCACTAGATCACAGACCGAAAAACCAGAAGAAGCGCTTTTTCAGCCGTTAACTACACCAGATTCAGAAGGGGAGATCCCCCAGTAAGGGGTAGTCACTATGCCAAAGATTACATTTTCAGCCAAAAGACTTCAGATTAACAAAGAGAATACTCGCACAATGGCTATCATGTCTCTTGCTGCTGTTCTAACTACCTTCTCATTGGTAGCAAGCAACGCATTGCTGAGCCAACGTTCTTATCAAGCGCGCGTCATCGCCGACAAGGAAAAGGCCGCCAGGCAACTTGAAGATAACCTACAAAATGTAAAAAATCTTAGAGACTCTTACTTGGCATTTGTGGGAACTGCTCAGAACATCATTGGCGGAGATCCTCAACTTAACGGTGATAGGAACGGTGACAACGCCAAGATTATCCTTGATGCCTTGCCGAGTAAATATGACTTTCCGGCGCTTGCTAGCAGCCTGGAAAAACTACTAGACGAGCGCAATTTTAGCGTAGAAAGTATCGCGGGCACAGATGACGAACTTTCGCAGACCGCACAGACAAACCCCAACCCTGAACACGTAGAAATACCTTTTGAATTGACGATTAACTCAAACTACAGCTCGCTTAAATCGCTCACAGAGGTGTTTGAACTTTCGATTCGTCCTATACATATTACTGCTCTTACTCTTTCTGGCAATAACGATGCGACGCGACTTTCTATCAGTGCTAAAACATACTATCAGCCCGCCAAAAATCTAGACATTACAACAAAGGAAGTAAGATGAAAAAAAACGACTTTACCACGCTCGCAGTTGCTATAATAGTCAGCGCATTATTCTCGTTCCTCGTGTCTCGCGCGTTTATTAGTTCTCCTAACGACAGGAAAACTCAAGTAGAAGTCGTGGGCCCTATTACCACCGATTTTCCAGCGCCTAATAAAAAGTTTTTTAACGAACAATCTCTCAACCCCACATTACTTATCGAGATTACCCCAAACAACAACCCGACCCCATTTCAGCAATCAACACAGTAGGCACCTAATATGAGTGTCTTATCATCTACTACCCAGAGGCAAGTTGAAGAAAGCTTGGTTAGTGAGGGGTTACTAACGGAAGAAAAAATCCGTGAGCTGAAAGACAAAGCTGAAAAAAGTGGCACTCCGTTTTTTGGCTTGCTTGTTCACGATGGTCATGTGTCAAACGAGGATCTTACAAAAACCGTCGCACATATCAACAAATTGCCTTATGTGAATCTGACCAAAGCAAAAATAAACCCAGATATATTAGCCTTACTGCCATATGATATAGCCGAACGCTACATGGCTGTGCCACTTGGCGAGATACACCACCGCTTGGTTGTGGCTATGTTAGACGCTGACAATATTCAGGCTGTAGACTTCTTGTCTAATAAAGTGGCGCGCCCAATCAAGGTCTACGCAGCTAGCGAGGAAGGCATTAGAAACGTGCTCAAGCAGTATGCCAACACTTTGGATGGAACCGTCAGTGGCAAGTTCACTGAACTAGACATACAAGCCGACGAACCGGTTGCGTCTGAGCCTGCGGGGAGTAGCCAAAGAAGCATGAAAACTATGGTGCAGGATTCACCAATTACTAAAACTCTTTCTAATATCCTTGATTATGCTGCCAGGAACCGGGCTAGCGATATACACATTGAGCCTCTAGAAAAAGAGCTAAAGATCCGCTGCCGTATTGACGGAGTTTTAAGAGAGATCATGAAGCTACCAAAAGACACAGAAGCGCCACTAGTTTCAAGGGTCAAAATTTTAGCAAACCTCAAAATAGATGAGCACCGCATCCCCCAAGACGGTCAGTTTACAGTCCAGGCAGCCCAAAAAGACATTGATCTACGTATTGCTATATCACCTGTAGTTTGGGGCGAACAAGTCGTTATTCGTTTGCTTGATAAGACCGGGACAAGCCTGAAGCTTGAAGACATGGGCTATCGTGGCCGGGCGTTACAGATGATCCGCAAGGGTCTTGAGCGTCCAAATGGCATGATTCTGACATCCGGACCAACTGGTTCGGGTAAATCTACGTCTATGTACGCTCTCTTGCAGGAGATTAAAAACGACTCCATAAATATTGTGACCCTAGAGGACCCGGTTGAATACAAAATCAGTGGGGTTAACCAGATCCAGGTCAACCCTGATGTCGGCCTGACCTTTGCGTCTGGGTTGCGGTCGATCTTGCGTCAAGATCCAGATGTCGTGATGGTTGGTGAGATCCGTGACAAAGAAACTGCACAATTAGCAGTCCAAGCAGCTCTGACGGGCCACCTAGTGTTCTCTACACTTCACACAAACTCCGCAGCGGGTATCTTGCCTCGTTTACTTGATATGGGGATTGAGCCGTTTCTAATAGCGAGCACGGTACATACGGTTATTGGTCAGCGTTTGGTGCGACGTATAAGCCCCGATCACAAAGATAGCTATAAATCTGACGCATCTGTAACCGAGGCTATCAAGGCAACGCTTGGAAGACTACTACCTACTAAAGAGGAAGATGTAAAACGCGTTGCGCATGATTTAGGTTATGAAAGCTTGCCTCTGGCCGACCAAAACGCTTATACTTTGTTCAGGGGCAAAGACAGTCCTGAGACTCCGGCTGGTTATAAGGGACGGATGGGCCTATACGAGGTTTTTGAGGTCACCGAGGCTATCAAGGAAAAAATTCTCAAACGTGCTCCTAGCTCAGAGATCCAGGAAATTGCCGTCAAAGAGGGTATGGTGAATATGCGAGAAGACGGTTTTCTGAAAGCTCTAGCAGGGGATACAACCCCAGATGAAGTAAACAGGGTGGCGGCCGTTGATAATGCCTAAAAGAAGCGATAAATGACAAAGGAACATATGGCAACAGGACAACCACGGATAGAAATCCTTCTAGAAGAAGTTATAAAAAAGAAGGGCTCTGACCTTCACCTGCAGGTCGGTTTGCCACCGATGCTCAGAGTTGACGGTGCTATAGTGGCGGTGAGTGGTGCTACTGCATTGACCGAAGCTGCGGTTGAGCAGCTGATATTCGCTGTTTTAGATGAAGACCAGAAGCAGATTTTGTTAAAAGATAAAGAATTTGATTTTAGCTTTGCCTTTGGCGATCTCGGCCGTTTTCGTGTTAACGCCTTTCACGAAAGAGGCAACCTGGCAGCTGCTATGCGTCTTATCCCGAACGAACTGTTAAGTATTGAACAGTTGGGGTTGCCGCAAATAGTCAATAAATTTGCAGATTACCCACGCGGGCTAGTGCTTGTCACCGGTCCGACCGGATCAGGCAAATCAACTACGCTAGCTGGTATTATAAATAAGATCAATAATGAGCGGGCAACGCACATTGTTACTATTGAGGACCCGATCGAGTTTACGCATAAGTCTAAGAAATCGGTTATTGTACAGCGCGAGGTTCACTACGACACTTATTCTTTTTCGGCAGCATTGCGTTCTAGTCTGCGTCAAGACCCTGATGTGGTGCTGATCGGTGAAATGCGCGACCTTGAAACTATTGCAGCCGCAATAACAATTGCTGAAACGGGCCACCTGGTCCTAGCTACGTTACACACCAACTCTGCCTCGCAAAGTATTGACCGTATGGTGGACGTGTTTCCTCCTCACCAGCAACCCCAAATCAGGACTCAGTTGTCAAATATCCTGATGGCTATTTGCTCGCAGCGTTTGGTACCGGCCATAGGTGGCGGGCGTATTGCAGCAGCAGAAATCTTGATTGCTACACCTGCTGTACGAAACATTATAAGAGAAGGCAAAACCCATCAGCTGGAAGCAGTTATCCAAACTGGTACAGAATTTGGCATGCAATCTATGGATAAAACTTTGGTCAGTTTGATTCACAGCGGCACAATATCGTACGAAGAAGCTCGTAACGTTGCAGTAGATATAGAAGAACTTGACCGCTTAATGAGAACTTAAATCATAAAATACAGATATGCTGACATATAAATACATTGCAAGAGACCCAGCTACTGGCCAGAAGATAAGGGCAGAGGTGCAGGCCGAGAATGAGCAAGCTGCGGGCAAGCTGATCCAAAGCCAGGGGTTTGCGCCTCTGACAATTGAGCTCAGTGGCGATGCTACAAAGGGGTTGGCAAAGTACTTTCACCGTATACGCACTAAAGATAAGACACTTTTTTCTAGGCAGCTAGCTACTCTTATTAATGCTGGCTTGCCACTAGTGCAAAGCTTGCGTAGCGTTGGAGACCAAACACCGAGCAAACCACTCAAAATTATTATTAGCCAGGTTATACAAGACGTAGAGTCAGGACAGAACTTTTCTACGGCACTATCACATCATCCCAATGTGTTTAATCAGGTTTTTATAAGTCTTGTAGCAGCTGGCGAAACCTCTGGAACGTTAGACGCTGCTTTAGAGAGGTTAGCCAATCAGCAAGAAAAAGATGCTGAGATTATGAGCAAAGTTAAGGGGGCGATGATTTATCCCCTGATAGTTCTGGCTGTAATGCTCGCGGTTATAATCTTCATGATCGTAAAGGTACTGCCTCAAGTTGAGGTGCTTTATGACGGCATACCGGGCGCAAACCTACCACCGCTCACCACTATTATGTTGGCGGTTTCGCGTTTTATCGTGAATTACTGGGCTTACCTGATCATATTATTGGGCGCAGGCGCTTTCTTTGCTACGCGCTGGGCTAGAACCCTGGGCGGAAAGAGGGTTGTAGACATGGCCAAAATGCGAATGTGGCCCATCGGACCATTATTTATGAAACTTTATATGGCTAGGTTCTCACGGACCGGCACAACTCTTGTGTCAACAGGCGTGCCACTTATTCAAATGCTAGAAGTAACCGCAAGAGCAATTGACAATGTGCATATTGAGTCATCTATAACAGCAGCTATTGAAAAGGTCAAAGGGGGAAAGTCATTATCCGAGGCGCTTGAGCATGACCCCAACTTTTTAAGCCTGGTGCCGGATATGCTACGTGTAGGTGAGCAATCTGGCGCTATAGAGCAGATGCTTGCCAAGACGGCTGATTACTACGAAAAAGAAGTGGATAATCAGATAAAAACTATTTCGACAGTGATTGAACCAGTTCTAATGGTAATACTGGGGATCTTCGCCTTTATTATCGTGGCAGCGGTGCTTTTGCCCATATACAGTTTAGCGGGACAGAATATAATCCGATAGTAAGCCTTGCTTTTTATTGAGAAGCTCATTACTATCTAAACATAAGCATAAAATTGTAAACCAAATTTGCACAAGGGGGCATTGTCAGATGTTAAAAAAATTAAAAGATCAAAATAAGGGCTTTACCATCATCGAAGTCTTGATCGTCTTGGCTATTGCAGGGCTAATCATGTTGATTGTCTTCATGGCCGTACCAGCTCTAAACCGCAACAAACGTAATACTCAAGCACGCAGCGAAGTATCCAACTACTTAGGTGCTGTCCAAGAGTGGTCCAACAACAACAACGGTAAGGTGCCTGCTAGCGTAGCTGACATAAACGGGGTAAACGATCTTGCGAACAGTACGTTCATGCAAGAACCGACATCCGTACAAACAGGTGCCAGAAACAATACAGCACATGCTTTAGTCCTCCAGCAAATGGAGCTTGTCACGGGGTCTCGTTGTGATACCGCCACAATTGGCAATACTATTGCTGCTGCAGGCAGGGCAGTTGCTATACGTTTCACAGTTGAAGGGTCTAACGGCAGCGTAATACATCAGTGCCAGGAATCGTAAAAAGGCAATAAATCGTATTAATATAAACAGGCTCCCAAGGGAGTCTGTTTTTGTGTTAGCATAAACGTAAATGATTATCATCGTACTTATATTATTGGGTCTTTGTTTCGGCAGCTTCATTAGTGCCCTTGTGTGGCGTTTGCACAAGCAGTTTACTGTAGAAGATAAAAAACATCCGCGGGATTACTCAATGCTAATGGGCCGTTCCATGTGTTCTCACTGTGGCCATCGACTTGCAGCCCGTGATTTAGTGCCAATCTTGAGCTGGCTTTCACTGAGGGGTAAATGTCGTTACTGTCACAAAAAAATTCAAGATAGTCCGCTCACAGAGCTTGTGACTGTAGCACTTTTTATCGTGTCGTATATGGCTTGGCCCTACGATTTTAATACTGTGGGTATTTTTCTGTTTATCATATGGCTGCCGATTCTAATATCACTGATAGCACTATTTATATACGATCTACGTCATATGCTACTGCCGGACAGGTTGACATTTACCTTGTTTGGATTGACTTTGGTGCAGTTGGGCGGGCTACTAGTATTATCTGGCGGAGAAATTAATATACTTTGGAATGCACTGCTTGGAGTTATAGCCCTAGCAGGCTTTTTCTATCTGTTGTTTCAGATTTCAGGTGGTAGCTGGATTGGTGGTGGCGATGTAAAGTTGGGTTTAGGTCTGGGCATTTTGGCAGGTAATTTGGCTGGAGCCTTATTAATTCTTTTCTTGGCATCGGCTATTGGTACGCTAGTTTCAATCATTCTCTTGTTAAATGGTAGGGCGTCTAAAAAAACCCAAGTACCTTTCGGGCCATTTCTAGTTACAGCAGCCATAGTTGGCCAGCTTTTTGGGCCTCTACTGATCCACTGGTACCAGAACCAGTTCTTATTAATATAAAACTAAGATGGCTTGAGTCATCGAGCCGTTTGCTAGCAGGGTAGGCTGTTACTGGGGTCGGTCTCGTACCCCTTATGCTATACTGAAGCACATGATGAGCTTGCGCGCACGTAACCCCCTTGGCTTAAGTCAAGAACGCTCAGCAACGGGCCATTATCCTAGCGGGTACACGATTGTAGAAGTCTTAATCTTCTTGGCGGTGTCCGGTGCGCTACTGATTAGCGCCATGTCGTTGTTCGGGGGGCAACAGCGAAGAGCCCAGTTTACCCAGGCGGTCAGGGAGTTTGACTCTAAAATACAAGACATAATTAACGACGTGTCAACAGGATTTTATCCTAACACTGGTTCAATTCAGTGTGCGTATGACGGGGGAGCTCCTGGTAATGGTATTAAGCTGACAAGTGGCAGTGGATCTACCCAAGGCGCCAACTCGGACTGTATATTTATAGGCAGGGTTATACAGTTTGCTCCACAAGGGGTGGGAGAAGGAAGCTTACGTATTTATACGGTAGCTGGCCAAAGACAGGTTGCCGACTCAGTCCTTAGGCGTGAGCCAACCACTCTCCGGGAAACTAAGTCAATATTGATTGCAGCAAAAGATTCTGCTGACCCAACGCCGAATGCGTTTGAAGACGTGGCTGGTAGCCCTGAAATTAGCATAGGTAAAGTTTGCTACAAGACATGTTCCTCGGCAGAAGAAATGGGCGGTATTGGGGTATTTTCTACCTTTGGTAGTTACAATGGTAACTCCTTACAGTCTGGGACAACAACCGCGCAACTAGCGCCGATTGTTTCTACGCCAACACAGCCATCACGGATCAACCAGCTGCCTTATGAATTTGTGACAAGTGTCAATGAAAAGCTGAGTGGTACAACTACTGCCTGGTCAGACGCTGCGTATCAGACTTATATTAGAGATGCACAACAATCTGGTATTACGATATGTTTGTTAAGTAAATCCGTTGACCAACATGCACGCCTAAAAATAGGTGGTAACTCTAGTCAGCTGATTACTGAGTTAACCTTTCATGGTGGCAACAGGGCTAGTGATTGTCGCCTTTAAGATGGAATGCAAGAGCTGTATGAGTAAAGATTTCTCTGACACCCTTATGCTATACTCAAAACCAATGATAGGCGCTACAATATGCTTATGAATAAGCTTCGCTTTCGCGGTGACACTATTATAGAAGTCCTGATCTCCATAACTGTTGTTAGTGTTATCTTGGGTGGGGCATATGCGTCCAGTAATCGTAGCCTTAGTGCTACAAGGCAAGCTCAAGAACGTGGCGAATCGTTGAAGTTGGCAGAAGCGCAACTTGAGCGCCTAAAGACGGTTGCTAGACTGCAGCCCTCCATACTTACTGAAACCGAGCCGTTTTTCTGTATAAGAGAAGATCTAACATATATCAGATTTACTAGCGTGCCAAATCTTAATGAGTTTGATACCTACGACGAGTGTGCACAGCAGCCACACGGCGGAGCTGAATATCTGATAGGTGTTGAAAGGACGGGCGTAGGCAGCTTTGTGATTCATAGCACCTGGTATCGGTCCAATGGCCAGGGTGATGACCATCTGGAGCTTGTGTATAGATTATATCCGGCAAGTACAGCTCCGGTCACCGCTCCGCCGTGCCCCGGTAGTCCAGGGTGTGGTAGCCCACCGCCACCGCCACCTCCTACAAGCGAGCCTAGTGTTAACTTGACCGCAGATGATGAGCTTATAGACCCAGGTGAGCGTACAAGACTTCGTTGGACGACTGCAAACGGCCCATTTGAGTATTGTGATGTCGAAGCTTCATTTGAGCAATCTAACCACCGTAACTGGAACGGCAGATTAGATAGTGGTGACGTCGCCAAAGGCAGCGGAAGCGCTCGGACAGGTAATATTAATAACACAACTACATTTAGGATTGAGTGTTGGAAAGACGGAGCCCGCAAAAGAGGTTCTGTGACGGTAAATGTGCGTACCGCTTCTGCCCCCAGCCCTAGTGCTGGGGGGGCCGCTGGGCCAGCCAGCCCCGGGGGGCCAGGCGGTGTCTGCGGGGTAAGTACTTATTTTGCTCACCCCGGGCCCGTAGGCCACGGTCATGATGGAGAAGACGCAGTTGGCGGTGCAGGTGGAAGTGGCGCGGGCGGTGACGCATGTGCCGGGAACCAAGGTGGCAATGGTGCTGATGGCGGTAGCAGCGCTGATGGGGCGAGCGGTGGTTCAAGCGCTCCTAGTGCTCCTTCTGCGCCGAGCTCACCTTCTAGTGGCACGGTATGTACTACTATAAATGGCAAAAAAACATGCACCTCCACTTAAGCAATTTAAATCAATGAACAGACAGGTGGGCCAAAGAGGATTTACGATTGTAGAGCTGTTAATCGCCAGCGCAGTTTTCTCTGTAGTCCTACTTATTTGTGCTGTTGGACTTCTCCAAATCGGCCGAACTTATTATAAGGGCATTACATCAAGCCAGACCCAGGAGGCTGCACGCTCAATTATTGAGGAAGTCAGCAAGACTATTCAGTTTAACGGGGGTAACGTGGGTCTTATGATTCACCCCGGCTCGGAACCAAGCGAGAACCCGGCAACTCCATCGTACATATGTATAGGCAATAAGCGCTTTGCGTTTGTACTTAACCACCAGCTAATTTCTTCAGCCACGCTTGGGCCAAACCAGTCTAGGCATGCCCTAGGCGTTGATAGTCGCCCCTGTACCAGTGGGGCGCCACAACCACTGAACAATAGTAACCTTTTAGCTGATTCTAAGGAGCTTCTGCCCCCAAACATGAGATTAACAAAGTTTGAAGTGTCTTGTGTCAAAAATGACGCCACGCCAGATCCCTCAGACTGCCTGACGGACAATCTGTATAAAGTGACGGTTAGAGTTGTTTCGGGACATCAAGATGTACTAGCGGACTCAGACAAATCAAGGCCAGGGCCGGACCTGCCCGGAGAGTGTTTGCCCAATTCAATCGGTGGCCAGTTTTGTGCGGTCGCAGAACTTAGCACAACCGTCCAAAAGCGTGTAAAATGATAGCTAAGCATAAGCAAAGTCATGAAGCATTCTACACTTAACAAAGACCAAACAGGACTAGTCTCGATCATCGTGACCCTTATTATTATGATCATCTTGACTCTTATAGTTATTGGTTTTGCGCGTATTAGCAGAAGAGAGCAACAACAAATACTTGACAGGCAATTAAGCGCCCAGGCATTTTACGCAGCCGAAACTGGTGTGAGCGATGCGGTTAAAGTTATGAAAAGTGAGCTTAGAGATCCAAGTGCGACCAATCTAAACTTTGATACTGACAGATATGTGGACCAGTGTGAGGGTCCAAATAGTTTTATAACAAAAGGCGGCCTTTCAAACCAAATTGGCGGTACAGGCAACACCATATCCTATACCTGCCTGCTTGTTGACCCGGACCCTTTAATGCTGGAATACGGTAATATCGATACTAATGCTTCAAGAATCGTGCCGGTCTTTGCTAAAGACGGTGGGGCAATACATTCAGTTTCCGTTGGCTGGCAAGATAAATCTGGCGGGAGTGATCTTAACGGGTGTAATGACTCAAGCACCACTCCGGAATTGCCGGCTACTTGGCCGTCTGATTGCAATACGGGTATGATGCGCGTGGATATTGTACCTGTTGCCGGTAATTCACTTAGTCGCAACGCTCTGCTGGATTCTTTATCAACAGTTTATTTATACCCTTGGCCATCAAGCAGTAATAGTGCGACCAACACGGCTTCTTATGTGGGTGGTGGTACTGCCCGACCTGGATTTGAACGCCAAGGTAGTATTATAAGAGTCAATTGCGGTCCTGGAGCAGTATCAGGGGCTAGTAAACAGTGCAACCTTACTATCACAGGGTTGCAAAGCTTAAACTCCAACGCTTTTGTGCTCCGTTTGAAGTCTATCTATAAGCCCTCAGTTGCAACCGTTACTGCTACTCGCGGTGCAACCCAACTAGAATTAAAATCAGCACAGGCAATGGTTGATGCAACCGGCAAATCTAACGATGTCCTAAGACGCATACAAGTACGTATACCGATAGCAGCAACAGATTTGCCTTATCCAGAATTTGCACTTGAAACTATAACCAGTCTCTGTAAACGGTTTGCTTTTGCGCCAGGCCAACCTATTGCCTGGGATGGGCGCGAGAACTGTAACCTACTCGACTAAGTCTTGCTCGCCAGAGTTAATTTATGCAAAATACTCCACGATAAACCTAGGGCTATAACTTACTTGTGATGAAATTTTTCATGAACCGATTTTAAATGTGGGTCAGTAACGTGCGTATATATCTGGGTTGTCGAAATATTACTATGTCCTAGCAATGCTTGAACTGAGCGCAAGTCGGCCCCGTTCATTAAAAGGTCGGTAGCGAATGAATGCCTAAG
Source organism: Candidatus Saccharimonadota bacterium (assembly GCA_029260875.1). Lineage (GTDB taxonomy): Bacteria > Patescibacteriota > Saccharimonadia > Saccharimonadales > OFTM59 > OFTM59. The sequence goes on from JAJDCL010000031.1 coordinate 25,830, forward strand.
AGTGTGAGGGCTTACATGCTTAGTTATCCCGGCAAGTAATGCATATCTAGCAACCATTCGCTGCACGCTTCTGGCGGTTAGCCTGTGATAATTACCAGTGGTATCAACCGATTTGCGCCCACTATAGCGTACAAAAAGCGGCTTCGTTGTATCTTGGCGCTTGTCTATATATTGCTGAAGCCAGTGAGCGGCCCCCTCGCTAATATAAATAGGGCGGTCCTTTTGTCCTTTGCCACGCACCGTAAACTCTCTACGCTTGAGATTTATATGGTCCTTATCCAGGCTTACGAGCTCGGATACACGTAGACCAGAAGAAAAGAGGAGCTCTAATATTGCCCGATCTCGCAGGCCGGGCATAGTGTCAATCTTGGGCTGAGCAAACAGGAGTTCTAGCTCCTCGGGGGTTAGAAAAGTTACTTGTTTTCTGTGAGCGCGGGCCAGCTCGATTTTGTCCGCGGGCAGTGCAGCGATATCGTGCTTGGCGCAGAATTTTAGAAAGCTGCGCAGGGCAATGAGATGGTAATTTTGAGTAGTTTTTTGTAACTCGTCGCTTATGTTTGAGCCCAAACGGTTAAGCCAGAGGCGCCATTTGCGCACTAGCTCTGCATCAATCTCGCTAACCTTAATTTCTCCTGCAAAATCTATCAATCGTGTTAGGTAATGATCGTAATTTTCAATGGTTTTTTGCGAGCGATTTTGCTCAATTTCCATATATTCCAGGAAGTCGGTCTTAGCTTTTGAAAACAACATAACCATATTGTACGACACACCAAGGTGTATTGCTCATAAAGAAAGAGTTATGTGTGACCCCAACGAAACGCGTAGCTATTCGGTGGCTTATGGGCTATACTTTGTGCAAATACTTACCTACAAATATTTGGAGAATATATGGAACGAACCCTTGTTGTGTTTAAGCCTGATGCTGTAAAGCGAGCAATTGTCGGAGAAATCTTAACGCGTTTTGAGCGCGCAGGCCTTAAAATTGTCGGCCAAAAAATGTTGCGCCCTGATTACGATCATTACTATCATCATTACGAGAAGATTGGCAAAATGGTTTCACGACGTGGCGAAAAGGCTTTCAGCGTGACGCTGGAAATGATGCAACAGGGCCCGGTGATTGCCGTTGTGCTTGAAGGCATTGAGGCGGTTAGCTTGGTGCGAAAGATGGTTGGCACTACTGAGCCCAAGGAAGCACTTCCAGGTACAATTAGAGGGGACTACGCTCATATGAGTTTTAGCCACGCCGACAAAGAAGGTGTAGGTGTCCCCAATCTCATACACGCATCTGGTGATCTAGAAGAAGCTAATTCTGAAATTGCCCATTGGTTTTCCGAAAGTGAGCTGTTTGATTACGATACCGTTCACGAGACTCATACTCAGGTCAAGCGCCCCAAGTAATTGGTATCCCCGAGAGGAATCGAACCTCTATCTGCTCCTTAGGACGGAGTTATTCTATCCGTTGAACTACGGGGACGAATCACGCTCAGTATAGCGTAAAACACCTGTCGTCATAACCCTTAACTTAGTCCACTCTGTTGGGGTAGTGTTATGGCGTGGAAAAACTTAACCACCAACTCTTAAATGTAGTGTTTATTCTGTTGCATTTGCTATGAAGGCCAGATAACCTTAAGACGTATGGTTCAGCAGAAAAAAACAGCTACACAAAAAGCATCCGAGCCAAGACTGAAGTATTTTGATGATCAGCTTGATGATGAAGAGGTTTTGTTTGTATTCAGGAGGCATCCGGTTGTGATGCGTCGCGGGTTGATTTTAGGCATGTTGGCTGTGTTGGGTGGCACCATCCCAGCTCTACTTAAGCCTGAATTTATCTATTTTTATGGGGGTCTAGGCGCAGGATTGTTGCTAGGTCTAGTTTTGTTCTTCCCATCGTGGCTGTCCTGGTACTACAGTGTGTTTATTGTCACCAACCAGCGTTTTATTCAAATTACACAGAAGGGGCTGTTCCATCGAAGCGTCTCGGATTTAGGCCTACAACACATCCAAACAGTTAATTATGAGGTTAATGGTTTGCAGGAAACTATACTAGGCTTTGGTACAATAGTGATACAGACTTACATGGGTGACTTATTCATCCGCGACGTGAACCATCCTGCCAAGACGCAAAAGAAGGTATCCGACATCATGCGCAAGGAAGGCATCGTAGCTGCAAATTATCCTCAAAACATGGAGCCAATAGAAGATGAAAAGACCTAGAATTAAACATATCGTCACTAAACGGCGCAGACGCAGGGAGGGCAACCCTGAGTTTTTGCCTAAAGCTGAATCAGTACCACGCATTACTAACGAAACAGTAGCTGCTCATCGCGAAGAGGTTCTGTCTAGCGCTAGAAAGTATATTTATCCGTTGCAGCACTCAAAGCATCGTATTGTGGTTATATCGGTTACATTATTCATTGTCATGATTGTAGGCTTTTTTACCTACAGTACGCTTGCGTTATACAGATATCAGTCGTCCTCTACATTTGTGTATCGCGTAACACAAGTTGTTCCATTTCCGATTGCCCGGACCGGAGGGCGCTTTGTGGCCTACGAAAACTATTTGTTTGAACTGCGCCATTACATGCATTATTACGAAAACCAACAAGAGCTAGACTTTGAGACAGAAGCTGGCCAAAAACAACTAGCCGAATACAAAAGACGCGCCCTAGATAAAGTAGTCAACGATGCATACATCAAACAATTAGCTGACCAGAATAACCTAAGCGTCAGCAACCAAGAAGTCGATGATCAACTGAAGATTGTTCGTGCTCAAAATCGAATAGGCAACAACGAAAATGTGTTTGAGGATGTTTTGAAGAATTTCTGGGGTTGGTCGGTAGATGACTTTAAGCGTAGCTTACGACAGCAACTTCTCACGCAAAAGGTGTTAGCGACACTAGACACCGAAACCAACCAAAGGGCTATGGAAGCTTTGCAAGAGCTGCAAGCTGGGGCAGACTTTGCTGAGATGGCAAAGAAATATTCCAATGATCTGGCGACCAAGGAGGTGGGCGGGGAATTTCCTAGCCCTGTTGGACGCTCCGCACCGGAACTGACGGCACAAACGACGGAAGCGCTTTTCGCGCTGCAGCCTGGACAAATTTCAGAAGTGATCAACATAGGTTATGCGCTGGAAATCCTTAAGGCTATAGAAAAGACTTCGGATCGCGTACGTGGCGCACACATCTTATTTAACTTCAAAGACATTAACGTCTACATAAATGACCTCAAAGAGCAACAAAAAGCCCGTACTTATATCACATTGCCCGCAAGCGAGGACCTAACACCACCCCAGTAAGCTATCGGCGGAAACGAGCTACCTTGCAGGCAGCTGATTTTCCGTAACCTATAAAAACGGGGCTGTGTGGAGCTATTCTAAATCTGGGGCTCCTTCTACAGCACCATAAAATGCCGGCGAATCACCTTCGAATAATCCCCACATCTGATCTCCGTAAGAGTAGTGCCAAAATTCATATGGGTGATTGGCGAAACCCTGATCCTGCATTGCCCAGTACAACACCCTCCTTATGCTGCGCGCTGCAAGGTTGACCGGGGGTCCCTCCACAGAACCATAGCCTTCATAATAGTCCGTTGCAGACACGAGTGGATTGCCACGTATGTGGCCAAAATTTATAGCAGAGCCATCTTCTCTAACTAGGTCAACGTCAACTGCTCCACCTGTCATGTGTGGTGTGGGCGAGGACAAATCGTCAGTTGGTCGGCCAATGACCTTAGGTAATTCTTCTTCTATCTGTCGATCAGACCAGTCTGGGTTGGCTTCCTTTAGCAATTTAGGCCAAACAACACTGAATAAGTGTGCTTGTAGTCCATGAGATCGAAGAGCGTCTTTCACTGTCAGCTTTGCATGACCACCAAGTTCTCGTGTTAATTTTTCGTAACCCCAGAGCACACCTTTTGCATTACTTAGCTTTTCGGCAACTGTGCGACGAACCAGTAGCTCTGGGTTTATACCCGGTATTGGTGTACCCGTAGCTCTGTTTGGTTTACTGTAATAACTCGTACCCTCAATACCGTATTCAGAAAGCGGAACCAAGGGTTCATTGTAACGGGGATCCCTAGTATCAATAGGAAAACTTCTGTACCGATTCTTGATTGCGCGCAGTTCACTTAGATCAGGTACTTGCCTGTCCAAATATACAACACTCATAAATGTAGACAATAGCATAAAATGTAACATTGTCCACTCGTGCGTCCGGGTAATGTTAACGTGTTGGTACAAGAATTAAGGTTTTTTCGTTTAGGATTTTTGATTAATGGCTCGGTTTGGCGGGCCCGACCGGATTCGAACCGGCGATCTCCTCCGTGACAGGGAGGCGTGATAGGCCGACTTCACTACGAGCCCATCAAACTGAGTCATTAAAATAATAATTTGTTAAGGTGCCCGATTGGGTATCGCCTCGCAATTGCCTCGCTGCTTGGTAAAATTATGTAAGTAGATTTTACCTCCGCGGTTTCGTCCGACGAATCAGCGATCTCCTCTGCGCCCGTGGTCGCGTGATAGGCCGACTTCACTACGAGCCCGTATTTGGCCTAGGACTGATTTAGACAAAGTTCAGAATACCAGCCACAGGGGTAAAAAGCAACATTGCAAGAGAGGGTTTGCTATAATCACTCAGTAATTTCGCCGAAGTAGCTCAGTTGGCCAGAGCACCGCTTTCGTAAAGCGGGGGTCGCGGGTTCGATTCCCGCCTTCGGCTCCATGCGAGATTAGTACAGTGGTAGTATATCTGCTTCCCAAGCAGGAGACGCCAGTTCGATCCTGGTATCTCGCACCAATAACTAAGTGATAAGGCAAAACGAGAGCTGCCGTTAGTAACTCTGAAGACAGTTTTCCGATACAGCGTACTTTTTGCAAGGAAGTCGTCGGGACGTAGGATTCGGCTCTGAAATCGAGCAGCCCCGCAGTCTATATTACTTTCAACTTTTCACTTTAACCTTTAAACTAATAGAGATGCCAGTCCCCAAAAAATTTTTGCACGACCGTACAATTTTGCTGCTATTAAGCGTTAATGCTTTTTTGACCGTTTTATGTGGCTTATTGATTGTGTTGAACCTAGAACCCGAGCAGGGCGCCAACTATATCGTTCAGTATCGTTCTAATCTAGGGTTTGACGAATATAAACTCGGTACGTCTAGTGGCATAACGGGCTTTATCTTGTTTTCTGTGTTTGTTTTGGTTTTTCACACGTTTCTTAGTAAGCGCGTTTACCATCTTAGGAGGCATTTTTCGATTGCGATCCTAGGCCTGGGGCTGCTTCTTCATGTGTTAGCTCTGATAGTTAGTAATGAGCTGCTCAACTTCTAACCCAATAGGTCACAGATAATGAAAAACATAGAGATTCCATACGTAAACGAACGTGGCAAGCGCTATAGATTTTTTGAGATTTTGCCGGGCATGCTCAGTTGGACCATACTAATCCTGCCCGCTATCCTGAGCCTCATCAGCCCGATAATTACTATATTTTTTATTATTGCCTATCTGTTAATGTGGTTCGTGAAGTCGATTGCGTTAAATCTTAGGGTAATGCAGGGTTACCGTACATTGAAGCGACAAATGAAGCTGCCGTGGCAGCAAATGCTTAAAGAACTTGTGTCGGGCAAGGTGGAACAGCCTGATAGCCATATACCAACGTGGCATTATGAAAATATCAAACGCATCCAGGAAGCGCCAAGCCCCATAAAGGTCAATGAGATTGTTCATGCGCTTATAGTTGCCGCCTATAATGAAAGTATAGAGATACTAGAACCCACTATCAAAGCGATACTGGATTCGGAGTACGATATGCAAAACGTGGTTTTGGTTATGGCTTACGAGGCTCGTAACGGTGCTCAATCAGAATCAGCAATCCAGTCATTGTTAACTAAGTATGGTCACAAGTTCAAGTATGCAATGGCGGTTAAGCACCCGGCGGATATGCCTGGCGAGGTAATAGGTAAAGGAGGGAATATTACATATGCGGCTCACGCGCTAGCGAAATGGCTTCATAAACAGCAGATAAACCCTATGAATGTTATCGTAACTACCCTAGACTCCGATAACCGGCCACACCCCAAATATCTAGCTGCTCTCAGTTATGTTTACGCTATGGTTCCAGAGCCGACCAAGATATCTTTTCAGCCGATTACTATGTACACCAACAACATCTGGGATGCGCCAGCACCAATGCGTGTGATTGCCACGGGCAGCTCGTTTTGGAACGTCGTTATGTCCATGCGCCAACATCTCATTCGGAACTTTTCGGCTCACGCCCAAAGCATGCAAACGTTGATTGACACTGATTATTGGAGTGTCCGAACAATAGTAGAAGATGGGCATCAATTTTGGCGTACGTACTTCCGCTATGACGGTAATCACGATGTCTATCCTATATATCTACCGATTTATCAAGACGCCGTACTGTCTAACACCTATAGAAAAACCCTCAAAGCACAGTTCATCCAGTTAAGACGCTGGGCTTGGGGGGCTTCAGATGTGGCCTATGTGGCAGAAATGGGATTTTTCCGGCATAACCGAGTGCCCAAACTTGATTTATGGTTTAAGTTCCTCAGACTACTTGAGGGCCATGTTAGCTGGGCCACAGCGCCTCTTATATTGGCCTTCGCGGCCTTCATACCGTCAACAGTGAACCCAGATAGTTTTGCCGCACAGCAACTACCTATTATAGCGAGCAGAATTCAAACAATTGCTCTAGCGGGTATCTTAGTTACACTGTTTCTGAGCCTTAAGATGCTACCCCCTAAACCACGTCGCTATAAGAAGCACCGTACGCTTTTTATGGTTCTGCAGTGGGTGCTTCTGCCAGTCACAACAATACTTTATAACGCTTTATCGGCCCTTTATTCCCAGACGCGTCTAATGTTTGGAAGATATCTGGACAAATTTGACGTAACTGATAAAGCAGTTGTCACCGAGAACAAACAAAAAATATTATAGTCACCCTATTTCAAGGGGTGGAAAGCTTGATAATGTGTAGCTGCCACTTTATCAAAACGGCTTAAGGTCACATAAACTATCCTAACAACACGGTCTCTATCAACCACCGCATCCGTCAGCTGTTTATAAAGCGTGCCTAAAATAGTATTTGTGACGCCCTCTGCGTCGCTCAGAGCCGTTTTGCGATGACGCAAGCTGTCATAGACACTTAACAGTAATTTATCGCGTGAAAAGGGCTCGAGGCTTGTCGCCCGTTTAAAGACCACACTACCCCTTAAGTCAATTATTTCTGTAGTTGTGAAGATACTCTTACAGTTATCGCAACGGCGTCTTCTCCAGGTGCTGTTTGAACGCCGTTGTGGCCTGGAGTTGATAACTCGAGTCCTACCACCACAATATATACATACCATGACAACATATTGTCATAACGCTATAAATTATACTAGTGGAAAAGCACATATATATGGGGAAAACAAAACCCCACTGAAATTAAATATGACTTCAGCGGGGCTATACGTTCGGCTTAACTATCTGTAGAGACAGTACGCCGTGCGCGTCGTATACGACTTAATGATTTTGCCTGAGTTAACTCTTCGTAGAATAGCTTAAAATCCTCAAGCGAAATCGAATTGGTACTCAAAACTTGAGCGCCTCCCGTTTAACCGAATAAGCTTACTGTATATAGGCCGTAAGGTCAAGTATGTGTCATAACTTAAGCGTAATAATAGGAGTTACGACTAAACCAACAGAGAGTGACGCCTTAGAACAATATGAAATGCAGTCAGCTTATAAAATGATTGACCAGGGATTTATCTCTGGTGGGCAATATAGGATTCGAACCTATCACCTCCACAACGTCAATGTGGCGCTCTAGCCAAATGAGCTAATTGCCCCGAAACAGATAAAAGAATAGCAGAATTAGGGGTGAAATGTAAATCCACAGCGTATGTGTAAAAATAACAATACAAAAGTACTAGCATGATAATGCTAGTATGCTATGCTCTATTGGTAGGTTAAGTTTTGAGAGGGGTTTTAGGCCCAGGGTGAGTACGGTCGAGTGTCTTTGCGAGAGCACTCGACCGTTTTTCTATTTATAGGTTAGAAGCTGGTTCTTACCGAACAGGGGTGGTATTATATACCCATAGGAGAGACAATGGATCACTCAGTACAAGGCTCTGGCTCGGATGCATCGCAAGGCGCAGATGAGCAGCGGAGTGAAGGGTATCAACAATACGGAGAGCGAGTAGTGGAATCTGCAACGCAGCGAGGTGCCGAGAGCGCTGTTAGGAGTGGTGACTCTGCTAGTAGCCGTGGCAGCGCGTCCAGTGACTTGTATGCAATGCGCCATAGCTTGGCACACATCATGGCAACATCTATTGTGCGACTCTGGCCTGGAGCCAAGCTAGGGGTTGGTCCAGTCGTAGAAAATGGCTTTTATTACGATATTGATTTGGGCGAGGTTAAAATTTCAGAAGAAGATTTTGACCGTATTGAGGCAACAATGCGCAAAATAATTGCCGAAAATCAGATGTTTGAGCGCCTTGAGAAACCGATTGACGAAGCAATTGATTGGGCCAAGAAAAATAAGCAACCTTATAAAGAAGAATTATTAAATGACTTAAAGCGTGCCGGTACTACGGTTGCAAAAGATCTAAATACAGATGAGCTAGGAACAATTACGGAAGGTGACAGCGCGCTCGATAAGGTGTCATTCTATCAAAACGGCGAGTTCTGTGATCTGTGCCGTGGCCCACACGTGGAATCCACCGGCAAGGTTGGCGCTTTCAAGCTGATGCGCGTGGCCGGAGCCTATTGGCGGGGTAAAGAGACAAATCCTCAGATGCAACGGCTGTACGGTGTAGCGTTTGAAACCGAAGAAGAACTAAAAGACCACCTGGCCATGTTAGAAGAAGCTCAGAAGCGAGATCACAGAAAGCTGGGCCAAGACTTAGACTTGTTCACTTTCTCGGATTTAGTAGGTTCAGGCTTACCGCTTTTTACCCCTAGAGGTACTATCTTACGTGATGAGCTAGGTAATTTTAGCCAATCGCTAAGATCGGGCATTGGGTTTGAGAAAATTTGGACACCGCATATTGCTAAAACGGACCTGTATAAGGCTAGTGGACATTGGGACAAATTTGGCGAGGAGCTTTTTTTAGTCAAAAGCCAAGAAACAGACGATGAATTTGTCTTAAAACCCATGAACTGCCCTCATCACATACAAGTATTTGCATCTAAGCCACGCAGCTACCGGGAGCTACCGATTAAATACATGGAAAATGCGGTTGATTATCGGGATGAAAAAACCGGTGAATTACATGGGTTAAGCAGGGTGCGTTCATTTACCCAGGACGATAGCCATGTGTTTGCCCGCGAAGACCAAATTCAAGATGTGGCCTCTGAACTGGTAGCGGTTGCCCAGGAACTGTACCGCCAGTTAGATATGGGGCTGAAGTTTCGTCTGAGCTTCCGAGATGAGGTAAAGGGTTATTTAGGAGACCCTGCGCTTTGGCAACAGGCTCAGACAACGATTGAGGAGTTGGCGAAAAACAACGGGTTGGATTATGTTGTGGCCGAGGGTGAAGCAGCGTTTTATGGGCCCAAGATAGACTTTATTGTTATGGATGCTCTAAACCGCGAATGGCAAGTTGCTACGGTACAGCTAGACTTTGTTCAGCCTGAGCGTTTTGAGCTTAGCTACACCGCGGAAGATGGCCAGTTAAAACGACCAGTTATGATCCACTGTGCGCTTCTAGGCAGTATTGAGCGCTTCTTGGCAGTATATATTGAACACACTGGCGGTAGGTTCCCGGTATGGTTGGCGCCAGAGCAGGTGCGTTTAATTACAGTTAACCAAGAGGAAAAGACCGTGCAGTTTGCTGAGACAATTCTAAAACAAGCCAAAGAGCTCGGATTAAGACTTGAGGTAGACAACACTAATGAATCGGTCGGCAAGAAAATTCGTGCGTCCGAGCTGATGAAAGTCCCGTACACGATTGTAGTTGGTGAAAAAGAGATTGAATCAGGCCAAGTTACGCCGCGTATCCGCAAAGACCTCTCAGACCGGGAAAACACTCAACCCAGAGCAATAGATGATTTCCTAGGTGCAGTAGCAAACGAAGCCAAAGACCGTACGACTAAAACTTCTCTATAAATGACAAGGGTTGATACGGATTTTAAAGACAGGGTTTACGAATTGGTCGGACAGATTCCTAAAGGGCGGCTTATGACTTATGGGCAGGTGGCGGCGCTTTGCGGTGCGGCTTGGGCTGCATGGGAAGTAGGGCAGATAGCCCACAGAGGCCCAAAAGACTTGCCCTGGCAGCGAGTAGTTAACAAACAAGGCGGTTTGGCGCGCAGCTACACCTGGGGCGGATTTGAAGGACACAAACGGTCACTAGAAACTGAAGATATCGAAGTGTCAAAAGATTACAGGGTAAATTTGGATAAATATCTATGGAACCCCCACTTATAGTCGTTGTCGGCGAAACAGCCAGCGGTAAGTCGAAGCTGGCGATTAAACTGGCAGAACAGTTTAACGGCGAAATTATTTGTGCCGATTCATGGACGGTCCGCCGCGAGGTGAATATAGGGACTGCCAAGCCCGGTGCCGATGACCTAAAACGCGTTCCGCACCATCTATTAGACATTGTGGGCCCGTGCGCCGACTTTACGGCCGCAGTCTTTAAAGGGTTAGCTGAACAACAGATTAAAGACATCACCATGCGCGGCAGATTGCCCGTCTTAGCGGGTGGCACGGGGCTTTACATAGATAGCGTGATTTATAATTACGGGTTTTTGCCGGAAGGTAATCGTGAAGAGCGGCACAATTTAAACCTTCTAAATGTAGAAGAATTGCAGAGCTTAGCTGTATCCAGGGACTTAAGCTTAGAAAGTATTGACGTAAGGAATAAGCGTCGGATTATACGACTACTGGAAACCAACGGGCAGGCTCCGACGAAAAGTGAAATGCGCTCTGATACCCTGATACTCGGTCTTACAGTGCCGCGAGAAGAGCTAAGACAACGCGTAACTGCTCGTGTAGATAACATGTTGGCGCTTGGCCTAGAACAAGAGGTTAAGGAGTTAGTCGAAACATATGGCTGGGGCTGCGAGGCTTTAAAAGGCATAGGTTACCGCGAGTGGCGTGAGTACTTGGTTGGTTCGCAGAGCATAGAGCAAACTCGTGAGCGAATAATTTCAGCTACAATGAACCTAGCCAAACGCCAGCGTACTTGGTTCAAACGCAACAATAGTATTCAGTGGATAAGCGACCCCAGTAAAGCTGTAGAAATTGTAACAACATTTTTGAACAAATAGCCTGCATCATTGTTCAATTGTCTGCTACAATGTCTTCATGGTTGAGCAATTTTGTTTTCAGGGGAGAACAGCCCGCCAAAATGTATTTCATTTTGCCGGCGCGATAAGAGGGGATGCTCCCCTCTTGTGGGGGCTTCATGGTTGAGCAATTGTTTGGGTCAAAGACGAGGGTTAAGCTGCTACACCTGTTCTATAGCAACCCAAATCGTTCATTTTATGTGCGTGAGATTACCCGCAAGATAGATGAGCAGATTAACTCTGTCCGCCGTGAACTGGCTAATCTCCTAAGCATTGGTATTATTTCCTCTGAGACAAATAACAACCGCTTATACTACGAAGTAAATCAAAAATATCAATACTATCCACCGCTATCTGCTATATTCGGCGGTGGACAAACTACCCCTGGTGAGACCAAAGTAGCGCCGGACGAAGATTTACACGATATAAAAACTCTTGGAAATGTGGAGCTAGCGCTTTACACAGGCCAATTCACACGTGACGAAACAAGTGGCATAGATTTCATGGTTGTAGGTGACGTAAACCCAACTCAGCTAACAAAATTTGTGGCCGAGCTTGAGAAGAAAGAAGGCAAGGAGATTCGTTATGCAGTGATGCCGTACGAAGAGTTTGTATATCGTCGTCAGATTAATGATCGGTTCCTTGGGCTTGTTCTGGCAGCTAAGAAGCAAGTACTAATAGACAAACAGAATATGATTAGTCCTAAACCCGAAAAAAGCAAAAAGAAAGAAAAAGAAGAGGAGTAAACGGTATGGAATTGCAATTTTACGGGGCAAACTGTATTCGCCTGACAACAAAAAAAGCTACGATAACCATTGACGACAATCTTGATGCGCTTGGCCTTAAGTCACCGAGTAAGGCAGCAGACATAATCCTATATACAAGTATTGATCAAAAAAGGCGCCTCAAGCTACCTAATCCAGTGATTATTGAATCGCCGGGGGAGTACGAAGTATCTGACACGTCTATCCAGGGTATTGCAGCACGCGCACAGATGGATGAAGCGAACCAGCAAACCGCCACAATGTTCAAGATTATTGGCGAAGATATTCGTGTAGCGGTTACGGGCCACATCTATCCTGAGTTATCAGACGAACAGCTCGAGGCTTTAGGGACTATAGACGTTTTGATTATCCCTGTAGGTGGAAATGGCTATACTCTAGACAGTATAGGCGCATTAAAGCTTGTGAAGAAAATTGAGCCGAAGATAATTATACCAACCCACTTTGCTGATAAAGGTATTAATTACGAAGTACCACAGCAGCCTTTAGAAGAGGTCCTAAAGGGCTTGACTATGGAGCCAAAAGAAACCGTGTCCAAGCTAAAACTAAAAGCCGGTGAAATGGGCGAAATCGCTCAACTAATTATTCTTGAACGCTAGTAGCTTACTGCGTCGGATTAACAATCTCTACGCTAATTAGGGGAGGGTAATGTTTTACGTAAAAACTTACTACCGTACTTGTACGGGGGTGGTGACTGATGCTGTAAATCTAATTAGCTGATTTTTCGGTGGTCCGAGAAGAAAGTAGCCCTTTTTTCTTTAGGGTCCTGATAGCTTGAGTACTTAATTTCATTGTGACTTTGCGACCATCAACTACAACAGTTTTAGTCTGTAAGTTGGGCTTCCAGACCTTCTTGGTGTGTCGCTGAGAAAAGCTGACATTACTGCCATACTGTTTGCCCTTGCCGGTAAGATCACACTTTTGCATGGTTAATTCCTAAAATTTATAATAGATTCAGCGCATAATTGTATCTGTTTTAGACTAATAAGTCAACGAAACAGCTGGTATACTAATATGGCTTATGGCAGACAGCACAATTTTCCTAATCATAGCGGTGGTTGGTTCAATCTTGGTATCTATGACCTTGCATGAGGCTATGCACGCTTTTGCGAGCAACTGGCTAGGTGACGACACGGCAAAGCTGGAGGGGAGGCTAACCCTTAATCCTGTCAAACATATTGATCCGTTTCTGACTGTTTTGCTGCCGTTAAGCCTAATACTCCTTAATATAAACAGCGTATCTGCCCGCAATCTTCCTATAGTTGGTGCGGCTAAGCCCGTGCCATTTAACCCCGGCAGGGTAAAGTTTGACGAGTTTGGCGCGGCGATGGTTGGTTTGGCCGGACCCTTAACCAATCTGGTGTTAGCTCTTGTGACAGCCGTTTTGATACGCTTAGCATTTAATACTGGAGGCGGCGAGACCCTACTTAGTCTATTGTTTATATTCTTGCAGGTTAATGTAGGCTTCTTTGTTTTTAACATGATTCCTTTTCCTCCTCTGGACGGCTCACGGCTCTTATATGCAGTCGCACCTGAACCTGTTAAAAACGTGATGTATCAGATTGAGGGTATGGGCCTTGCTGGTTTATTTATTTTTCTTTTTTTGTTTTTCCCGCTCATCAGCCCGCTCATAAGAACAGTCAACATTACAATTTTGAACCTTCTACTTGGCGCTTAAATTGGTATAATAAAGATCTGCTGGGCAGGGCCAGTAAATGATAATCTGAATACTTATCATTAGGGATTCCAATATCCGATAACACTGTGGTGTTATCGTGCGGAGACCCACCTGGGGATTTTTAACCAGGTTGTCATCTGGCCCTCCAGCTATTTAAAAAGTCCGAGCAATCTCGGACTTTTTAAGTGGTCGGCTTACTAAGACGGCTGTTGAACCTGTGCTTGTAACCCTTTACGATTTACTAACAAATTATAGCAAACTACGGTCAAGACTTGATACGACCAAGCTACTACTACAAAATATCGTTAAGCCAGATACTATGGCAACACTTCAATTCTTGGTATAATTAGTTTATGAGTGACCAAGATGACACGACCAACGAACCAATAGCTTCACAAGACACCCCTGATAACACTTCAAATTGGGACGACAGAGTATCAACTGACCCGAATGGCGATACTTATATTAAAAATCCTGACCAGCAAGATATAGTCACAAAATAGCCGTAGTTTAGATATACGATAACTGTGTTGAACCAGTAGTGACCAACTACCTACCAATAACTATAAACGAATGTTAGGAGTATTGACTATGAGTAAAACACTAGATGAACAACAATTTATTGAGTTACGGGCAAAAGGTTATAGTTTTCAGAAAATTGCTGATGAATTAAATATCAGCAAGCCAACACTAATTGAGTGGTCTAAAGACCCCGATACTGGCAAAGACATACAAAATCAACGGACGCTGTTGCTTGACGACTTACAAGAACGCTATGCAATCACCAGACGCCACCGTATAGCATTATTTGGTGAGTTTCTGGACAAAGCCAAACAGGAACTAAATCAGCGTGATATGGCAGACTTACCGACCGACAGATTAATCACAATGGTAATTAAATTAAGCGACACACTAAAGGCAGATGAAACAGAACTAGAACTTAAAGGCGATTTTGAATTGCCTGTGTATTCGATAGGTGAACAAACTACTTGGAAAATCTAACCAAAAGTTGTCCGAAATTTTACTGATTAAGTGCAGTTCCGCCTAAGTGGCGTTCTGCTGATTGATGTGCACCGATGTCACTCCAGGTTGAACCTTCTGGTAAACCTAGTTCAGCTGCCTTTACGACTGCTGCTTCTGCTGATTGATGTGATTGTGGTGTTTCCATAGCAACTATACTAACATAACTGTAATATAATGTCAAGCATCTGTGGTATAGTCATTGTATGGCAAGAAGTGATAAAGAAAAGAAAAATAAAAAAGTCCAGCGAACACCACTAACATTTGAACAGCAACAAAAAGCTGAACAACAAATAGCCACTAGCCTTGATGGTAACCCTGATCTGTTTAACTTACCTGAAAGCAGGCGTAGTATTGATGAACTGACGGAATACTTTACAAAAGCTAGTGAGGGTAGCCACCGAATGCTACCCAAAGAAAAACGGCGCTATGTAATGTATTTACGCAAATCCACCGATGATGAAGCAAAACAAGTTCGTTCACTTGATGACCAAGAAACTGAATGCCAAACACTAGCAAAACAGCTACAAATAACTGGTCGCAAGGAAGATGTATTAATTGAAAGTGCATCTGCAAAAAAGTCTGGCAACAGACCAATTTTTGAACAAATGCTGAATGGCTTTAGAACTGGTAGGTATCAGGGTCTACTGGCTTGGTCGCCTGACCGACTGTCACGCAATATGAAAGAAGCTGGCGAGATAATAGAAATGATAGACCTTGAACAAATACAGGACTTACACTTTAAGACTTACCAGTTTGACAACACACCTAACGGCAAAATGTTACTAGGCATACTATTCGCTACTTCTAAGCAGTATTCTGACAAATTAGCTGTTGATGTTGCCAGAGGTATTACTGGAAGTATCAAAGACGGCAAGTATATCGGACAGGTCAAAAAAGGTTACTATGCAGACACTAATACAGGCTATTTTATCCCCGATGCACATAATTGGCAGTTACTCCGACAAGCTGTGGTGCTTAGGCTATATGAGGGCAAAACCAACCAAGAAGTTGCTGATTACTTGAACAGTTCGCACTTTAGTTATCGTAAACATCAGGAAGATGAATATAAAATTGCCAAAATGGACAAAAAGACTGTTGGCTTGATGTTTAGCGACCCTTTTTACTTCGGTATGTATAAGTATGGCGACAATATAGCTAACCTAAATGAATTGTATGACTTTTTACCTTTAATAACGCCTGATGAATTTATAGCACTTGGACGCAATATAGCAGATAGCTTCAATGAACAGTTTGTTGGTCGTTCTAGTGATGCTAAAAGGCTAGACTTTGGTTTATTGCGTGAAAAAGTCATTTGCGACTATTGCGATAAAATAATGGTATTCCAACGCACCAAGATTACTAAAGGCAAAAACACTGGTCATTATATGCTTAGTTTTTACTGCCGAAACAAAGAAAACTGCATAAGACATAATGATGCTGAAGCAATCAAAAAATATGGTAAAAAGCTATCTAAGAGTATTAGGGCAAAGTATGTAGTTTCACACATAGAATGGACATTGCGACACTGCACAAAAGACAGTATTAAGGCTTACAAGCAATATATCGGGCGACTAGAACAAAAATTAGCTGTAGACAAGGAAATTGTTAAACGAAAGCTGGCAGATGCTAAGGCAGAATTAAAAAAGCAAGAAAATCTGTATGCAAAATATCAAAATCTACAACTGATTAGTTTAGCAGACTACAAGAAGCACCATAAGGGCAAACTGGAATATCACCAGAACCTAATTAATGTTTATAACTCTAGTATTGAGCAGTTACAGACAGAATTAGCAATAATTAATAAGGGGTTACCGACACGCAAGCAATTTGTTGAACTAATAGGGTCGTATCTGGAAACACTACTAAACACCACAGATTTGATTGAAGAAGATGCTATTTACCAAGAGTTAGTGTTGAGCCTACGGGCAGGTGACAATTCTATATCTGTTATAAAGCTAAATCCACCATACAATTTGATGGTGGATTTAGAAAAAGTTCCTTCTGGTCGGGGTGAAAGGACTCGAACCTTCGACCTCACGGCCCCCAGCCGTACGCGCTACCAACTGCGCTACACCCCGTTGTATTTGAA
>JAJDCL010000032.1 GCA_029260875.1 Candidatus Saccharimonadota bacterium
CGGGTTCGGCGACAACAGCCGGGTAATCGCCTGGGTCTGCGAACGGGTTGCCGGAAAGGGCGAAGCCGTCGACACCCCGCTGGGCCGGGTACCGGCGCCGGGATCCTTGAACACCGAGGGTCTGGGTATCAGCGACGAGGCTCTGGCGAACCTTCTGGCGGTAAACGTTGAGGATTGGAAGGCGGAGGCCAAGTCCATCGCCGAGCACTACAAAAACCTGGGCGAGCGCATGCCCCAGGAGTTGAAGGACGAGTTGGCCAAACTCGAGGAGCGCCTCGGCTAAATCCTGATCTCTATTCCGCAAGTCTTTGATGGCCGCCCCCGGAACGGGGGCGGCCATCTGGCATGTCACATGTCCTTTTGGGTCACCCAATATGGGATTGGGCTACCCTGGCGGCCCTTGCGGGCTTGAGCCGTCCCCAACAGGGGGGGAGCCGGCTCGGTGGTGAAGCAGGGCGAACGCAAGGCGGCCCCGGCGGGGGCCAGCGTTCGTAAAGGCGTGAGGCGAGTGCTGGGATTGATGAGAGCCGAAGACGAGGGCGGCCCCGAAGGGCCTAAGTTCGCGCTGAAGATCGGCAAGCGAGGCTACGTTCGTGGCCGCTCCAAAAGGATCCTCGTAAAGCTCACCGAGGACGAGCACTCGTCGATTGCGGCGGCAGGCGAGCTGGTCCAGCTGTCCGCGACCGGGTTCACGGCAGAGGCCGCATTGGCGGCCGCACAGGCCAAGCTCGACGCCCTCGACGTCTTCGAGAGGACCGGGGTCTGGCCGGCCGAAGGGTCGCCGGGAGTTCTCGTCCCGACGCCACCTAAGACCTAGACCGCAACGGTTGCCGCAACTACGGCGCCGCCCGGCAGTAAGGACCGCAGGAGCGTGGGCGACGAGTCGACGCCGGCCAGCTTGCGGTTGAAGCTCCGCCAGTTGGCGGACCGTGCGGCGGGGGAGTCGACGTCGCCGCCCGAGTACTTCGAGCGTTTAAAGAGTTGCGGTGTGGAGGTAAAGCCCAGGTACCTCCATGTTCCTGGCCGATAACACGAGATAGACGGCTACCCGGTAGCGTTGAAGGGCCACTACAACAAGGGTGGCGACGACTTGAAGTGGCTCTCAGGCTCCAAGTTGGACAGTGATGGCCACCTGTCCTTGCCCCGGCTGGAGGCGGCGTGGGCGAACCCGGGCCAGGCGACCGGAAGGCAGCGACCGATTGGCGTACCCGACGCCGCCGAGGTCCTCGGGGAGGCGACCAAAGCGACCATGAAAGCCGTGCGCCGCTTGGACAAGATCGCTGCGGGTGCCCCGGATCCGGCCGGCGTTGCCGACGATGTCGCCCGTTCGGCTGCGGATCTTCTACGCAAGACCGCAGCGATCTTCGAACCTGCAACCAAGCCCGGGCCGCTTACCTACGCCGCCTGGGCGTACCGACCGGGTGCAGCGACCGCCGAGGGCGATTCGTATTCAGAGCAGCCGGGCGGGGGCGGACCTCAGCCTGGGGGCCATCGGCCTCGGCATGCTCACTGCGCTTAAGAGCGAGGAAGCGCAGAAGCGGATCATGTTCCTCATGGCCACGAAGCTGTTGATCGAAACGATCGCAGAGCTTCGGAGCAGCCAGCAAAGGCTTGAAGCCGCGCAGGCGGCCCGGTCGACCGTCAAGCACCTGGACCTGGCCGTCGATCGGGTCGTCGACTCCACGTTGAAGGCCGGTGCCCTGAGTTCTACCGGGACATCGTCCGCAAGGACCTCAAAGAAGGTGCTATCGCGGCCCTCGGCCGGCCGGCCGGATCGGAGCTGGTAGGGGCTGCTGATCTGGCGCAGGGCCGTAACCAGCCACGGGGCCGTGGTCGCTAAGCCGTGGCGGGTCAAGAAGCGGGCAACCAGATCTACGGCTTCACTTTGCCGACACCAGGCAAGGCGTTAGTTATTTAGTGGAGCCTCAGCTTGTGAGCGATGCGCGTGGCACGTCGGCTCCTGTCCCCATAGCCCTCAAGCGGCTCGGGTGAGACATCGATCTCTCCGGCGATGAAGGCGACGAGTTCAGCGGGGAGAGTGGCAGGATCCGCCACCGCCCGTCGCTCCGCCCGCATCCAGGCAAGGAGCAGAGCCAGTCCGAGTTGGTTCCGGGCAGTACGATCAGACGGGAGTCCTGCTGCAAACTGCCATCCGATGCCCGAGAAGGAGGACGGAGTGCAAATCTTTTGTTGAACCTGACGGGAGTTCCATCGAGCAGGGTGCGCCTTGCTAACCGATGACCTGCTGCGATCGACGGAGGCAGACTTACGGCAACTGATCGCGGACGGCGTTACGGAATCAGAGGTTCTCGACTTTAAGGGCGGCCGGTACCAAGGCAATGCTTCGTGGACCGCCGGTCAAGAATTCGCGAAGGACGTGGCAGCCCTGGCTAACCACCGAGGCGGCGTCATCGTAATTGGCCTTCGCGAAAAGGGGATGGTGGCGACAGCTCTAGCACCTATCGATGAAGTCGATGCTGAAGTGGAAGAAAGAAAACTACGGCAATGGCTGGGGACATTTACTTCACCGATCGTGGACATCCAGGTTCATGAAGTAACGGCTGCCACAAGCACCGCTTACTACCTCATAATCGGCGTGCCACGAAGCCCGCAACAGCCGCATGCAGTTCTCTCCAATAGCAAGCGGCGACCACTAATTTATCCAGTCCGCGACGGACAGGACACCAGATATCTCACTGAGCATGAGGTGGCCCTCCGCTATGCCGACCGCTCCCGCGACAGCTTGGCTGCCACAGAGGCTTTCGATTCCCTAATCCGCGCCGCCGTTGATCGTCTGAATGCCAGCCCCTCTGTTTGGCTATGGCTAGCGATACGGCCCACGATGCCCCTGACTAGGCGTTTGGACACGACAGTCGCTAACGCCATCGGGGACTGGTGGGCGCCCGGCGGAATCGCCGGGCCCCTCGGAACCCAGGTGTCTGCGGAGCACGGAATCGTCGGGCCTGGGTGCGTCACATTCACGAACTACCGCTTCCGGGACGATGAAGATGAATCGGATCCACGGTTTTCATATCTCGAGCTTCACGCCAATGGGTCCGCCTTCGTCGCTCTCGATCTCCTTGTACGTACCAGTCACGAAGAGGAAGGGAGCCGTGTCGGCTATTTCACCTTGATCGATGGAATGATTCCAATGGTGGATGTAGCTGCTCGTTGGGCCGCCGAGACCACCGGAGCCCTGGGTACCGCATCAGTCTCCGTCGGACTCTTCGATTCGACCGAATCACCGCAGCCCGTAGAGCTGGCGACGGACGATTTCGGTCAGCAAAGTCGACTGCATGCCACGCGCCGACTTCCTAGTTCTGGTGGGTTTGTCTCGCGCGACGAGACAATCGCTGATCTCGTTGCATGCGCTGAGATTCAAAGCCGGTTGGCCCTCGTTCACACTTGTTTGTCGCTCGTCCTTCAGCGGTTCGGCCGTCCGGAACCCGAGCAAGTTGCACCGGACGGAAGAATTGTCTACAGAGAGTGGAAGTACTTTCCTGACGTAAAGAGATGGGCGGACAAGCACGACATTCAAGTAGTTGATGGAATGGGCAATAGCCTACGACTTCGATAGGGTCCCCCGAGCTGAAGTACGGCTCATTGATATGGCAGCGATCGGTGGCTCCGCGATTGCCCGGCAACGCCCTAACTGCAATAGCAACGTGGGATGGTTCGGCCAGGGCGGTTCGACGGCATAGTCAGGCCCTTCGCATCGCGGCTCGCCCGTGGAGCTCGGGCGGTCAATCGTTCACATTCTGCCGTAGGATGCAGAGGGGCAATTCCTGGAACCATGTGTCAGTTTGGGTTTCTTTCAATGGCGAAACGACGGAGGTCGCTAGGGGTGTCAATGCCGCCGCAACTATTTGAGGCTGTAAGCGCGCCAGGCGGCGGAAGACTTACCCTGGTTCTAGGCGCCGGCTGCTCGAAGGCAACGCCCACCAATCTCCCCCTCGGGAGTGAAGTTGCAAGGGAAGCTCACCGGCGGCTTGTCGAAGACGGAGTCCTCGACGCCTCAGAATGCACAGACCCAAGCGATCTTTCATTGCTAGCGCAGGTTGTGTTTCAAAAACTTGGTGGCCAAATCGAATTGGTCAAGCGCCTACCGCTTGCGGATTTTAGGGGTGCCCAGCCCAACGACGGATATCTGTGCGCCGTTGCTCTGTTGTTAGAGGGCATCGTTAAAGATGTAATTTATCTAAACTTCGATCTCGCTTTTTCGCATTCAATCGCCTTGCTGGGTGGGGGCCGGCAGATCAATACTGCCGTTCGTAAGCGGAGCTTGAGTGGACTGGGCCAATCCAATCTGATCCATCTTCATGGAGACGCTAACAACGAACCGGAGGATTGGGTCCTGAGGCTTAAGCAGCTCGACGAAGACTGGAGGGACGACTGGGAGCAATACGTCGTCACCCGAGTAATGACCTCCCCGGTGGTGGTATTTGCTGGCCTCGGTTCACCTGCTGCCGTTCTGACAACCACACTTGCCAAGATTAAAGCAGCCATGACCGGAAGTGTCGCGATCATGGCTGCGCCAGGAACGCATGAGGAGTCTCGGTTTGCTGCGAGTTGCGGCGTTGAGGCTGCTGAGTACGTGAAATTGGCATGGAACGAATTTATGGAGCTGGTTGGGAAGCGTGTTGTCGCAGAACAAAGGGCAATGGTCTCCAGGTCATACGAGCAATTGGTCGAGGACCAGCATCTGTTCCGCGAGGCTCCAGAGGAGATCTTGGACCTCTTAAGCGAAATGTCTCTAGTCGAGTTGGGATGCATTAGGGGAAAGTGGCTTCTTTCTAACTCCAAGTACGAACCCCTAACAAACCCGACTAGATCCTTTGTGGCAGATATCGTGTTGATCCTCGCCGCAGCCATCCGAATTGCTGCCGCCACATCTTCAAGCTTTCAGCACGACGGTAATCTCGAGTTGCGGAATTCAGATGGAAGGATCGTCGCGACAATGGTGCCAGTCTCGGGCCGAGGAACGCTCCGGTGGTCGCAACTCGAAGGGAAATTGCTCGAAAGGGGCTGGAAAAGACGCACAAACTTTGAAAAATGGGTCGTTCTGGGATGCAACGTAGTTGGTCGACGAGACCTTGCCCCGCCGATCGAACTCGTACCTCGTCGGGACGATTGCAGCATCCTTGAAGTGCGCCAGACGGCCGATGCGATGCTCGACTTAGACGATTTGACTACAAACCCATCGCTTCTAACCAGTGTGTGGGAATAGGAAAATGCCCCTCCAATCCGGGACCCTGTTGGCAGAGGTACATCGCCTCTTGAGTGAATCTAAATATGCCATCCGTGAGGATTCAGACGAGGTTCTCCGGCTTCCTCGTGAGCGATGCTTGTT
The DNA here is from genome assembly GCA_029260875.1 of Candidatus Saccharimonadota bacterium. Classification (GTDB taxonomy): domain Bacteria; phylum Patescibacteriota; class Saccharimonadia; order Saccharimonadales; family OFTM59; genus OFTM59. The sequence goes on from JAJDCL010000032.1 coordinate 5,351, forward strand.
GGCAGAGGACAGATACGGTGTCGTTGCGGTTGCGGTTTACGACACTTGGTCCGAGCTTGCAGAGGATTGGACAAATGTGCAAGCAGCTCTTGTCGAGGAGATGTCGATCCGGCTTGATCCGGCCGAACCCAAAGCCTGGGATGGATATCTCGTGCTGTTGACGCCGTCCCAAGCTCCCAGAGATTCTGAAGGTATCTCTAGCATCACCCACGACACAGGGAGGCTAAGGAAGCTCGGCGCTTCGGGCGAAAATCTATCGACTCTCAGCGACGTCGAGAGGGCTATTCTCCCACTCATGCCAATCGATGCCAGGCCGGTACATACCTCAGGAATGGCCTTGCTCGATTCGCTTCCCGAATTGCTCGCCAGGCGAGGCGTCGCCAGAAGCGACTCAGAAGCAGTGGTGCAGGCCTTTCGAACGCGCCAGCCGCTTGTTGAAGCGCTGCACGAGAACGATGCAACCTCATGAGGCTGGCATCGTTGAACATTTCTGGGTTTCGGGCATTTCCGAGCGATTACTATTTCGATCTAGATGCCGACGCAGTGATTCTTTCGGGAAGCAACGGAACTGGTAAAACGTCCCTTCTTGACGCAGTCCTTTGGGCGTTGACCGGCAGCCTAGGGAGATTTGGGAAAAAGAGTGCTCAGATCGTGTCGCTCTATGCTCCCTCGGGGACTGCCCGCGTATCTCTTCGGATCAAAGGCTCCACCGACGCAAACGTCGTAGAAGTTACTCGGCAGTTCGACGGGAACAAGGCAACCTTCCTCGTTTCAACTGGAGGCAAACGGGCCGAAGGTTTGGAGGCGGAGCGACTACTACTGGAGCACCTCTGGCCCGAGGGCCTGATAGCGCCAGACGTAAGCACAACGCTGCACACGGCTCTGACGCGCAGCGTATACCTGCAGCAGGATCTTGTAAGGCAATTCTTGGAGAGCGATTCCGATGATGCTCGGTTTAACGTAGTTGGCGAACTCGTTGGGGCCGGCAGAATAACGGAATTTCAGCAGGAGCTGGAGAGCAGTCGGAATGCCTGGAGTAGGGGTGGCGGCGAGCTTGACCGCAGGGTTGAAAGTTTACGTGAGGAAGTCGATCGACTTCATTCCCGAGTGAACTCCTTGGCGCCACTGGATTCCGCTTCTTCCATCGAGACTACGAAGAATCGTTGGTTTTCCTGGTGGAGTGAAGCCTGCAAAGTCGCGGCACTGGGTGATGCCCCGCCGTTTTACCCGTCAAGGGCCATGACCACCCTGACCGCCGCCCTTCAAGGACTACAAGCCGAGAGACGATCTCTTCAAAGACAGATTGAAGACGCTTTAGCCTTGGCTGCGGAATTTCGAGATGTGCCAGAGAACTTATCGGCAGTGACTGCCCGGCGTGACTCACTAAAGGTGAAGGTCGATGGACTGACGCTCGATGTAAGTAAAGCGAGAGATTCTTTGCGCCAATCAGAAGCGGCAGCGGCAGCTCAAAGGGAAGCCTGGCTTCGGATGAAGGAGCTGAATGACGACTTAGCAGCTCTCGCGACGGTGGCATTGAGGCATCTGGGCGACAAGTGTCCAGTTTGTCAGCAGAGTTACGACCGCGAAGCTACTTTAGCGCACCTTCACCTATTGACCCGCGAAGCGACCACCGTTTCTAAATCGGTCGGCCCCCCCACTCCTCCATCAGACCTCAGTAGGCAATTGAGCGAAGCTGAGGCAGCGCTAACTTCGGCCGCGACCGAACTGCGAGATCTTCAGGCACTAATAGGGCGACACGAGCGGTGGCTCGAATCTTTGCCTCCTCGACTTCAACAACTGGGCCTGGTTAACGCTTCAGGCGTGGATGACCTTGAGCAGCTTGTCGGCGTTTACACCACTAACATCAATCTGATTGGCGATCTGTATCGTCGCGGAGAGGCGCTGTCCCTCCAGCTGGCTCGAGTGTCTGAGCAAGACCAACGCAGCGAGCTAACTAAGGCACTCGCAGGAGCGGAATCATCCTTTGCGGCTGCCGAGCTTGAGGCCAGTGAGCATCAACGGACCGGCCGAACGGCGACCACCATCTTGGAAGCAACCCGTGACGCGGTGGGAGACGTTGTTGAGGAACAAATTCGCCAGATCGAACCGATTGTGGAGCGAATTTATGCCCGAATTGATCCTCATCGGGCTTTTAAGGAGGTGATCCTCTCATCTAGGTATAAGGGGGGTCGAGGGCGTTTGTCGGCACTTGTCCGCGACCCGCTTGCGCCGTTCGGGGAACAGGATCCCCATCCCGTATTCAGCAGCTCTCAGCTGAACGCGCTCGCTGTCGCTCTTTTCCTGGGATTGAATCTGGGAGTGCCGTCGATTCCGCTGAAAGCTGCACTTCTGGATGATCCACTGCAGAGTTTGGATGACGTAAATCTGCTTGGACTTCTCGACACTCTCCGCCGAACAAAAGAGACGCGACAGTTGCTCGTTTCAACGCATGATGACCAGCTCGCTCGTCTTATGGAAATAAAGCTAAGACCTGTTGGAAACCACGGAAGGACAATTCGCATCCATTTCCAAGAATGGAGTCATTCAGGACCTCGCATTGAAGTTTCAGAGATCCCGACCGTGGCCGAAGAGTTGAAGGTTGTAATAGCAGCGTAGAGGGTCTCCCTGACGAAGTTGTCGACTTTCCGGAAGAAGACACCCCGAGATGCTGGCCGATTCCCTTCGCGATCAGCCGGAGCCCGGAGGGACCTGGCTCGGCCGCATTACGAGGTGCCGATCTGGCTGCCCTCCGGCCGGCTTGCGTCAGACCCTGCGACCGCTTCTGGGGCTCGGTAAATCCACCCTCTTGTTGCCCTTGGGATCGACGTAAAGGTTTTCGCCGAGGCAGGGGTGCCCATCCGGGCAATGTGTCTTGAGTGAGTACGGGTGCTCGGGGACCCTCGCCATGGGCGCCACCCAATCTACCCCGACGAAGTGCAGTCAGCACCTTCCATAACGTTAGTTATTGCAGTTATAGCCAGGGTCAGGGGCGTCTCAAGAAAAGTCTGGACCAACTGAGCTTCACTCTTGAATGAGAGCCCGTGCAGCCTCGATATAGGGGTCAGCGTCAGTCACTGGGAAATCGATATCCCCACCAAACCTTGGGACGTGGGACCCAATGACTTCGGTGCACTGCACGCCGCCGTTCTCGCGGACGAATGGTTCGCCACAGGTTTCGCCGGTCGCAAAGCGCTCTGCCGCCGCCGCCGTTTGCCACTGGTATACGCTCATTGGTCCGTCGTCATGAGGGCAACACAACTACCCTCCGAATCTCCAGGGTACGAACAGGAGCCGGTGTTGTCGCGAGGGCTTCCTGTCGCCAGCGCCAGTTCCTCGAAGGTCTGGACAATTGCCGCTGGCGCCGGGCCCGAAGCCGCCGGCGCATCGTCCGCCGTATCTCCGCATGCGGTGGCCAGTGCCAAAACCATGACCAGCAGCAGTCTCACTCGCATCGGATACCGTCCCCATCTTGCGTGAAGGAGTATGGAAGGCCAACCAGCGCAATCGACGTCACGAGCCGTCGTGGTCCATGGTACGTGAGTGTGGATTCGGCGGCTGAATCGTTGTTGCCACGGACCTTAGTTCTATGTTGGCTTTCCGAGCGAGGCGCTCCAACGAGTTCTGGAAGTTGACGAAGTCGGCCTCCGTTTGCGCCGCTGCAAAATCCGTCCGAAGACGGTCAAGTTGTTGCGGGCCAACCTCGGGCTCCAACACTGTCAAATTAGCTTGAGTAGACCTTCGCACGCCGACCGCAGCCGAGTGCAGAAGAACCCCGACGAAGGTAAGAAGAACAATGGTTAAGTTCAAAGCGAAGATGCCCCACTTGCCCCGTTTGAACATCGCAGGACCTGGTCGCAGACCTGGTTCCCTTCCTGAGTAGTGTCCACCAACGTGGTGTACGACGGGGAGGCGAGTAGCCAGATCCGTTGAAAAATAGGACCACCGTGACATCCTCCAAATCCTGTGAGATGAAAGAGGAGGTCAAGGTGGTCGTTACAACCATGGACGGTTTGAGC
>JAJDCL010000005.1 GCA_029260875.1 Candidatus Saccharimonadota bacterium
TAAGCCTGACCATCCAAGTGCGACTTCAAACGACAATGCCGTGCCATAAGTTCCCCCTCAAAGAAATATGGTTATTGGTGATGACTAAAACATGGGTCCCAAGACTTCATAAATCAAGGAGAAATGGCCGCCTTCGCCAAATTGTGTTTCAAAAACGAGTGTTAAACTAGCTTTGTCGTGACGTGTCCCCAATTAGACCTCCCCAATTAGACCGTGTTTCAAAAACGAGTGTTAAACTAGCTTTGTCGTGACGTGTCCCCAATTAGACCTCACTTCGCCTCCGTGGTCGACAACAAGGTCCACCGATTCGAATCCCAATCCACCAGATACTGCGATCGCGCCCTCACGGTTCTCCACATGAAATGACACATAAGCATAATTCTTAGATATATAACATGTCAGCATATCCAGAAACTTCCCATTTCTATGAAAAAGCATCACACGAATCACATCATAGCCCATCGTTGGCCCAACATTCTTCTCAAGGCCAATAATCACGACTCCCTCGTCAAGAACTGCTAGGTCATCAATAGGAAGCTTGCTGCTGCTACCTTCATGTCGCCAGATCATTAAATCCATAGGCAGACTATTGCGTTCAAGAAGCTCTTTAAATTCGGCGTTGTCATCCTTTTCGAGTGCCTTGATGTTCCACTCGATTTGAGAGGTACAACTACAAGCCCATAATGCAATGATCAAAAGCGGGATTTTGATCATTCGTTCGTTCCTTGATTCTCAATCTTAACCATCCTATCTCGGAGGTTTTCATAGTCCTCTTGGCTTATATAGCTTATATGGCTGACAACTTTGCCGTCTGAGTTTACTCTGATCTCCACGCTCCAATATTGCGTTTTGCCTTCGCCCGTATTCTTGTTTCTTGCGGTTGTTTCAAACGCTCCCAAATACAAATCGCCAGCCTGCACCTCACGAGCCTTATCACCTTCCTCAAATACCATGCCGCTTAATCCAGGCGAGTCAAAAGACACAAGAGAATTGGATTCCCCGTCAAAAACTACATGGTCTGGGGAGTCACTTTCTCCGAGAGCACTTTTGACCCTCACGTCATCATCAATAGCAATTGCCGACTGTACGATCTCAAAATCTTCAGCCTTATCCCCCGTATCGAGTTCTGCGACCATGTTAACGTGAAAATTTTTGTGGTAGGCCGTATCCTTGAAGCCCAATTCCTTGAGATTTGGGGATGCCAGTTGTCTAATGATGGTCATACTATTAACCAAACCGTATGCCTGATTCTCTCCTTCCCATTTAATCTGAAGGCTCTTAACACCAAAGCCGCTAGGATCCCACGAGTTAATCGGATCATTGCCGACATATTCGTAGAGGTTAATCGTATGAGGCACGAGCCAGTTCCAGTCCCTTTGGGGGTCGGGTCTGTTGAACTTGGCTTGGTCGGGTAGTTGGAATCGGCCTTCCATACAACTTAGCGTTTCCGCCCCACGCGAGAGCCTTAACTCATATAGATCATGCGTGTTAGGAGATGGACGAAAAACGTTGGATTTTGATACATCCCCCATGTGCGTTTCCAGGGATGTGACTGCCATAGGAGCGAAGCCGATGGTGAGCCATTCGCAACACCTCGACAGGCCACTCGATATGGGCGGTACAGCTACAAGCCCATATTGCCATGACCAACAGCGTGATTTTGATCATTCGATCATTTCTTCTTCGCTCAATCTTTGGTGTGTCTTGAAACTTCGTGTCTAAATCCATCAACAAGAATGTAGTCCTCGCCTCGATCAATTACCAGGGATCGAAATGAGGGAACAAATCGATCGAAAAGGCTTTTGTCCAACATCAAATAGACATCAAAGACCCAAACGCCTGGTTCTTGGAGCGAACCGTGAACAAGGCCTGAAAATTCAGATGTTGACTCGAATGTAAATCCAGTGAATGCACCTCCTTCGTCGCAAAAATAATCAATTGCACCAATACCATCATATAACTGTGAGAATCGGTTCAAAATATTTGATGACTCACTTGGTTCGCATGTCATTGCTCCAGTTATGGAGACATATCTGGATTTGATGTAATCATATGAAACGATTTGTGGGCCGACTTCTAAATTGAGATTGGCTAATTCTCGAATAGCGAAAAAAATGCCAAAACCGACGACCGTACCAAGTAGGAATAGAGGAAGTTTCCGCACTTAATCGCTCTCAATTACTAGGTTTTCATCGTCAGATCCGACAGGCGCGGGGGGTGTAACATTGTTTCTGTAAATTCCACTTTATGTGGTTCAGAGTGAACTGCTCCAGGAGGGCGTAGCCCGACGGAAGCAGTTCATGCTTGAAGTGGCGGGTCAAAACTGCTCTTTTTGAGTTTGCTAACGACTTAAAAAGGAGAAATAATGACCCACCAAAACGATCATACAGCAGTCCAGAATTTGATGACATTGCTGAGTGAGTATGGCTTTGATGCTTTTCCTGAAGCGATGAAGCTTCTTGTGGACGAGGCCATGAAAGCTGAACGTACCCGAGCGCTTGGCGCACAACCTTACGAGCGCAGTGCGCAACGGCAAGGTTATGCCAACGGCTTCAAGCCCAAGACCGTTCATACACGAATTGGTCCTGTGACGGTTCGTATTCCTCAAGTGAGGGGCTTAGACTTCTATCCAAAGGCCTTGGAGCGTGGCATTCGTAGCGAGCGTGCCCTAAAGGCAACCATTGCCGAAATGTATTTGCAAGGCGTTTCAACTCGCAAAGTTTCGCAAGTCATGGAGCAACTGTGTGGCTTTGAGGTCAGCTCTACCCAAGTCAGTCGCGCAACTAAATTGCTCGATGACGAATTACAGTTATGGCGTACGCGACCCATCGATGAGGTTGCCGTACCTTACCTAGTACTCGACGCTCGTTACGAGAAGGTCCGACATGGTGGATCTGTCGTTTCTTGTGCGGTTCTCATCGCCTCAGGTGTCCGCGCTGACGGTAAACGGACGATTCTTGGTGTTAGTGTTTCTCTAAGCGAAGCCGAAGTCCATTGGCGGAATTTCCTTAAGAGCCTTCAGGATCGTGGGCTGCATGGTGTTCAGTTTATCACCAGCGATGATCACAAAGG
>JAJDCL010000006.1 GCA_029260875.1 Candidatus Saccharimonadota bacterium
GCGAGTGGTCCTAGAATTGCACCACATGTTTCCAAAGGCGCCCATCTATACCTCCCAGTACGACCCGGACCCATCTATTTGGTACGGCGGTAATTGGTTTAAAGATGCGGACATTAGAACTGGTTGGCTGCAAAAATTACCCAAGGGGCTGAAGAAGTTTTTGCCAGTCCTCCGCGCCATGTGGTTCTCGCATCTTGATCTATCAGATTATGACCTGGTTATATCAGCCAGCGGAGCCGAAGCCAAAGGCATCCGCCTCCGAAATGGTAAACGGCAAAGAAGTGCTGCCTCGCCACCTACCACCTACAACCTACCACCTACCAAATCGCCACTACATGTGGCGTATATCCATGCTCCAACTCATTATTACTGGAGCCGGTACGAACAATATATGAAGAATCCAGGTTTCGGGCCTTTTGATTGGTTGGCTAGAATAGGTCTTAAACTGCTGGTAGGCCCTATGCGGCGTTGGGATTATAAAGCCGCCCAACGTCCTGATTATATGATCGCCAACTCTACCCACATTCAGAAACAAATCAAAAAGTATTATGGTCGTGATTCACAGGTTATATTCCCACCCGTAGACACCGGTCGGTTTCGTGGCCCTATGCCGCCTACGCGCAAAGGGTTCGTCATAGCTGGCCGTCAAACACCATACAAGCGCATTGACCTGGCCGTCGCAGCTTGCACCAAGTTAAACCTGCCCCTTACCGTCATCGGCAATGGACCGGAGCACGATAAACTTCGGCACATGGCCGGGGCCAGCATTACATTTTTAACTAGTGTCAGCGATGAAGACATCAAAGAAGATTTCAAATCTGCCCAAGCCTTTATTTTCCCGGGCCTAGATGATTTTGGCATAGTTCCGGTAGAAGCTATGGCCGCCGGCATACCTGTAATCGCCTACAAAGCCGGTGGCGCACTGGACTATGTCATCGAAGGCCAGACAGGACTATTTTTTGAAGAGCAAACCATAGAATCACTGTCTGTGACATTAAAAAGATTTAACCCCCAGACGTTCAACAGCAATTACATAATCAAACATGCCAACCAATTTTCAGTCGCCACCTTCCGCCACCAACTAAAACAATTCCTCGAACAAATTGTGGCTACAAGGCGCTCCTAAAGCTTTTTATCAGACAGCTCTTTATCGGCTTTTTTGAAGCCTTCCCAGTCTTTTAAAAACCAGCTGCTGGACCATTGCTTATCCATACCAACACCACTAATCACTTCAATATTGTATTTTTCGCACACCGTCCATTCAGGAATAGTAGTAGCATCTATCCTGTCGCCACCTTTCGTAAAAACATGCGGGCGAATAGCAGCTAGCGCTTCATTTACGGTTGAGTCTACTTCAATTTCAAAAGGTATCACATAGTCAACGCGCCTAATCCCACTGACAATTAAAGACCGTGTCGGCAAATCTTGGAATGGTTTGCCTTTTTTAGCCGTCAAAAAACTATCACCATTTACGATAACAACCAGTGTATCTCCATACTGTTTGCTATCAATGATGCAGCTGATGTGCCCTGGATGAATTGGGTCAAAGCCTCCACTGGTTACCACCACCTTACCGAGGCTTGGCCGTAGTTTTTTAAAGTCTTCCAGACCGATGATCTCCGCACCAAGCTTTTGTGTCATAGCGTTGATTGTACCCAAACCTTTCTATACGACATGCAGTATCGCTTCTAGGGCTATAGCTGTATCTTTCCAATTAGAAACTTCTATGCAGTCTACCCCCATTGCCTTGACGGGGTAGTCGTTGCCGCCCTCAAGCATCCTATCGCCCATAAAAAGAATATCTTCTTTCTTAAGTCCAGTGCGTGCCATCAATTTTCTCATACCATACGCTTTATCAATGCCAGGTCTAGTGACATCAATTGAAGTCTCTCCAGCAGCACGTACTTCAAATTCTGGAAGGCGCGGCGCAATTAAGTTACGCAACTTCAGTTTTTTACTACCGTCCGGATCCCAAGCTTCTTTCATCTTAACTCCCTCCATGCCCAGTGTCGCAACAGCATCTTGGCCTAGAATAGAAAGGGTTATCTGACTTCCCCGGTCTTCAATGATATCGCCATACGGCTTTTTTACCCTATAGCCAGCTTTGTCCAGACTTTCATTGAGAATCTGGATGATTGTAGCCTTTTTATCCTCTGGAATATTTTCAGCATATAGCATTTTCCAGTTATTTTTAGCTTGGTCATATACGTAGTAGCGTGTACCGCTTGTGGGCATTAAGTGCATGTTTTTAAGACGCTCGGGTTCCGCCTGAAGATTATTGAGAACCTGATGTTGAAAGAGCTCATACTTCCCCCCAGAAATAATGCATACCTGGAACTTGCCAAGAAGTTCATTCAGTAATACCCCGATCCTATCGGGCATAGGTGATTTACTTGGCGCCAACGTGCCATCCAGGTCAAAAGCAATCAATTTTTTCATACGCTTTTTATGATACACGATTCTGAAGAGTTTAGTGACCCAGTGAAGGGCCTATTGATGTTACTTAATTTATATGTTATGATAGTATTCAAATGACTGCCTGGGAAATTCGCGGCGAAGGAAATATGCCTAAAGAAAGTAATCCAATAGGTAATACTTTCTATGGCTACCGCGATACATATATATTGTTGCCGGATGGCAGAAAGGCCACTTATTTTGGCATCGTAGTGCGGCCTTGTGTACTTATAGTATCAATCGAAGATGACCTGACTACATATTTTGTGCGACAGAAACGCCCAAACGCAAGACAAGTTGATCAATCTGATATTCCAGAATTTTTAGAATTACCTGGCGGTCTCGCCGATAGTAAGGATCTAGCATACGAAGCTAACCGAGAGTTACGAGATGAAACAGGCATAAGCTCGAGTAATATCACTGAGATTGGGGTCATATATCCCTATCCTAGTGTTTCAAATGAGAGGGATCACATATTTTTAGGCAGAGATCTTTTACATAATTTAGATGGGATAAATAGAGAAGCGACGGAACAAGATATTGAAGTTATCTCTGCACCTTTTGCTAAAATCTACGATCAGGTACGACGCGGACAAGTGATGGCTTCAGGTCCTACCATTGCAGCATTAACGATAGCGTCTACACATTTATAGTAAGGTAATCAGACAGCTCACCACCTCTTTGGTATACTAACAAGTAATGAAGATTTTGGTCACAGGCGGAGCAGGATTTATTGGCAGCCACACCGTTCTTGAACTAGTTGCCAATAAATTTGAGCCGGTAATTATCGATAACTTTTCGAATAGCAGTCCAGAGGCCGTAAAACGATTAGAAAAACTTTGCGGTCAGAAAATCACGCTGGAAAAACTTGATCTATGTGACAAAAAAAATCTGGCTGAATTATTCCAAAAATATGATTTTGACGCTGTCATACATTTTGCCGGTTTAAAAGCGGTCGGTGAGTCCGTCCAAAAACCATTGGACTATTATTATAACAACCTGGTTTCCACCTTAAACTTATGCGATCTCATGCAAAAACATGGGGTAAAGAAGTTAGTTTTCAGTTCTTCCGCAACGGTTTATGGTGATCCGGAACTTGTACCTATTACTGAAGAAGCCCCGATTCACGCGACCAATCCATACGGCCAGACAAAAGTCATGATTGAGCAGATTCTCAAAGACTTCGTGACTTCACAACCCAATCTTCAGGTCATCTGTCTGCGTTATTTTAATCCAATCGGTGCTCACGAAAGCGGCGAGATCGGTGAAGATCCAAATGGTATTCCAAATAATCTTTTGCCGTTTGTTTCCCAAGTCGCTGTGGGCCGGCTGGAAAAGCTACGGGTATTTGGCAATGACTACGAAACACCCGACGGTACAGGTGTGCGCGACTATATTCACGTAATGGATCTGGCAAAAGGTCATGTTGCAGCTCTTGAACATATGCCAGGGCCGGGTAAATGGACGGCTATAAATCTTGGTACGGGCAGAGGATATTCCGTGCTAGAAGTCATCAAAGCGTTTGAAAAAGCTTCCGGCAAGACAATCCCTTATGAATTCGCGCCGCGTCGCGCCGGAGACATAGCCAGCTGTTATGCTGATCCTACAAAAGCAGAAAAAGAACTAAACTGGAAAACCACTAAGACACTTGAGCAAGCTTGCAAGGATTCTTGGCGCTGGCAATCACAGAATCCAAATGGCTTCAAAGTCAAACTCTAAACCTTCTTCGTAGGGGGCTATAACTGTTATAATTATACCGATGAAAATTTTGGTTACAGGCGGAGCGGGGTTTATTGGTTCAAACTTCGTTCACTATATTTACCGTGAACGGCCTGATTGGCAGATCACAGTATTAGACGCACTGACTTATGCTGGTAACAAAGCTAACCTGGAAGGTCTGGACCCACAAAGAGTGGCTTTAGTTATTGGCGATATATGTGATGAGCAATTAGTGGACCAGCTTTTTGCCGATACTGACGCCGTAGTACACTTTGCTGCTGAGTCTCACAATGATAACTCACTTACTAATCCGCGGCCCTTTCTAGACACCAATATTATTGGTACATACACGCTTTTGGAAGCTGCCCGCAAGCACAACAAGCGCCTTCACCATATATCTACAGACGAAGTTTATGGTGATCTTGAGCTAGATGATCCCAATAAATTTAATGAGAACACTACTTATAATCCTTCAAGCCCTTATTCCAGCACAAAAGCCGGATCTGATTTATTGGTACGCGCGTGGGTCCGTTCGTTCGGTGTGCAAGCCACTATCTCAAATTGCTCAAATAATTACGGACCTTATCAGCACGTAGAAAAATTTATTCCTCGCCAAATCACAGAAGTTTTAGAGGGGCGTAAGCCTAAACTCTACGGTAGTGGCGAGAACGTTCGCGACTGGATCCATACCGAGGACCATTCTTCTGCCGTACTGACAATTTTAGAAAAAGGTAAGATTGGTGAGACATATATGATTGGGGCTGAGGGAGAAAAGAATAATAAAGAAGTTGTAGAAATGATCTTAGAGCTCATGGGCAAGGATAAGTCCGACTACGAACATGTCAATGACCGGCCTGGGCATGATCTACGTTACGCGATTGATGCGACAAAAATTAAAAGCGAGCTTGGCTGGCAGCCCAAGTACACAGATTTTAGAAGCGGTTTAGCTGATACGATAAAATGGTATCAAGACAATGAAGCTTGGTGGAAACCGCAAAAAGCTGAAACCGAAGCCAAATACCAGGAGATTGGGCGATGAGCGGTGATCAATTAGCAGTCCGAGAGACAATAATCCCCGGACTTTTTGAGATTGACTTAGTTTTGCACGGTGACAAGCGTGGCTGGTTTAAAGAAAATTATCAAAAGGCCAAGATGGAAGCGCTTGGCTTGCCTGCTTTTAACGTAGCCCAAAACAACTTTTCATTTAATGCCGAAAGTGGTGTTGTCCGAGGTATTCATGCCGAACCCTGGGAAAAATTTATTTCAGTTGCCAACGGCCGAGTCTTTGGCGCTTGGGTAGATCTGCGTAAAGGTCCTAGCTTTGGCCGAGCTCTGACGATGGAAATCACACCATACAAAGCGGTTTTTGTTCCGCGCGGTGTAGCAAACAGTTATCAAACCTTAGAAGAGAATGTTACCTATACATACCTTGTAAATGAACACTGGTCACCCGAGGTCAAATATATTGCAGTCAACGCCTATGATCCGGATCTGGCAATTAGCTGGCCTATACCTAAAGAAGAGTCTATTATTTCAAAGAAGGATCAATCAAATCCATTCCTTAAAGATGTGGGACCGATGGAGTTTTAATTATGGACAGCTCAAAAATATTTATTGTCGGCGCAAAGGGTCAGCTAGGTCTAGCACTACAAGCTCAATACCCTGATGCAAAAAACGCAGATATTGACGAACTTGATATCACGGATCAAAACTCAGTAGAGAATTTTGATTGGTCAGGTCTTGAGATTATTTTAAACGCTGCAGCATATACAAATGTTGACGGCGCCGAAACACCTGAAGGCCGGGTAGCTGCCTGGAGGGTTAATGCTGACGCGGTAGCAAATTTGGGTGCAGTTGCTGCACAAAAAGACATGACATTGGTGCACATATCTACTGATTACGTCTTTGACGGCACACAAAGTCCACACCCAGAAAACGAGCCGTTCTCGCCACTCTCGGTTTATGGTGCCAGTAAAGCAGCTGGGGATATAGCCGTTTCCCTTCTGCCAAAATTTTATATCTTGCGCACCTCCTGGGTTATCGGCGAGGGCAAGAACTTTGTCCGAACTATGCTAGAACTTGGCAAAAAAGGCATTAACCCAACTGTGGTTGCCGATCAAATCGGTAGACTAACTTTCACTAGTGAACTCGTGAATGCTATTGACCACCTACTAACTACCACCTACAACCTACCACCTACCGGCGCACTGGCGCCCTACGGTACTTATAATGTTAGTAATGATGGTGACTCAGTCAGCTGGGCAGAAATCACTCGCGCAATTTTTAAACAAGCAGGCTACGGCCTGACCGTCACTGACACTACCACAGACGAATATTATGCTGGCAAACCCGGAATCGCACCCCGCCCTTTGCAAAGCACCCTGGACCTATCCAAACTTCAAGGCACAGGATTTGCCTCCCGTGATTGGCGCGACGATTTATCCGATTACATAAAAAAGGAGTTGTCTTTATGAGCAGTGGTTTAATATTTATAAAATCTCATGTATTGTTTGGCAAATGGCTAATGGTAAATAATTTGGTAAATGGTAAATGTAAATTGGTAAATTCCCACCAGGAGGTTAGGTAGTGCGTGGAATTATTCTAGCCGGTGGCAGCGGCAGCCGCTTATATCCAATCACTAAAGCTATTAGTAAACAGCTTGTGCCTATTTACGACAAACCTATGATCTATTACCCACTTTCTACTCTTATGATGGCAGGTATTAAAGATATTTTAATTATCACCACACCGCACGACCAGGATCAGTTCAAGCGCCTACTTGGTGATGGCTCAGAGTGGGGTATTAATCTGTCTTATGCCGCGCAGCCGGCACCAGAGGGCCTTGCTCAAGCGTTTATCATTGGCGAAGAGTTTATAGGTGATAATAAAGTTGCACTGATCCTTGGGGACAACATATTCTACGGCAACGCCTTCGGCGAAAGCCTAAAATCCTGTACGGATCCAGACGGCGGCGTTGTATTTGCCTACCAAGTTTCTGACCCTGCTCGCTATGGTGTCGTCGAATTTGATAAAAACATGCAGGCCGTTTCTATAGAAGAAAAACCAAAAGAACCTAAGTCTAATTTTGCGGTTGTCGGTTTATACTTTTATGATAACGATGTTGTGGACATAGCTAAGAACATCAAGCCAAGCGACCGCGGCGAACTTGAAATTACGACCGTAAACGAAGAGTACTTAAAGCGTGGTAAGTTAAAAGTTATGACCATGGACCGCGG
>JAJDCL010000007.1 GCA_029260875.1 Candidatus Saccharimonadota bacterium
CAGCCTTTGGCTGGCAAACGGCGGGGCTGGTGGAAACAGCACTCGCTTACGCTCGCGCACAGGCCTCCATTTACGTTTAGCTCTCGGTTTTTAACTTTTTGCTATAAAATAGGTTCTAGCCTCAGCGTAGAGGGACACCAATAAGTAGGCTGGCTTACTTATTGGCTTAGTAAAATACTTTGAACCTTTGCACCCGAAGGGTGGAGGTTTTTGTGCAAAGACACTTACAGCGGATAAAGAATGACTACCCCTAATCAAGAACCTATCAATGCAGAGTACTGGCTTAATGTGCTTAAGCCTGTTTTTCAAAACAAGAGAGTAATATTCGCAGGAGGTGTTGTTGCAAGTCAGCTCTCGCGTGCGAAACAGATACGCGAAATGGGCGCTAAATCAACTTTTATACTTGCTACTGAGGGCATGGGTACGGGCGACACGCCAACTAAAGATGATGGTGATTGGCTTTTGGTAGACCCACCGCATTCAGATGATCTAGTGGACGCAATCCATGCTGGTAATGCTTTGCTGGGGGACCTACCTAAGCAGGCTATACAAGCTCTTGACTGGTATGACCCCGACCACTCTGCGATAGTGGTTGGAACATTCCTACATGAGCGACCATTAGTAGCTGGTCGCAAATCATTGGCCTACAGAAAACCCGACTGGCTAGCCCTAGACGACAAAACAGTTATAGATGAAGTGTGGGATAAGATCGGAATTCCAAGAGAATCGTCTGAAGTTGTTGATGTAAGTATCGATGCCATACTGTCGGCCACCCAGCGCCTGGATAGAGGTGACGGCGTAGTTTTAAGCGGAGACTCTCGTGATGGCGTTAGTGGGGGCGCGGTAGGAGTGCGTTGGGTCCGGTCTGAAATTGACATAGATAAAGCACTTGAATACTACAAGAAACATTGCAACAAACTACGGGTAATGCCATTTCTGGAAGGCATACCGTGCAGCATTCACGGGATGGTCTTCCCTGATTATGTCGCAGCTTTCCGGCCGGTTGAAATGATTACGTTGCGTAAAGTCGATTCAAACGAATTCTTCTACGCTGGCACTGCGACTTATTGGGACCCTTCTTTATCTGACCGTCAAGCCATGCGGAATATGGCAAAGCAAGTGGGAGATGCCCTTAGGGATATGGTTAATTACAGGGGGATATTTACGGTTGACGGCGTTATGACAAAAGACGGGTTTCGCCCAACTGAAATGAATACGAGGTCTGGTGCGGGTGTTAAGCCATTAATAGCAGAATTGCCTGGTTTACCCTTAGAAATTATTGCCCAGGCAGTAGCTTCGGGCGCTGATTTGGATTACAAGCCGAAGGATCTTGAAACCTTAGTTTTAAATGCGGCTGACGAGAATCGTAGCGGTGGTACATGGCGTGCTTTACAGGTTCATCTCCCGCGAATAGACAAACGGCCAGTCAAGTTGACTGATAAAAAGTGGGGATGGATAGAAGGTGATGAATCAGATGGGACGGTTACTGTCGGACCAGGACCTTTAGGCAGTTTTGTTCGCTTAACACCAACACACACTTCAATTAAATCAGGTCCATCATTTGCTCCTTTTGCACAAGATTTCTGGCGCTTTGTAGACGAAAACATGGCTAGTGATATCGGTCCGCTTGAGCCAGCTAAGCCAGTTAGGGGATAACGAGGTCGTACCTCTAGAAGTGTTAATTAGTGCTAGTTATGAGTATTCTGAGTTACTGATCGGCAAGTTCGTGCTTTAGCTCATCCAGCATCTGTTTGTGCTCTTCGTAATCACTAACAAATGTTTGGTAGTCAGTAATATCCTTGAATAAACCCGTCACTTTTGCTGTCTGTAGCCACTCAGGGCTAGGTACTCCAAGGTAGTGTTTCAAGCTGGAGGCACGGTGAGTTTGCCATAATCTTGGGTTGAGGTGAATATAGCGCGTGATGTGTTGTAGGTAGCTGTCTTGGTCAATACGCGAGGCCTTATATCTGCTTTCAAACAACGGTCCGGAGCGATTGTATTTTAGGTTAAAATAACGGCTATAGCTAGTCATGACACTCTGCATAAGTTTTTTCATGGCGGTCTGTTCAATCTGATAGACGAGTAAATGAAAGTGATTGTTCATGAGACAGTAGCAGGTTAGCTCTACCTTATCGCGATAGCGCGGATAGGTCACGCCCATGGTACTGATTTTTGGCTTAATCGATAAGTAACGCTCAAAAAGTTTTAAAAAGTGAGTATAGTCTCTAGTTTCTAAAAATATCTTTTGCTGGCTAACGCCGCGGGCATAGACGTGATAGAAAGAATGGGGCACGTCAACTTTGTATATATTCCGAGATGGCACACAAACATAGTACATTAACTAGCAGGGAATTACACTTTTAGAGGTACGACCTTTTTCACCTAGTAAAGAGTTAAATATTAACGTAAGTACGAGAGCTATATAATGCCGCAACATTACGAGTTTCCTGGGCGAGATCAAGGTTACCGAAGTAGCATAGAGGATATAAGCGTACCCACAAGCTGCACAGGCACTATTATTGAAACAACCGATGAAGGCAACTATTTGGCCCAGATGACAGGTCCGAGTATATGTGTACTTGTTCTGTTAGCATGTGACAGACGCGTAACTACGGGTTACCCAAACGTAGGCGCCAGAACTAGAGTCACGAACCATCGCAGCCCAGATGAAATTGTCAGTACGGGGGCGAAAATTGTTGCGCACGTTGCACGAATTACTGAAGAGACCGGAAAAACACTACAAGTATATTCTAGCGAGTATCCATTCGTTCATCGTTATCGCGAGTATGTGACAACAGGTTCATTCGCTACTCGATGGGGCGTTGTTAGTTAAGATATAGAATCCTAAGAGCCGGAAAAGTGGCGCTTAAAAAGCGGAACTTTATTTTTGGGTACCTATCGGCTATAGTTCACGTATATAACTTAAATGGGAGAATATTCGCTATGGCTGAAGACAAGAAAAGTTGGTTTGCCAAACACAAAGTATTAACTGTAATCTTGGTCTTTATTGTAATTGCAGTATTAGCAAATGCCATGGGTGGTGGCAGCGGGTCTGATAATAGCTCTTCGGGCGATGGCAGTGGTGTGACAAAAACAGAAGATAAAGAGGCTACTGTAGCCAAGCTGAACGAACCAGCAAGAGACGGGAAGTTTGAGTTTGTAGTTAAGGCTGTAGAATGCGGAAAGACCACTATCGGTACAAACGAATATGTCACCAAAAATGCTCAAGGCCAGTTCTGCCTAGTGACAATAAATGTTAAAAATATCGGTGATGAAGCCCAGGGCTTCTTTAGTTCAAATCAGAAGCTTCTAAATGCACAGAACCAACAGTACGCTGCTGATGATGCTGCGGGTATTTATGTGGACCAGAACTACTCAACCTTGTTTAGCAATATAAACCCAGGAAATAGCGTTGAGGGTGTGATTGTCTTTGATATTCCAAAAGACCAAACACCAATCACTGCACAGCTACATGACAGCGCGTTTAGCGACGGTGTAAAAGTTAATTTGCAATAACACAAAACAACAAACCGCAAAATAGCGGCATGGTAGTCGCTCTTTTGGCTGCCGGGGCGTGCGTCGGATTGTATGATAGACCGCAATCAACAACTCCTCTCTGCAAAAGTATTGCTGCTAGAGAGTAAAAAGGTTGAACCATAAAAAAGTGCATGGTTATGCGGGGAGCTTAGAAAATTGTAAGCAACTTTAAAGTTGTGTCTATAGGGTACGGCTTTATCGTTGCTAAAATTAGTTTGTCTTTACAAACCTAATTTTCGGACTGTTCGTTGCTTGTTCAATGGATGTAAGATGACATACTAGATACATGAGGTATAGCAGATGTATAATCGCTTAACGCATTGGCTTGCTCGCGAAAGCAATCGTGATGAAGACCTGGCGCCAACCCAAGACAAGGACTTGCGGGCTTTAGACCGAAATCCTGACGGATTAAGTATTGGGCCGAAAGTTGATTACCTCCTACTATTTGCAGAAGACAGGGCTCAGACGGCTATTGATAACACCAAGTATTCTCCGCCTCAAGACGACCCGGGTGAGCTACAAGGCTGATATATTTTTACAAATCTCTTCAGATTAACTACACTGGTAACAATACATGAATTTATCTACACAACCATATAAGGGCGCGCGCGATTTCTTCCCTGAAGATAAGCGACTGCAAAAATATATTTTTGGCAAATGGAGGCAGGTAGTTGAGCGCTATGGCTACGAGGAGTACGATGCCCCGATTATTGAGCCGCTAGACTTGTATCTAGCAAAAACAGGCGAGGAGATAGTCAACGAACAGACTTATACATTTAAGGATCGTGGTGACCGCCAGGTTGCTATTAGACCAGAGATGACCCCCACAGTCAGTAGGATGGTCGCCGCCAAGCGTCAGGAGCTGGCCTATCCGCTGCGCTGGTATTCTATCCCAAATTTGTGGCGCTATGAACGGCCTCAGCGTGGTCGGTTGCGTGAACACTGGCAGCTGAACTTAGACCTATTTGGGGTAAGTGGTATTGAGGCTGAACATGAAATGATCATGGTGGCGAATGAGATTATGCGAGCATTTGGAGCTAAGTGGGACATGTATACATTTCGGATCAACAGCAGACAGCTTATGAATTACCTTATGCAGGATTATCTGGGCCTAGATGTAACTCAAGCACATACCTTGAGCAAGGTTATTGACAGCATGCACAAAATGGATCAGGCCGAGTTCATGGCGCAAATTGAAGCTATATTTAGCCCCTCTCAGCGGGAAGGCGGAGCAAGTACAAAGCTTATCCGCCTTTTGCGAGCCCAAAGCCTAAGTGAGCTGCCGGATGAAGTGATAGTACATGAATCCGTGCAGCAACTGCAGAAACTATTTGATCTACTTGATGGTTCTGGGATTACAAACACCCGGTTTGATATAAGCATTATGAGAGGATTTGATTATTACACAGGGGTGGTGTTTGAGGTTTTTGACACTGACCCTGCTAATAATAGATCAATGTTTGGTGGCGGACGTTATGACGGGTTGGTCGGCATGTTTGGCGTAGAACCATTGCCAACAATTGGGTTTGGTGTTGGCGATGTGACTTTTCAAAACTTCTTAGAAACGCATAATTTGCTGCCAGACCTAAGACCAGAAACAGACCTCTATATTGTCCTGGTAGGAAATGTGTATGATAGGGCGCAAGATATAATTGCTGAGCTAAGAGGCATGAAACTGAATGTGTTAGTGGACGGATATGGCCGCTCTGTTGACAAACAGATAAAATCAGCCGTCAAAAAAGATGTCCGATATATTATGTTTGTTGGGGACAAAGAACTTTCTACAGACAGCTACACTCTAAAGGATTTGAAAACTGGGCAAGAAGCAATGCATGGTATAGAGCGTATAGTTAGTATTGTTAAAGATTTCCGAAGCCAGTAAACCCTTGATCTTCACCGAGAGTTCTGATATTACTTGTGTAGCTATGAGCAAACTACGATCCCACATAGTAATAGTAGGTGGGCCTCTTCAAACGGAGGAAATGCTTTTTGGTGTTGCAGAAGCTGCTATAGCTATTGAAATGGCGAATGATCCTGTGGTCTTTACTTTTAATGATGCACGCAGGAAGGAAAAGCTATTGAGCGTTGCAGCTCGAACAGCGGGAATTATACTAACTCACGGCGCTGGTTCTGTCGCTATCCCGGGAAACGAGACCCTGGAATCCGTAATAATGATTGCTCCACACGAACCGATTGCAAGGCTTGGTCAAGCAGTGGTCAGAAATAGTTTTGATCATCTAATAGGCAATACAGCACAGCCTAGGCGTGATCATTTACGCGTGCTGGCCGACAATGTAATGGCTTTAGGCGTTAATCCGATTAGAAATTTGTCTGGAGCAGGAATTGCCTCAGGATTCTCAACATACAAATTGGTTCAAGGCGGACATATTCATTCTGACTGCATTGGCTATTTCCCGATGAGCGAGGACCGATTCTATGAGTCCCCAAGCACGGCTAATCTTTTAAACTTAGAATGGCACGGTCACATAGCTGACGTTCTCCGGGGTGGTCATGATGAACTAATGCTAGACCCGGGCAATGTTCTTATCAATGCGCAGAACAAGATGAGAGACGGCCAGAGCATTGCCTGGGCAAGAATTGGCGCTAGGCAATAGGGTTCTGGTATTTCCTTGCTCTATCTGTTAGAATAGGCACTTATGCATATTAAGAAGAACTATTTATCAGAGACAGAAGTCAGTTTGACGGTTATAGCGACCGCGGACGAACTCCAAAACATGAAGAGCGTTGTGCTTGGGCGTTTTCGGCAGCGTTTGAAGTTGCCTGGTTTTCGCGAGGGCAAGGCGCCACTTGCGTTAGTAGAGAAGAATGTTGACCAAACGCAGCTACAAACTGAGTTTCTAGAAGAAACAATAAATCAGCTTTACCCCCAGGTTATACGTAACGAAAATTTGCGACCTGCTGAACGTCCAGAAATCAGCATTACAAAATTTGTACCTTTTACGACCTTGGAATTTGAGGCTAAGGTGGCAGTTATTGGCACTATGAAGCTGCCGGATTACACAAAAATCAAAAAACCCAAACCCAAGGTAAAGGTAACCACTGATGATATCAACGGTGTATTAAAGTCCTTACAGCAAAGAGCAGCCGAAAAGAAACAGGTAGATCGTAGTGCGAAAATTGGCGATGAGGTATGGGTTAACTTTACGGGTACAGACGCTAAAGGTTCCCCCGTCAAGGGCGCAGACGGTAAGGATTACCCGATTGTTTTAGGAAGTAATACGTTTATACCTGGGTTTGAAGATAATGTGGTTGGGATGAAACCCACGGAGTCTAAGAGCTTCACGCTGACCTTCCCTAAAGATTACGGAGTAAAGGCGTTAGCGGGCAAAAAGGTAAACTTCATTGTTGAGGTAACGAAAGTACAAGAAGTGCTGGAACCTAAACTTGACGATGGCTTTGCAGCCAAGATTGGCCCATTTAAGAGTCTTACAGAGCTAAAAGAAGATATTAAAAATCAGCTCACTATAGAGAAGCAGCAACAAGCAGATAGGGATTACGAGTCAGAACTTATTCGCGAATTAGCCAAGAAGGCTAAGGTTGAAGTCCCTAGCGTAATGGTTAATAGTCAAATTGAACGCCTAGTCCAGGAGCTACAGCAAAATATAGCTTACCGCGGGTTGACCTATGAAGATTTTTTGGCGAATGAAGGGAAGAATGAGGACGCCTACAAAAAAGAAGTGCTTGCGCCTCAAGCCGAAGAGCGTGCCAAGATAAGTATAATTTTGGGCCATATAGCTGATAGCGAAAACCTATATATAACCCCTGAAGAACTAGACATTAGGATTCAACTTTTAAGAGCCCAATATAAAGATGAGGCGATGCAAGCTGAGCTGGAAAAGCCTGAGACTCGGCAAGATATATCCTCGCGTATGTTAACGGAAAAGGTACTAGCAAAACTTGTAGAGTACGCAAATAAAAAGTAGTAACTACGAAAAGTCAAAAATATAGCACATTAGCACTCTTGACTTGCGAGTGCTAATTTCTTATCATAATATTTGTGAGCGTATTAATACCTACAGTTATAGAGAACGAAGGCCGCACCGAACGAGCTTATGACATATATTCGCGACTGTTGCGTGATCGTATTATCTTTTTGGGCGACGACGTAAACTCACACACCGCCAATCTAATAGTTGCACAGTTATTATTCCTAGATAATGAAGATTCAAAAAAAGATATATTTCTATACATAAACAGCCCTGGCGGTAGCGTTTATGATGCCTTGGCGATTTACGACACAATGCAACATGTAAAAGCTGATATTCAGACCGTCGGAATTGGTGTGCAGGCCAGTGCTGCTGCCTTCTTATTAAGTAGTGGCACAAAGGGCAAACGTTATCTACTGCCAAACTCAGCAGTCATGATCCACCAGCCCTCGAGCGGTACCCGCGGTAAGGTTACGGATCAGGAAATTGACCTCAAAGAAGCACTTAGAGTTAAAGGGCTTATGCAACAGATTATGGCAAAAAACACTGGTCAAAAAATTAACAAGATTCATCAGGATATGGAACGAGACTTTTGGATGACAGCCGATGAAGCCAAAAAATACGGCATCGTAGACGCTGTCATAACCACGCCTCCCAGATCAAGAACTTAACCGCTCATGGTCTGATTGGCACCCCATGCTATATTATTAGAAATGAATACAGTATTACACCCTTACAGCGATTTTAATCAGGCAGAAAGACTTGAACTTGCCGGACGTTTACATGACCTTGTAAATGATAATCGCGAACTTTTGCATACTCGACATCTTCTTGGGGTAATAGCTCGCTATGGCCAGGATGTAGATTTAGCCGAACGTAACATTCGTATAGGTCAGTCAATCAGTGACCAACGAGGCGTACAACCTTATGCCATAATCGATGAAACAGGAGATGTACAAGGTACCGGATCTGTATACCCAGGATTACCACTAAGAGAACTGAGGTTGCCCGTTCCGCCTAGGTTCGCTATCAGGGGCATATCTGAACGGATGCCCCGTTACTTTGATTTAGAAATACATGCATGGACAGATAAGAATCATATAGATTTATTGAGCGCTGCATACACTGAATTGCTGGAGCCTGCGCGAAAGTTCAGAACCTGGCTTAATTTAGAGGTAACATGGACTACAGAGCCGACGCGGACGCCCAAATCAGTGCATGAAGCGATAGTTTCGGCTGGATTGCGAGAACTAAGAACCAGTCGCTACGATGACAAAGAAAGTAGACATATAGTTCCGCCTCGTTCTGTTTTATATGTTGAATATGATCGAATGCATAGAACTACTCACCAGGAACAAAACGCTTGACAATAGAAAAACATTCGTTCAGACTCTATCTTAAGAAGTAGTGAACGTTGGCCTGTGCTGGTTTTTATCACAAGAAAGCACCAAAACTCCCACGTAGTGACCTTCGCACGCAAAATCCTTATCTAAAACAAGTGAAATTTACATCAATAAATTGGGCTTCTTTTGAAATCGCGCGTATCAAAAGCAGCCCTAATGGGAGCACAATTTTATGGCAAAAAGCATTGGCGCCAAGGCGAACACCAAAAAGCGAAGGTTTTTTACAAAAGTTGACGACGTTATTAATTTGCCAAATTTGGTCGACCACCAAAACAAATCGTTTCAGTGGTTTGTAGAAGAGGGCCTTGGCGAATTACTGGCGGAAATTAGCCCGATTGACGATTATACAGGCACAAAATTATCACTAAGATTCAAAGATTACCGATTTGAATCTCCTAAAATGACTGAAGCTGAAGCTCGTGAGAACAACATAAGCTACGACGCACCATTAAAAGCTACAGTTGAACTCACAAACAAGGTTACAGGCGAGGTCAAAGACCAAGAAATCTACCTTGGGGACTACCCTTGGATGACAGAGCGAGGAACATTTGTTATAAACGGTGCCGAGCGCGTAGTCGTATCGCAACTTATCCGGTCTGCTGGAGTGTTTTTTGTTGCGGACCAGCATGGGGCTACAAGCCGTTACGGCGCTAAAGTTATACCGGGTAGGGGCGCATGGCTTGAGTTTGAAACCGCAGCGAACGGCGCACTATATGTAAAGATTGATCGTAAGCGAAAAATGCCTGTTTCTACACTTCTTAGAGCGCTAGGTCTAACAGATGCGCAAATGAAGGATGAGTTCAAGCATGTCGATCAGGGTAAGGTAAGTTATCTTGAGGCGACCCTTGAGAAGGACCCAAGCCGCGGCGTTAACGACTCTTTGATTGAAGTCTATCGTCGCTTAAGGCCTGGCGATCTGGCAACCGTTGATAACGCACGCAGTTTGCTTGAAAACATGTTCTATAACTTCAAACGATTTGATTTCAGCCGGGTGGGTCGTTACAAAATCAACAAGCGCCTTAATATAGATCTGCCCAACACGATTGAAAATCGCGTTATGCGCATTGAAGACTTGGTGGCTATTATCGCCGAGATAATTCGCCTTAACAACACCCAGGAGCCGGCTGATGACATAGACAGCCTTGCTAATCGCCGAGTAAAGCTTGTCGGGGAACTTGTGCAGCGTCAGTTCCGAATTGGTCTGCTACGAATGGAACGTAACACCAAGGATCGTATGTCCATGAGCGAAATTGAGACAGTTTCTCCTGCGCAACTAATCAATGCTCGACCAATTGTTGCAGCAGTGCGAGAGTTTTTCGCTAGCTCACAACTAAGCCAGTTTATGGATCAAATTAACCCGTTGAGCGAACTGGCTCATAAGCGCCGCTTAAGTTCAATGGGCCCTGGTGGCTTATCGCGTGAACGCGCCGGATTTGAGGTGCGCGATGCACACGCTACTCACTATGGACGTATTTGCGCAGTTGAAACACCAGAGGGTGCAAATATCGGCCTGGTGCTTAACCTCGCTAGCTATGCCCGCATAAATGACTATGGCTTCATCGAGACTCCGTATCGTAAGGTCGTTAACGCTGTTTCGGCCAAGGACGCAGCAGGACACATCGCCTCCGTTAATCTAGAGGACGAAAAAGGCAAAGTCATAGTAAAAGCTGGAACAAAAATTACTCCTGATTTAGCCAAGAAACTTGCTTTGGTTAAAAAACAAGTCACTTGGCCCGTCAAAGCAAGAGTAACTAGCGATGTTGTATATCTTGATGCCTCTGGCGAAGAGTCAGCAGTTATCGCAAGCGCGGGCGAAGCCTTTGATGACGAAGGTTACTTTGTGAATGATCGCGTTAGCGTAAGACGTCGGCTTGTCGCAGGAGAAGCAGATGCTGACGAAGTCACTCACATGGACGCTAGCCGAATGCAGATTATCGGCTCATCAGCTTCCTTAATTCCCTTCATTGAGAAGAACTACGTTTACCGAAGTCTTATGGGCAGCAACCAGCAGCGACAGGCTGTACCGCTTGTGCGTCCAGTTGCTCCTATAGTTGGCACTGGGCTGGAGAACATCGCGGCCACAAATACTGGTCAGCTTACAGTTGCCCCTGAAGATGGTGAAGTCGTTCGCTCGTCTGCTGACGAAGTCGTTGTCAAATATAAGTCTGGCACTGTTTCTTACAAACCAATGCACTTTGTGAGAAGCAACGAAGGCAGTAGCATCAACCAGAAAGTGGTTGTGAACGGTGGCGACTTGGTCAAGAAGGGCGACTCTTTGATTGAGGGTATGTCTATAGCCGACGGCGAGCTTGCACTAGGTAAGGATCTGCTAGCTGCATTTATGCCTTGGCACGGATATAACTTTGAGGATGCCATCATTATCTCGCGCAAGATTGTTGAGGACGACACGCTTACATCTATACACATAGTTGACTACATGGTAGAAGTCCGCGAAACAAAGCTTGGGCCAGAAATCGTAACACGAGATATCCCAAATGTTTCCGAGGATGCTTTAAGGCATCTTGACGAAGATGGCATTGTCCGCATTGGGGCAGAGGTGCACCCCGGCGATATTCTAGTGGGCAAGATTACACCTAAGGGAGAGCAAGAGCTTAGCTCAGAAGAGCGATTGCTTCGCGCTATATTTGGTGAAAAAGCTAAAGAAGTTCGCGATACATCACAAAGAATGAGTAACGGCAAGCACGGCAAAGTAGTCGGCGTAAAAGTCTTTTCAAGAGCTAACGGTCATGAGCTAAAGGCTGGCGTCATAATGCAGGTGCAGGTGTTTGTTGCGCAGATGCGAAAGATCGCAGTTGGCGACAAGCTTGGTGGACGTCACGGTAACAAGGGTGTTATTGCTCGAATCCTACCAGTTGAGGATATGCCGTTTACTGAAGACGGTACGCCAGTTGATATTGTGTTAAACCCATTAGGTGTACCTTCTCGTATGAACATTGGTCAGTTATTTGAGACGCATCTTGGGATGGCCGCTCGCGCTTTGGGGATGAAAGTTGCTAGCCCACCGTTTAACGGAGTGTCTACAGATGAGATACACGGGCTGCTGAAGGAAGCTGGCTTGCCAGAAGACGGCAAGCAACAGCTATATGATGGGCGTACTGGTGATGCGTTTAAAGAGCGAACAACCGTTGGCTCTATGTACATGATCAAGCTTAATCATATGATTGCAGATAAAATTCACGCTCGTTCTACCGGCCCATATACGATGGTTACTCAGCAACCACTTGGCGGTAAAGCCCAAAATGGTGGCCAGAGATTTGGAGAGATGGAAGTATGGGCGCTTGAAGCTTATGGCGCCAGCAATATTCTTCAAGAAATGTTGACCATTAAGTCTGACGATGTTTACGGACGCTCAAAGGCATATGAAGCTATAATTAAGGGAACAGAAATTGTTGGGCCAAAAATTCCTGAGAGCTTTAATGTTCTTGTTAAAGAGCTTCAAGGTTTGGGACTTAAGGTTGACCTCGTTACGTCAGACCAGCTAGTTGATGCTGAGGCTGTATTGGCCGAAAACATCAAGGACGAAGCAAAACACCTTGCAGATGTACCGGTACCAGAACCTGCAATATCGGATGTAGATGTGACCGAAGACGCTGTAGCTGACGAGTTTGTTGTGATGGAGTTGGATGATGACGTGCCAGCAACAACAGTAATTCCTAATGATGATAATGCGGACGACACGGCACTTGTATCAGACGATAAAGAAGAGGAGAAAAAATAATGTTGCGACGATACGACGTAGGCACTAACATTGCTGATTTTGACGCAGTCCGACTTGCCGTAGCTAGCCCAACCGACATCCAGGAGTGGAGTTATGGGGAGGTCACCAAGCCCGAAACCATAAACTACCGCACTCAGAAGCCGGAACGAGACGGTCTGTTTTGTGAGCGTATTTTTGGACCTATAAAAGACATAAACCCGCACGACGCTAAATACAAAGGCGTGCGTTCACGCGAGGCTGCCGTTGATAAAAATGGTGAAATCGTTACGAAGAGCATTGTTCGTAGAGAGCGTATGGGCCATATTACATTGGCGAGTCCGGTGGCACATATTTGGTTCCTGAAGGGCACACCTTCTGCTGTCGGTCTTTTGCTTGGCATGACCGTCAAAAACCTTGAGCGCGTTGCGTATTTTGCCAGTTATGTCATTAAAAGTGTTAATACTGAAAAACGCGATAAGATGTTAGCAGATAAAGAGGCAGAATTTTCAGCTGCCCAGGAGGCAATCAAGTCTCGTTACGAGAAAGAAGCGCAAGCCGAGAGCGCAAACGTTAAAGCTCTTGCCGAAATGCAAACCAAAGAAATCGATGACCTGTCTACTGAGTTTGAAACTTTCAAAACGCAACTTGAGTCTTTGGAAAAAATGCGTCTGATAAGTGAGACAGATTATCGTGCTTTGCCTGATAACGTCCAGAGTATAATAACTGTTGGCATGGGGGGCTCAGCGCTTAAGAGTCTGCTTGAGCAAATTGATCTAGATAAGCTCATCACCGAACTGGCAGCAGAGGCAGAGGAAGCTAAGGGTCAGCGTAAAAAGAAGCTTATGAAACGACTGCGTCTGCTTGAAAGCATGCTGCGTGCAGGTATTCGTCCAGATAGCATGTGTCTCTCTGTTCTTCCGGTAATTCCTCCGGACCTACGTCCGATGGTTCAATTGACAGGTGGGCGTTTTGCTACATCTGATTTAAACGACCTGTATCGTCGCGTGATCAATCGTAACAACCGTCTAAAAAAATTAGTCGAACTAAATGCTCCTGAGGTAATTCGTCGCAACGAACAGCGTATGTTACAAGAAGCCGTAGACGCGTTGATTGACAACAACAACGCGCGATCAGGCCGAGCGGTCGCAGCTACCGGCCAACGTCGCCGGCTAAAAAGTCTGAGTGACATGCTTAAGGGTAAGCAAGGACGTTTTCGTCAGAACCTACTAGGAAAACGTGTTGACTACTCTGGCCGTTCGGTAATTGTTGCCGGCCCTGAGCTAAAAATATTTGAATGCGGACTACCGAAAATGATGGCCCTTGAGCTATTCAAGCCGTTTGTAATCGGATATTTGATAGCTAACGAGCATGCACACAATATTCGTTCTGCAACGCGCATGATTGAGACTGGCGAAATTGCAGTGTGGGACGCCTTAGATGAAGTAATTAAAGGTAAGTATGTCCTCCTAAACCGCGCTCCATCACTTCACAGACTGTCAATTCAAGCGTTTCATCCTCGTCTTATTGAAGGCAAGGCAATTCAACTACACCCCTTAGTATGTAAGGGTTTTAACGCTGACTTTGATGGCGACCAAATGGCCGTGCATTTACCACTATCAGACGCTGCTCAAGATGAAGCGCGCAACATCATGGCATCAAGCAAGAACTTATTGAAACCAGCTGATGGCTCGCCAATTCTACACATCGAGCAAGATATTGTACTGGGCTGCTACTACCTAACATATGACCGCGCTGGCAACATGGAAACAGGCAAAGTTAAAGGCTTGTCTAGTCTTAATGAGGCGGTTATGGCTCTTGATAACGATTCTATTAAATTGCAAAGTAGAATCCGCATACCCTTCCGTGGAGTAATACGCGAAACAACCTTAGGCAGAATTCTTTTTAATGAAATATTCCCTGAAGATTTTCCATTCCAAGATGAGCCTATGACAAAGAAAAAGCTGGGTCGTGTAATGGCGCTGGCCTATCAGAAATATGGCCAAGCAAAAACTGCTGAAATAGCTGATGACCTCAAAGATATAGGCTTCCGCTATGCGACACGTTCTGGAATTTCAATGGGTATGGGCGACTTTACTGACATTAAAGGACTAGCCCAACTTACCGATAAGGGTGAGGAGCGTGCAACAGAAATTAGTGAGCAGTTTGACCAGGGATTCATTACAGACGAAGAGAGATACCGTCTGACCGTTGAAAACTGGACAGATGTCGTTGCAACCGTACAGAAAGCTTTGTCTGAGCAATTCTCCAAGGAAGACAGCTCAATGTCTATCGCTGTGGTGTCTGGTGCTCGTGGTAACATCGGTCAGGTTATGACCGCTGTTGGTATGCTTGGTGTGACTACTGATGCGACTGGCCGCGCAATTGAGCTGCCAATTCGTTCTAACTATAAGTCTGGCTTAACACCTCTGGAATACTTTACCGCCACCCGTGGAGCACGTAAAGGTATGATTGACACGGCGCTAAAGACCGCCGATTCTGGCTACCTAACTCGGCGTTTAGTAGACGTTAGCCAGGATGTCTTTACGATTGAAGAAGAGTGTGAGGACCCTGGATTCCCACTTTACCGTTCCGATGCGGCAGAAATTGGAGTTACGCTTGCTTCTAGGCTTCAGGGTCGTTTTTCGGCAGAAAAAGTCGGCAAACATATTAAGGCTAACGAGCTCATCACGCCTGAGATTGCAAAAGCAATTGACGATGATGAGTCGCTCGACGGTGTAAGAATAATGAGCGCACTAAGCTGTACTAATGTTCGGGGAGTTTCTCGTAAGTCCTATGGCCTTGACCCGGCCACTGGCGAGCTTGTAGCTATAGCTCATCCGGCTGGCGTAATTGCTGCGCAGAGTATCGGTGAGCCTGGCACTCAGCTAACCCTAAAGACCTTTCACTCTGGCGGTGTCGCTGGTGAAGATATTACGACTGGTCTGCCTCGTGTTGAGGAGCTGTTTGAAGTTCGTACACCTAAAGGTCAAGCGTTCTTAGCAGAGATAAGTGGTGTGATATCAACATGGGAAGAAGGCGATCACTATATTGTGCAGGTCGCAACCGATACCAACGAAAAAGTTGACCTTAAGCTAGAGGATCGCACACCACAAATCGCTGACGGTACTGATGTGGCGATAGGCGATGTGCTTGCAGCGCATGATAACAGTTCTCAGCCACTCATAGCTCCGATCGCGGGCAAAGCACATGTGGCCAAGACTAAGATTACAGTGACTCCAAACGGCAAGAGTGTTGTGAAGTATGAAATCCCAGGCTTTAAGCAGGTCGTAGTAAAGGACGGAGATCAAGTAGTCGCCGGCCAAAGGCTAACGAACGGCTCAATCAATTTGCATGAACTTATGCGCCTTCAAGGTGTAGAGGCAACTCAGCGCTACATAATGAACCAGATTCTTGGAATTTTTGCTTCCCAAGGTCAAAACATTGCCGACAAGCATCTTGAAATAATTGTACGCCAGATGTTTAGCCGAGTTCAGATAGAAGAGGCTGGTGATAGTTCGTTCGTGACAGGAGACATTGTCAGCAAATTAGCTGTTGCTGAAGCAAATGAACAATTAGTCAAGGACGGCAAGCAGCCCGCTAAGATTACTCAGTTGTTACTTGGTATAACAAAGGCTAGCTTGTCTACCGACTCATTCCTAAGCGCTGCATCGTTCCAGGACACAACACGTGTTCTAATTGCTGCTGCGACAAGCGGCAAGGTAGACCATCTGTACGGGCTTAAAGAGAATGTCATCCTGGGACGACGGATACCTGTAGGGACCGGCTATAGGGCTAACGAACTCCGCGAAGAGGAAGAAGAGATTGCAGAAGCGATAGAAGTATGATAAAATTTGACAACTTTACCAAAAGTAATCCGAGCACGGGCGAAGGCAAAGCCCGAGTAGCGGTAGATTACAAGGAGAACTAATGCCAACGATCAATCAATTGGTGCGTAAATCACGCACTAAAGTAACGAGCAAGTCTAAATCACCAGCGTTACAGCGCGTTACAAATAATCTAAAAAACCGTAACTATGAAAAACCGGCGCCTTTCAAGCGCGGTGTTTGTGTTAAGGTTACGACTAAGACTCCCAAAAAGCCTAACTCAGCCCTGCGCAAAGTTGCACGTGTGCGCTTGCAGAATGGTCATGAAGTCTGGGCTTATATCGGTGGCGAAGGCCATAATTTGCAGGAACACGCTGTCGTTTTAGTACGCGGGGGTCGCGTGCCTGACCTTCCCGGTGTACGCTACCACATTGTTCGTGGCTCACTAGACCTTCAAGGCGTCCAAGGCCGCAAACAAGGCCGCTCATTGTATGGAGCTAAAAAAGATGCGAAATAATATGGCAAATTTAACATTCACCAATTTCCATTCACCAATTATTTACCAATTTGCATTTGTAAAAATGATGGATGGTAAATTTCTGAAGATTGAAAAATGTAAATTGACACATGCAAGTCCGGAAGGAGTTGCGTAATGCCTCGTAAAGTTACAGCTTCACTAGTTAGGGAAATCCCTGCTGACCGTATCTATAACAGTGTTATGGTACAGCGATTAATTAACCGCGTTATGTTAGACGGCAAAAAGCAAATTGCTGAACGTTTAGTTTATAACGGTATGCAAAAAGCTGCCGACAAGCTAAAAGTACAAAATCCATTAGAAGTTTTTGACACAGCTATAAGCCACATCAGGCCAGCTATGGAAACACGTTCACGCCGTGTAGGTGGTGCCAACTACCAAATTCCGTTTGAAGTAAAAGGCCAACGCCAGAACCACTTAACCATGATGTGGTTTGTGGCAGCAGCACGCTCACGCAAAGGCATGAGTATGGAAGACCGTATTGCCCTAGAGCTTATCGATGCCTACAACAACGCAGGTACAGCCGTGAAGAAAAAAGAAGACACGCACAAAATGGCAGAAGCTAATAGGGCCTTCGCCCACTTCGCAAGGTTCTAGTATGAGCAGAAATAATGGTGAGGTAGTGTTTTGTGCTGGTTGCGAGTTTACCGGTGATATTCCTAATGGTGTTGGCATTAATAAGCTTGCGGGCTTCAGAGTGCCACAAACGAAATCAGAGGGTGCAATTTGTTATGATGATGAATATAGATTTTCGGAACAAATTGTAGATCCTAGCAGGCCAAATCTTGAACTCGGAGATGTTGACAAGAAAAACATACTAAATATTATATCTAAATGTAGAAGAAAGGATGATATCTGCAAGCTCGAAGTAACTGGATATATTCCCGTAACAGCAAGCGATAATATGAAACGATTTTATTTAATCGACGCACTAAACGCTAACCATGTTGGGATTCGCAGTCTTGGAGCTCTTACTTTTAAAGAAGAAACTGAAGGGAATATATAAATATGGCAGCTAAGAAATATCCGTTAGGGAAAATACGTAATATTGGGATTATCGCGCACATTGACGCCGGTAAAACTACTACTACCGAAGGTATTCTGTACCGTACTGGTCTGAAGCACAAGATCGGTGCTGTTCATGAAGGCGAAACTACTACCGACTGGATGGCTCAGGAACGTGAGCGCGGTATTACGATTGTTTCCGCCGCTGTCACTTGTTATTGGAAAGATCACCAGATCAACATTATTGACACACCAGGCCACATTGACTTCACAGTTGAAGTAGAGCGTTCTTTGCGTGTACTTGACGGGGCTGTAGTCGTTTTTGACGGAAAGATGGGGGTTGAGTCTCAATCCGAAACAGTCTGGCGTCAGGCGCAAAAATACGGCGTACCACGCGTTTGTTTTATCAATAAGATCAACCAAACTGGTGGTGATTTCTATAAATCACTTGAATCTATCCATAACCGTCTAAGTAAAAGGGCGTTTCCGATACACTTACCGATTGGTTTTGAACAGGCAATCAACGGTGTGGTTGATCTCGTCTCTATGAAGGCTTACACATATAAAGAGTTCACCGATCATGAGCTTGTTGAATCCGATATTCCTGCTGACATGATGGATCAGGTCAAAAAGTACCGCTCTTTGTTAATTGAAAATGCCGTTGCTGAAGACGAAAAGTTGCTTGAAAAATACTTTGAAGTCGGCGAAGAAGGCCTAACTGAAGACGATGTTAAGCACGCTATACGTAGCGCTGTATTGTCTGGTAACTTCTTTGCAGTTACTGGGGGTGATGGAC
Source organism: Candidatus Saccharimonadota bacterium (assembly GCA_029260875.1). Lineage (GTDB taxonomy): Bacteria > Patescibacteriota > Saccharimonadia > Saccharimonadales > OFTM59 > OFTM59. The sequence continues at coordinate 18,766 of JAJDCL010000007.1, forward strand.
GCGGGGTTATAGTTGAAAAAGTACTGGATATGATAAACGACTACCTACCAAGCCCTGTTGAGCGTGGTTCTACTTGGGGAACACACCCTAAAACGGGTGACGAAATTGAACGCAAGCCTGACGTTATTGAACCGTTCGCTGGCTTGGCGTTTAAGATTGCGACCGACCCGTTTGTAGGTAAGCTGGCTTACTTCCGTGTGTACTCTGGTAAGATCACGGCAGGTTCGTATATATTGAACAGTTCGACTGGCGAGAAAGAGCGTGTCGGACGCATTGTGCGTATGCAGGCAGACAAGCGTGAGGATGTACCAGAAGTAGAGGCAGGTGATATTGCGGCAATTGTTGGGCTTAAGGGTACCACAACCGGACATACATTGTGCGACCTTAATAATCCAATAGTTTTAGAAAGTATCACTTTCCCGGAACCACCAGTTTCTATTGCTATTGAACCTAAAACTAAGGCTGACCAAGAAAAAATGGGTATTGCCATGCAGCGCTTGGCAGAAGAAGACCCTACGTTCAGAATCAAAGTTGACGATGAAACTGGCCAGACGATCATTTCGGGTATGGGTGAGCTTCATCTTGAAATTATTGTTGACCGAATGAAGCGTGAGTTTAATGTTGAGGCAAACGTTGGCGCACCGCAGGTGGCTTACCGTGAAACTATCCGCAAGGATGGCGTAGAAGCACAGGGCAAATTTATTCGTCAGTCAGGCGGCCGCGGCCAGTATGGTGATGTGTGGCTACGACTTAGTCAAAACGAACAAGGCAAGGGCTTTGAGTTCATAAACAGTATCAAGGGCGGCGTTGTCCCGAGTGAGTACATTAAGCCCGTTGAAGAGGGTATTAAAGAGGCCATGAATAATGGTGTTGTGGCAGGATACCCTGTGGTAGATGTTAAGGCCGAACTCTATGATGGCAGTTACCACGAAGTTGACTCCAATGAAATGGCCTTTAAAATGGCGGGTTCGCTCGGCTTCAAGGAAGCCATGAAAAAGGCCAAGCCAGTTCTTCTTGAGCCAGTTATGAAGGTCGTAGTGGTCACCCCTGAAAGTTTCATGGGTGACGTGATCGGTGACCTTAACTCAAAGCGTGGGCGTATAGAATCCATGGAAGATTTGCAGGCAGGCATCAAGGAAATTACTGCCTTCGTACCTTTGGGTGAGATGTTTGGGTATACGACCAACCTTCGCAGCAATACTCAGGGGCGGGCCAGCTCAAGCATGGAGCTTGATCACTACGCTGACGTTCCGTCTCATGTTGCCGAGGCAATCCAAGCAAAAGCATCGAAATAACTTCTCTCAGCTTTATCTTAGCTTAACGGTGTGCAATAATGTACTTTCGTAGCAGGGAGTATTGATGAAGATTGCAGCAATGGTTAGGGGGTACATTCCAGCTCCTCGACCTGCGGATATGGTCTATGCGCCTATCGATTTAGCGGTTAGTATCACAGAGGGATTAGCGAAGCTTGGGCATGACGTTACTTATTATGGGCCCAAGGGAACAAATCTAAATATTCCTACAGAAAACTGCGGGTTAAGGCCACTCGCTTCTGACAACAAGTCTTTTCAAGATATTCTGCATAACACTGATATGTTGATGCATTATGTTCCGATGCTGTGGGATTTGAAGCTGGCACGTGCTATGTTTGAGCGTGCTGAGTCTGGTGAATATGATCTACTGTATTTTCATCATCCTGAAGTTGCATATCCCTTCGCTGTGAAATACCCGGACGTTCCTGTTGTTTACACTGTCCATGACCCTCTTTATGATTGGTATGAAGAGTCTTTAGAGCTTTATAAAACACCTAACCAGTACCGGATATCAATATCTAACAATCAGCGGAAGGGCGCAGAAAACATAGAGTTTATTGATACCGTCTATAACGGGGTTGATACTGACGCGTTCCCGTACACTGAAAAAGCAGGAGATTATTTATTGTTCGCTGGCCGAATCGTGCCCGAAAAAGGCGTCAAAGAGGCTGTTGAAATTGCGCGGAGATCCGGAGAAAAGCTTATAATAGCAGGGCCTGTGTTCCCAAACAGTCAGAAATACTTTAACAAATTCGTAAAGCCGTTTCTTAACGATAAAATCAAGTACGTCGGTTATATTGCCCGAGATAAATTAGCCGACTACTATAAAAATGCTAAAGCATTATTGTTCCCGCTCCAGTGGGAAGAACCCTTTGGGCTCACATTGATTGAGGCTATGGCCTGCGGGACCCCGGTGATCGCGCTAAGACGTGGTTCAATCCCAGAAGTAGTTGAGCACGGAAAAACTGGTTTTGTGGTTGACTCGGTTAATGAAATGGTGCTGGCCCTACAAGACATCAACAAAATTAAACGAGCTGACTGTAGAGCTCACGTGTGTAAGAATTTCACTATTGATACGATGGTCCACGGTTACGAAGAGGCATTTAAGAAAGTGTTGAAGCATTCAAAGAAAAACGGGGCTGCCTAAAGTTAGCTATGGCAAACAAAGACTCCTGGTTTCCTGGTTCGGTAATCTACCAAATTTATCCCCGTAGTTTCTATGATACTAATAACGACGGCATTGGTGATTTGCGAGGGATTATTCAGAAGCTTGGTTACCTAGCTGGTTCAGAAAACTCGCTTGGCGTAGACGCGATTTGGCTCTCGCCATTTTATTTATCGCCCATGATTGATTTTGGCTATGACGTAGCCGACCACTGCGCGATAGACCCCGTGTTTGGCACTATGGACGATTTTGACGAGCTCATAGAAAAAGCGCACGAACGCAATATCAAGGTGATTCTTGATTTCATCCCCAACCACGTATCTGATCAACACAAATGGTTCCGTGAGGCTCGTATGTCAAAAAATAGCAAAAAACGTAACTGGTTCGTCTGGCGTGATCTTAGGGAAGACGGTGCTCCGCCATCAAACTGGCTTAGTGTTTTTGGCGGATCTGCATGGGAATTTGACGCTACATCTAAGCAATATTATCTGCACACGTTTCTGAAGCAACAACCAGATCTCAACTGGGATAACCCAGAAGTCCGCAGTGCAATGAAAGATATTATGAAGTTTTGGCTCAACAAAGGAGTGGACGGCTTTCGTGTTGATAGTGTCTGCTGGTTATCAAAAGACGAGGAATGTCGGGATGATCCTATAAATACCGATTTTGACTCAAGAACGCATAGCTCATATGATTCGTTGGATCACATTTATAGTCGTGACGGCCCAAAACTTTACGCATATCTATCAGAGCTTGCATCGGTGTTAGACCAATACAAGGACAAGGTTATTGTCGTAGAGGCAAACCCAAACTTAAATAAAGACAAGGGATATTACTTGAGTTTTTACAATAACGTAGAGCCACACGTAATGGCGCCGTTTAATTTTGCGGTTCTTAACATGCCCTGGGACGCACGGTCTGTCAAACATTATGTTGACACTTTTCAGGCAGGTCTTAGATCTGAATACAACCCGATCTATGTTCTGAGTAACCATGATAAATCGCGCATTGTTACCCGGCTTGGAGTTAGCGCTGCGCGCACTGCAGCTACACTGCTCTTGACGTTGCCCGGGTCACCATTTTTGTACTATGGAGATGAGATAGGCATGGAGAACGCGGCCGTTGCTGACGACAATGCGTTGGATCCAATTACAGGCAGGGAAACATACGCAGAAGCTGGCAGAGATCCGGAGCGTACGCCTATGCAATGGTCAAACGGTGTCAATGCAGGGTTTTCTGCTGTAAAACCATGGCTGCCAATCGGAGAGAAATATTTGCAATCTAATGTTCTCCTCGAGGAAGACGATAAGAGCTCTATGCTCAATCTTTACAAGCAATTGATATCATTAAGGCGCAGTAACGAGGCGATTCATCATGGAAGATACGAACCCTTTGATGCCCCGGATCAAGACATTTTTGGCTTCCAAAGAATTGTAGATGATGAGGTCATCCTCGTTTTACTAAATTTTGTAGGAGAAAGTAGAGTTGTCGATATAGATGGAGATATTTTGTTCTCTACTCACCCTACAGCAACTACAGGTGTATTAGCACCAAATGAGGCACAAATCATAAAACTTCGTGGGGTGTGATTGTTGACGCTCAGCACATTGAGCGTTTAATCGATTCAATACTTTTCTCTTTACAAACATCTTAGTTTCAGATAGTATTCTCTAGTACATTGTGTGGGTACTACTCACATGCGAAGTAAAGTAATAATGGCCCTTCAAGCAACTTAGGGCAAAGGAGATATTTAAACATGGCGAATTTTGACAGAAGTAAACCCCACGTAAACGTCGGCACTATGGGTCATGTGGACCACGGCAAGACAACCTTAACAGCTGCAATTACGCATGTTTTATCAAAAAAGCTACCGAGCGACGTTAACAAACCAGTCAACTACGACGAGATTGACAAAGCTCCAGAAGAAAAAGCACGTGGTATCACAATCGCTACTTCTCACCAGGAGTATGAATCTGAAAAGCGCCACTACGCTCACGTTGATATGCCTGGTCACGCTGACTACGTAAAGAACATGATTACTGGTGCTGCACAGATTGATGGCGCCATACTTGTAGTTTCCGCTGCTGACGGTCCTATGCCACAAACACGCGAGCACGTATTGCTTGCGCGTCAGGTAGGCGTGCCTTCCATCTTAGTCTTTATGAACAAGATGGACCTTGCTGACCCAGAGCTTGTTGAACTAGTTGAAATGGACATTCGCGAACTTCTTGGCAAGTACGAATTTGACGAAAACGCTCCAATTATCAAGGGTTCAGCTGTTAAGGCGCTAGAGGGCGATGCCGCTAACGAAGATGCAATCATGGAGCTCGTTAAGGCTATGGATGATTACATTCCAGAGCCAAAGCGAGATTTAGACAAGCCATTCTTGATGCCGGTTGAAGATGTTTTCTCAATCAAAGGACGTGGCACGGTCGCTACTGGGCGTGTTGAACAAGGTGTTGTTAAGGTTAACGAAGAGATTGAAATTGTCGGTGTTCGTGATACACGTAAGTCAGTCGTTACGGGTGTTGAGATGTTTAAGAAAAATCTTGACCAAGGTCAGGCCGGAGACAACGTGGGTATTTTGCTCCGCGGTATTGAGCGCGAGGACATTGAGCGCGGCCAAGTTTTGGCTAAGCCAGGGACTATTACGCCACACACAGAATTTGACGCTGAAGTTTATATCCTTACTAAAGAAGAAGGGGGCCGTCACACTCCATTCTTCAAAGGTTACAAACCACAGTTTTACTTCCGTACTACTGACGTAACCGGTGAAGTTGAGTTGCCAGCTGATAAAGAAATGGTCATGCCAGGTGACACAGTAACATTCAAGGTCAAACTACTTGCACCGATTGCCATGGACCAGGGTCTGCGCTTTGCTATTCGTGAAGGCGGTCGCACAGTCGGCGCCGGTGTTGTTACTAAAATCAGTAAATAGGTCAGTACCGGATTTGGTCCGGGGGCAAGTTTAGCCTATAAATAACTTTGACTTACTGCTTTAATTTTTGCATAAAATATTGTAAGATCTAATGGTAAATTAATCGTGGTGACTAAAAGTCGTTGCATGCTCTCTCCAATAGACATGCTAGGATGTTACATCACACTAGGAGTTTAGAGATGGCAGACGCCAAGAAAGCAGCACCTGCTAAAGCAGAGGCTAGCACAAACCAACGTATTCGTATTCGCTTAAAAGCATACGACCACAAAGTAATTGACCAGTCCGCCAAACAAATTGTTGACACTGCTTTAAGAACTGGCGCAACAATTGCTGGCCCGATTCCGCTTCCGACAAAGAAGACTGTTTACACCGTCATAAAGAGCCCTCATGTTTATAAAAAGAGCCGAGAACAGTTTGAAATGCGTGTCCACAAACGTCTTATTGACGTCTTAGAGCCAACACCAAAAACTATTGATTCACTTATGAACCTTAGTCTTCCCGCTGGCTGCGACGCCGAAATCAAAATGTAGTATTATAATAAGGCAAATTTGCTGTTAATATTGTTATGAAATACTTAGAAACCGAGCAAAATCTACAAGACTTAGTGGTGCCCAGTGGTGAACTGTCTAAAGTTTATGCCAACATTGACAGTTCGCAGACCTTACCGACGCTTCAAGACTTGATAAGTGGTGGAGTGAGTCAAGGAGAAATTGGTGTTGTGTACCGGCCTCCGGTTGATGTGGCTGATACAGTTAATCGGATACACAGGGTTTTCAAAAAATTCCCTTCAGCGGTTCGGTTGGCTCTTGAACAGATCAACAATTATGATGGTGTTATTACGTCTTTTTTGTTCTACAGGCTTGTAGAAGAAGATGTTGTATTAGAATACCCCTTACCGCTTGGTCTGTCTCAAAGAGAAGCTAGGAACTTAAGAGCGTTTCAGCATCTGGACCAAAACAGATTCAACAACGTCGTTCAAAATACTTTTAGAATATCTGCTGTAATTTAAAGGAGCAACTTAATGGATAACATGGAAATCAAACGCAATAACACTACAAATCGCGCTGAGAGAATATCAGGAGCTATCGCGGACGTGGTTCGGGTGAGTGGTGCTATAATCCTGGATATTATTGATTTGGGTATGGCGCTGAAAAAATGCCGTAGCGTACAAGAAATACAAGACACTTTAGGGCCGCCCGATCCTAGATAGCTAGTACTGTGGCCACATAGCAAATTGAATATTAAAGTCATTTATTTTTTGGCGTACTTGCGTTGAAACTTAAAGCCACCAGTCTAAACAACGTTTAAGGTAGCCTAGCCGGCCAAAACAGTTTTAGGACCAGTATAACGGCAGCCAACCCGGCAATCGCCAGCGCACCAAGTGCACTAATGTTTCCGCCAAACGACTAAGTTTTTTCTGTCGCAGTTTTGCCGATTAAGCTGTCGTGACCTTTGACCATACTTTACATTATCAGCAGTACAGTGAACGTTAACGTGCCGCAAGGACAAGCACCAATATACCGGCAGCATTTAACAGGAACGTTATTATAAGAAGACTAACAGTCGGCAGATGTGCGATGCCAAGCAGCCCAATCCCAAGTTCGTCAGGCAATGGCGATGCTATTGCTATCATGCCAATAATAGTAGTCCTATCTCTGTTCTTTTTGCGCCTTAGACTCTTAAGAAACGTTTTAAGGTGAAACTTTTTCGCAAGTGGCAGTAGCTCATAGCCTACTTTTTCTTCAAATACCTTTAGAATAATCCAGTCACCAATTACAGACCCAACTGCTGCATAAAAGGCAAGTACTAACGGGTTGTACATATCGCCCATTGTTACAAGTAGAACTATCGCCGGCGCAGTTGTAAAAAATGACGTAAAGAGCGCCCCGGCTATAATCATACCGACAATCCCAAGCTCCTCTACGTATGCAAGGCTGGCACTTACCAGCGCCGTATCAAGGGCCAGTACAAAACCCGAAACAGCCATAATGGCAAGGGTTGTGTGCTTGTATTCATACTTGCGCCACCACCGTGTTATAAAAGTATGTTTAAAGCGGTATCGTCTTTTTATTGTGTTTTTGTTTGGCATTTGCATAACCATTGTAACCTATAATTCACCTATAGATACAGTCGCAATGTCGTATGTAGAATTCACAACGCATTGACAGGAGTGGCAATCAGGTGTTACTCTTGTCCGGTATAACAACAAAAATGTGCAGTTTGGTGTCCATGCAGGTCTATCCAATGACAATGTTAACAGGGGTAGAAACCGCAGCGCACCAAGTGTTATATTTTTAGCGTTTATTTAGACTTACTTTTTATAAAATTATTTGAGGAAGTATGAAAGCATTAATTACAAGAAAAGTCGGCATGACAAGCACCATCTCTGAAGACGGTGCGACTGTTGCTGTTACTTTGCTTTCTGCTAGCCCAAATGTCGTCACCCAGCTTAAAACCACTGAAACTGATGGATATACTGCCGTACAGGTCGGAACTGGCGAATCTAAGCTCAACAAGGCTGAGGCCGGACATTTTGAGAAGTCTAAGATTAGCCCGAGTGTTGTGCGTGAATTTCGGGTTCCTGAGATCACTGAAGACCTCCGGTTGGGTGAACAACTCACAGCAGAGGTCTTTTCTGTTGGCGATATGGTAAACGTTACAGGAATAAGCAAAGGAAAGGGCTGGGCTGGTACGATTAAGCGGCACAATTTTCACCGTGGGCGCAAGACTCATGGTGGCGGTAGCTACCGTCGCCCCGGCTCTATAGGCTCAATGTACCCGCAAAAGATTTTTAAGGGTAAAAAGATGGCCGGCCAGATGGGCCACGAACAAGTGACAGTTCAGAATCTCAAAGTAGCTATTGTAGACATGGAGCTAGGTGTTATAGGTGTTGTAGGAGCAGTACCAGGACCTCGTAAAGGGGTCGTTTTAATTAAAGGGGCTGAAAAGTAATGGCTGTTGCAACATATACCCATAACGGTAGTAAAGCGACAACAAACGCCAAACTAGATAAATCAATATTTAGTATGAGCGTTAGTAGCCACGAATTATTAAAGCAAGCTTATGTTGCGTATCTTGCCAACGGCCGTCGCAACCTTGCAAAGACCAAGACTCGTGGTGAAGTGATCGGCAGCAATATTAAGCCTTGGCGACAAAAAGGCACAGGGCGTGCTCGTTTCGGCTCTCGTTACAATCCGATTTGGAGAGGGGGTGGTATAACTTTTGGTCCAACTGGTCAAGAAAACTACAGCCATAAACTAAACGTCAAAGCCAAACGACAGGCAATTCGTCAAGCATTAAGCCTTGCTAACGAAGCCAGTAAAGTAGCGGTGCTAGAGAAATTTGACCCTAAAGACGGCAAGACATCTGCTGTTGTTAGCCTACTTAATAAAATTGGTGCTACAGGGAATATATTGATGGTTGTTGAAGACAAAACCGACAATATCAGGCGAGCCACAGGTAATATCCCTACTTTGATTGTTACACAGACCAAGTACGTTAATGTTTATGACGTTATGAATGCCGATAAGATAATAATTACACAAAAGGCGTTAGACCAGTTGCATGAGTGGCTTGTTGTAGCAAAGCCAGCAAAAATTGAGGAAGCAAAATGATGGATATGAGCATGCTCCTAAAGCCTCGTATGAGCGAAAAGGCCTACGCAAGTTCTCAAACTGGCGGAGTTTACGTCTTTATGGTTCCTAGGAATGCCAACAAGCACTCTGTAGCCAGTGCAATTACTGCTCAGTTTAAAGTTACCGTCACTAACGTGAACATCGCCAACCAGATTGGCAAAGCAAAGCGGACTGTCCGTAAGGGCGGTCGGGCGATTGCAGGCCGTACCGCTGACCAGAAAAAAGCCTACGTTACGCTAAAATCTGGTGATTCTATACCTGTATTTGCAGCTGTTGAAGAAGCTGATAAGAAATCCGAAAAGATGGAACAAGTAGCTGCTAAAGCCGTCAAGAAGGAGAAGAAGTAATGGCGCTACGTATCCACAACCCAACCACTCCAGGCGAACGTGGCATGACTAGCTCTGACTTCCGCGAAGTCACGACTAAACGGCCACTTAAGTCATTAATCAGTATCAAGCAAAAACGGAGCGGTCGCAACAACCAGGGCCGTATTACAACTCGTCATCGAGGTGGCGGTACTCGCAAGTTTTACAGACACGTTAACTTTAATCTCGCTGCTGGGATGGAGACAGTCATTGAGCAGATCGAATACGATCCTAATCGTAGTGCTCGTATTGCGCGTATTAAAGATCAGACCGGGCACTATCATTACATTCTTGCTGCCAATGGTATGGAAATCGGGCAAAAAATTATTGTTGGGGATGAAGTGCCAATTGAGACTGGTAACCGACTACCTTTGAAGAACATTCCTGTTGGTAGTACGATTCATGGCATAGAGCTACAGCCCGGTAAAGGCGCTCAATTAGTTCGTTCTGCAGGTAACGGCGCACAATTAATGGCCAAGGAAGGTCAGTATGCGCAGGTCAACCTTCCTAGCGGTGAGGTGCGGCTGATAAGCGTTGACTGCATGGCAAGCATCGGTGTACTTGGTAATGAACAACACCAAAACATTAAAGTCGGAAAGGCCGGCCGCAAGCGCCACATGGGTATTCGCCCGGGTGTTCGTGGAGTTGTAATGAATGCTGCTGATCACCCGCACGGTGGTGGAGATGGTGGTCGTCATGGTGTTGGTGGTGGTAAGACACACGGTGCAGCGCCACGCACACCATGGGGTCAAAAGACTTTAGGGTACAAGACCCGGCGTCGTAAGAGTACTAGCCAGTTTATCGTAAGAAGTCGCCACGCGAGCAAGAGGAAATAATCGCTATGCTTAATTTGCCATTTGTCATTTACCATTTACCATTAATTTCTCATTTTGCATTTATTAGAAATAAGGCAAATGCAAAGCATTTTCCTTCATTGAAAATTGAAAATTGTAAATTGTTAATTGGAGCGACTGCAAGGAGTGAAACATGAGTAGATCACTTAAAAAAGGACCATTTATAGACCCTAAGCTTGCCAAGAAAGTGGCTGCGCTTGGAAGTGAAGACCGTACCATCATTAAGACATGGGCACGTGCATCTACTATTCCTCCAGAATTTGTGGGTCGCACAATAGCTGTCCATAACGGCAAGGTCCATGTGCCCGTATTTGTTACCGAGAACATGGTCGGTCATAAGCTTGGTGAGTTTAGCCCTACACGTAAATTCCGCCGTCATGGTGGCAAGTTAGCGAAGGGAGCTTAAGATTATGGCTGTGACTGCATTAGCTAAAGGAATTCGTATCAGTCCGCGCAAGGTTAGCGCAGTCGCTGCTCTTATCCGTGGGCGTACAGTAAGTGATGCGCTGGTTATCTTGAGCCACACACCACGCCGATCGGCTGTTGCTGTGCGCAAAGTTGTTGAATCTGCCAAGGCTAATGCCGAGCACAATCATAACTATAAGGCGGATACATTGCATATTCTTCAGATCAGTGTCACCCCAGGACCAAGTCAAAAGCGCTTTAGGCCGGTATCACGAGGCATGGCACATCCATTCCAACACCGTACAGCTCATGTTCGCGTAGTAGTTGAGGGCGAACAGCGCGCAGCCAAAAAACCAGTCACCACGAAAGAGGCCAAATCATGATTATTTCTCTATCAACTACTAACTATCAACTCCTAACTACCGCGACCGGAGGGAGCTTGTAATGGGTCAAAAAGTTAATCCAATAAGCATGCGCTTGCAGCTAAACAAGGACTGGCGTAGTAAATGGTTTGCTAATAAGCGAGATTATGCCAAGCTACTTGGTCAGGACTTAGCTGTACGACGTTATATAACAGATAAGCTTGGTTCTCGCGCTAGTATTAATAAAGTTGATATTGAACGTTCTCCTAACCTGGTGTCTGTCACCATTGCAACTGCTAAAGCCGGCGTTGTTATCGGTCGAGGTGGCGCAGGAGTGCAAGAACTTAAAGAGGCCGTAGAAAAGATATTTGGCATTCCGGCCCGGGTTAATATTGAAGAGGTTAAGAAGCCTGAGCTTTACGCTAAGCTAGTTGCAGAAAACATTGCCCACCAGCTTGAGCGCCGCATTTCTTTTCGTCGCGCAATGAAGTCAGGTGCTGCTGCAACAATGCGTGCTGGTGCCAAAGGTGTTCGTATTGAAATTGCCGGACGTCTTGGTGGCGCCGAAATGTCACGCCGAGAAAAAGAAGTTCAAGGCAGCGTCCCATTACACACAGTGCGCGCCGATATTGATTTCCATCAGGCGAAGGCACGCTATCCTGGGTCTGGCATTATAGGGGTTAAGGTGTGGATCTACAAAGGAGAGACTAGCTAATGTTAATTCCTAATCGCACCAAGTACCGTAAAGTACGAAAGGGCAAGATTCGCGGTGACGCAACTACCGGTAACGAAATTGCTTTTGGCGAATATGCCTTGCAGTCGCTTGGGATGGATCGCATTACTTCGCGCCAGATTGAGTCTGCTCGTCAGGCAATGACGCGTTACATCAAACGAGGTGGAAAGATTTGGATTCGCATATTCCCACACACACCTGTTACACGCAAACCGCAAGACGTTAAGATGGGCAGCGGCAAAGGCAACCCTGAATTTTTCGTTGCTAAGGTGCGCCCCGGAACTATTTTATTTGAGATGCAAGGCGTTAGCGAAGAGGTTGCACGTGAGGCTATGAGACTCGCCGGGCATAAGCTACCGGTCAAGACACGGTTTTTGACGAAAGACGAGGTATGATCATTATGAAAATTACTGACATCCGCAAGAAATCTACTAGCGAACTTACCAGCGAAAGCACCAAACTGCGTGAGGAGATTGTTGAAATGCGCCGACGCCTGCACACTGGGGAAACTCAAAATGTTCGCGTTATCCGTAACAAGCGCAAGGACCTCGCAAGAATGCTGACAGTACTCAGCGAACAACTAGCAAAGGAAAACATCTAATGGCAAAATCACTTATCGGGACAGTTACTTCGAACAAGACAGATAAGACGATTGTTGTGACTGTTCACACCCATAAAACGCACCCAATCTACAAGAAGCAGTACCCGGCCAGCAAGAATTTTATGGCCCACGACGAAAAGAACGAAGCAAAGATTGGCGACAAAGTACTGATTGAGGAAACCAAACCCTTAAGTGCGCGTAAGCGCCACATCCTCAAGCAAATTCTTAATAAAGCAACCATTGCGCACGACCAAACAGTAGAGGCTATAACAGCCGAGCCCAAAGAGGCTGAAACCGAGGCAAAGAAATGATACAGCAAGAATCAAGATTAATCGTATGCGACAACTCCGGCGCTAAGGAGATCCTGTGTATACGCGTGCTTGGCGGTACACGCAGACGCTATGCTCGGGTTGGCGACACTATCGTTGCGACAGTTAAAGAGGCCAACCCTGCGGGTAACGTAAAAAAGAAGTCTGTCGTTAAGGCCGTGGTAGTTCGTACACGCAATGTCATTCAACGGCATGACGGCTCTACTATTCGCTTTGATGATAACGCCGCCGTCATTCTAGGTGAAGACAATACGCCTCGGGGAACACGTATCTTTGGGCCCGTGCCAAGAGAGCTCCGTGAACAGGGCTTTAGTAAGATAATTAGTCTTGCCCCGGAGGTGCTGTAATGAATATCTTCAAAATCCGTCTAAAGAAAGGTGACACGGTTGTGGTCCGTTCTGGCAAGTACAAGGGCAAGACAGGTAAGGTCTTATCAACTCACCCTTCCGAGAACAAGGTTACTGTGGAGAACATTAATGTCTTTAAGAAACATGTTAAGCCAAACCGTCAGTATCCTCAGGGCGGCATCATCGAAATGACACGACCTATAGATGTGAGTAAGGTCGGCATACTGGAGCCTACATCTAAGAAACCTTCAAGAATAGGTTTTAAGATTGATGGTGACGGCAAGAAAACACGCGTATTTAAGCGCAGCGGAAAGGACATTAAGTAATGGCTACTACCACAAAAAGCAAGCCAACAACCAGTTCTGTAAGACTGAAACAACTCTACAATAGTACATATGCTAAGGAATTGGCCAAGGAACTTGGTCTGAAAAACATTAGCCAAGTGCCAAAGCTTGAGAAGATTGTCTTAAACATCGGTCTTGGGCGAGCTAAGGACGACAAGCGAGCATTTGAGGTTGCGCAAAACACACTGCGAAAAATTACTGGGCAGCAGCCCATTGAAACCTTTGCCAAGCAATCTATTGCCGGCTTCAAGCTACGCGAGGGCAATAAAATTGGGCTTAAAGTTACCTTGCGTGATGCTCGTATGTACGAGTTCATGGATAGGCTCATTAATGTTGTGCTGCCTCGCCTCCGCGATTTCCACGGGCTAAGCCCGAAAGCATTTGATGCAACAGGTAATTACAGCATCGGGCTAAATGACCAGTCTGTATTTCCTGAACTTACATTTGACGAAACTACTACAACCCATGGGCTTCAGGCAATATTTGTAATACGCACAGAAAGCGCTTTGCACTCACGTGCTTTGCTAGAAAAATTCGGTATGCCGTTTGAGAAGCCGGTAAAAGTAGCCGCTAAGGAAGGTAAATAACAATGGCAAGAAAATCTAATATAGCCCGCGATGCAAAACGACAGAAGATGATAGAGCGCATGCGTGCCAAGCGAGCTGAGCTAAAAGGCTTAGGTGACAGAGAAGGCTTGCACAAATTGCCACGTAACTCATCGCCGACGCGCTGGAAAAACCGCTGTACTGAAACCGGACGCCCGCACGCCTACATGCGCCAGTTCGGCCTAAGTCGTATTTCATTTAGAGAACACGCAAGCAAGGGAGAGATCCCTGGTGTAACGAAATCAAGTTGGTAATACTATGAACAATTTCACATTTTTCACTTCACAATTAACATTAATTTCACATTTTTCAGATAGCAGAATCTCGGCTCTATATATCTGCAAAATGTTAAATGGTCAGTCAATGCTAAATGCTAAATTTAAAATGATAAATACCTCTGAAGGAGGTGCATAGTGTCAACAGTAACAACCGACCCAATTGCCGATATGTTAGCCCGTATCCGCAACGCCATAGCGGTGAACAAAACCGAAATTATTCTTCCCCACTCTAGGGTCAAGGAATCAATAGCCAAGCTGCTAAAAGATAACCGTTATATTGACGGTGTTTCGGTAACAGACTTATCGATTGGCAGAAGCCTTAAGCTTGTACTAAGCAGCGAAGACGCTTCATCCAATATCACGGAAATTGTCCGGTTAAGCAAACCGGGACGACGCCAGTACACAGGTTCTGACAAGATCCCGATAGTTAAGCGTGGCCGTGGTGTAGTGATTGTCTCAACAAGCAAAGGGATGATGACCGGCAACGACGCTAAAAAGCAACACCTTGGCGGTGAGTTAATTTGTAGGGTTTATTAATTATGAATTTACCGTTTACCGTTTACCAATTTACCAATAATTTGTCGTCTGCTATTTGTCGTTTGAATAAATGGGGAATGTGGGATGATTTCTTAAATGTAAACTATAAAATGATAAACGTCTCCGAAGGGGGCCAATAATGAGTCGTATAGGAAAACTACCAATCGATATACCGAGCGGTGTGACAATCACTGTCGAGAACGGCATTGTTAAAGTCGCCGGTGCCAAGGGTGCGTTGGAGCAAGTGGCATTACCAGGCATCACAATTAAGCAGGAAGGCAACCAAATCAATGTTACGAGAGCAGACGACCAACCCGATAATCGGGCCAAGCACGGTCTAATGCGCTCGCTAATAAATAATATGGTTATCGGTGTAAGTAACGGTTTTACTAAGAAGCTTGAGCTAAATGGGGTGGGTTACCGGGTTGCACTAGCCGGCGCCGACCTGCGGCTAAATATTGGTCTCTCGCACGATGTAACCTTTAAGATTCCGACGGGTATTACTGCGAGTGTTGAGCAAAACATAATTACTATAAGTGGTTTTGATAAACAGCAAGTAGGTCAGGTTGCAGCTGAAATCCGTGCGCTTAAAAAGCCTGAACCTTACAAGGGTAAAGGTATAAAATATCAAGACGAAAGAATAATCCGCAAGAGCGGTAAATCAGGCAAGGAAAAATAGGTATAGTCATGAAACGCATAGCAAACACATTACACAAGCTAGCACGACGTAAGCATCGTGTCCGCGCCACAGTTTCAGGGACAAGTGAACGACCCAGACTGAGCGTATTCGTTAGTAACACTCATGTCACAGCTCAGATAATAGATGACACGAAGCACAGTACGCTTGCCTACATAACAACTGTTGGGCAGAAGGACCTTCCTAGCACAATGACTGAAAAGGCGTTCTGGGTTGGCACAGAGATTGCCAAGAAGGCAAAAGCACTTAAATTAAAACAAGTAGTTTTTGATCGCAATGGCCGGCTATATCATGGTCGCGTAAAAGCTCTGGCAGATGCTGCCCGAGCAGGAGGTATGGAGTTCTGATGAAATATTTATTAACTACCTATTACCAATTTACCAATAATTTGTCATTTGCTATTTGTCATTTGAATAAATGGGGAATGGGGAATAATTTGTTAAATGTAAACTGTAAAATGATAAATGCCTCCGAAGGGGGTGTATGATGGCATACGATGACAAAAGAGGCCGCAGAGGCCATGACCAACCTGTCGAAGAAAAGCAGTACGATGAGCGGGTGGTCAATATCGACCGCGTTGCGCGTGTTGTTAAGGGTGGACGACGTTTTCGCTTTCGAGCTCTAGTGGTTGTTGGCGATCACAAAGGAAAAGTAGGCATTGGCATTTCTAAGGGTAGTGATGTGACGACGGCGGTTTCTAAGGCCGTAGAAGTTGCTAAAAAGAACTTTGTAAATATCGGGATCATTAAGGGCACGTTGGCTCATGAGGCTGAGGCTAAAGTCAGTGGCTCACATATTCTGATTAAGCCCGCAGCACCAGGTACTGGCTTGATCGCTGGTGGCACCGTGCGAACCGTATTGGAAGTTACGGGTGTTAGTAACGCACTATCAAAATCTATTGGCTCGTCTAACAAGATCAACACTGCCTATGCGACTCTGGCTGCATTACAGAGTATTCAGCCACGCAGCAAATGGCTAACTGGTCAGGTTGAGGCCAAAAAGACCCGAACACCCTCAGACAACAAAAAAACCATAAAACCTAAAGCAGTGGGAGCAAAGAAATGAAGTACAACGATCTTAAAGTAGTTGCTAATCGCTCTTCCAGAAGAGTTGGGCGGGGCATCGCTGCCGGACAAGGCAAAACAGCAGGGCGGGGCACAAAAGGACAGAGTTCACGAACGGGCAGCGGGCGACGCCCAGGCTTCGAAGGTGGGCAAAATCCTCTTATGCAGCGTTTGCCTAAATTGCCTGGCTTTACCTCTAAGAGACCTAAGGCTGAGGTTATTTACACCGGGCAGCTAGACGCCATAGGTTCAGTAGTTGATAACTTTACAGCTTTTAGTGCTGGGCTAGTTTCAAGTCCGCATGTACGTGTAAAACTTATAGTTAAAGGTGCGATCAGCAAAAAAGTGTCCGTTAAACTACAGGCTGCCAGCGAAGCGGCCATAGCATCTGTGCAAAAGTCTGGTGGGACTTTTACCGTAACACCGCAAATCAAGAGAATAGCCAAAGAAAAGTAACTTTCTTTGGTATACTACGTTTAACGATTTAATCTGTTCTAGAGGGGAAATACTAAGGGTAGCGTATGAGTTGGAAGATTATCTGGCAGTCACTTAAGAACGCTGACATGCGAAATCGCATACTGGCCGTACTGGGTATGTTGCTGGTTTTTCGTATTTTGGCGCATGTTCCAATACCTCTTGAAGACCCCACCACACTTAAACAAATTCTTGACAATTTGTTTTCCGTAGATTCACCCCAACTTTTAAGCTTTATTAACGTTATTTCGGGTGGTGCCCTAGCAAACTTTTCAATTATGATCGTAGGGCTTGGTCCGTACATTAATGCGTCAATCATCATGCAGCTCCTGACTAGAGCCATTCCTAAGCTTGAAGCACTCAACAAGGAAGGTGAATTCGGTCGTAAGAAGATTAACCAATACACCAGGATGATTGCTTTTCCGCTCGCCATCATCCAGTCGGTTGGCGCTATATATCTAGTCCGCCAGGCTGCAGTACAGGTCAGTGGTATCGGTGACATTACTGCAGGTATAAGCATCGGACATTGGGTACTCATGGTAACAGCCCTCACAGGCGGAGCGATGATTTTGATGTGGCTGGGCGAGCTCATAACCGAACGAGGCGTAGGTAACGGAATATCGCTGTTAATTACAGTTGGAATAGTTAGCCAGCTACCGACTACTATCAAAAGCATTATTGAAGCCATCACCACTGGGACTGATAAAATCAATATATTCGGGCTAGAAATGGCCTTTAATAAGACCCAAGCAATTTTTGGACTTATAATTACTGTGGTCACTGTCGTCGCTACAATACTAATTGTAAGGCTTAATGAAGCATCCAGGCGGCTCACCATTAACTATGCTAAGCGAGTACAGGGCAATCGCGCATATGGTGGGGTCTCTACAGCATTGCCGATAAAGTTAATTACGGCTGGGGTAATACCTATTATCTTTGCAGTGGCATTTTTAAGTGTCCCGAGCTTTGCCGGGCAATTAATGCAGGGTTCTGAGCGCTTCAATGAGCTTGGTACTAACCTGATGGTATGGTTTGCGAATCCAAGCCCACAGACATTTCAGCAACCTGGCTTTGTCCCGTATATCTACCCGTTGGTATACTTTTTGCTGGTGTTTATGTTTACCTTCTTTTATACGAGCATAACGTTTAACTCTAAAGAGATTGCCGAAAACCTACAGCAACAAGGTGGATTTATAGAAGGCGTACGCTCTGGCAGCCAAACCGAAAAATATTTAGGCAAAGTAGTTAATCGCCTTACGCTGTTTGGGGCCCTCTCCCTTGGCCTTATTGCGCTGACGCCAATCATTGGCCAGGCATTTCTGGCTAGTAATATTGCTCTTGGAGGCACGAGCATACTGATCCTTGTATCTGTTGCGCTAGAGACTCTTCGCTCGGTTGAATCTAGAGCTCTCATGGTTACTTACGATCAATACGAACAGCCAGACTTCTTCTATGAGCCTGAAAGTCTAGGTATGGGTGGCTCTGCGAGCCGTATACTGCGCTTTGGCCGAAAGCGTAATAAAAAATAATGTCACCAAAAGCCTTTACAAGAGGCGGGCCATCTGGTAGACTTTAGTGACGTTATAGTTATGGCCACGAATAAAGAAGTTATCGAACTCTCGGGAGTAGTGACAGAGGCCCTCCCAGGGACTCAATTCCGAGTAGAGCTTGAAAACGGCCACCAGATTATAGCTCATGTCGCGGGGAAAATGCGGAAACACTACATTCGCCTTGTACCCGGTGACGGCGTTACGGTTGAGTTAACACCTTACGATCTCAGTAAGGGTAGAATCACCTATCGCAAGTAATAAATTAACGCAGTGAGTCATTGCCCATAAGGAGGGATGATCCGCATGAAGGTGCGTGCGAGTATTAAAAAGATTAGTCCTGATGATAAGATTGTCCGACGCAAGGGCCGTCTTTACGTTATCAACAAGCTAAAACCTAAGCACAAGCAAAGGCAGGGTTAAGTATGGCACGTGTTTCTGGAGTAACTATCCCTGACGGAAAGCAAGTGCAAATTGCCCTTACCTATGTATATGGGATCGGCCCGCTTAGTGGCAGAAAGATCTTAGAAGCAGCAAAAATTGACCCGACCATTCGAGTTAAAGATTTAACCGATGCAGAACTTGGACGTATTCAAGATGCAATTAACGAAAACTATACGGTTGAAGGTGAATTACAAAGAATTGTAACTGGTAACATCAAGCGCCTTAAAGATATTGGCACTTACCGTGGATTACGCCACAAACTGAGCCTCCCCAGCCGGGGCCAACGCACTCGTACGAACGCACGTACAAAACGAGGAAAGAAAGTTACAGTTGGTGGCACCAACAAGAAGGTAGCAGCTAAGACTTAGGTTTGATTATGACAGAAAATAACGAAGCACCGACAGAAGAAGTAACACAGCAAGAGGCTACAGAATTAAAGCCTGCAGCAAAGCCCGTTAAGCGCAAAAAAGCCAAGCGGTCAGTGGCTACAGGACAAATGCATGTCCTTGCAACTTTTAATAACACTATAGTTAGTTTTACCGACCCGAGTGGTGGTGTCCTGACGACTGCTAGCGCCGGCGGTTGCGGATTTCGTGGTTCTAAGAAGGGCACGGCTTACGCTGCACAGGTAGCAACAGAAAAAGCTGGACACTTGGCTAAGCAACAATACGGCCTGTCAAAGGTTTCAGTGTTTATTAAGGGTATCGGCCTTGGTCGCGATGCTGCAGTTCGTTCACTAGCTAATCTTGATATTTTTGTTGACAGCATCCAAGACGTAACAGGCATCCCTCATGGTGGGGTGCGACCGCCGAAAGCACGGAGAGTCTAATGAATAATACTTCCGAAGGAGACGTGTAATGGCACGAGACACACGATCAATCGTTAAGATGAGTCGCAGAGAGGGTTATGCGCTACATCCCAAGGCTCACAAGGCCTTAGTCAAGCGACCATCTCCTCCAGGCATGCAGGGTGGACGCAACCAACGCAACAAACCAAGCCAGTACGCCCTACAGTTACGAGAAAAGCAGAAAGTAAAACGACTTTACGGGTTACTTGAACGGCAGTTCAGTAAACTTATGAAGGAAGCGTCGCGCAAACAAGGTCAATCAGGACAATTATTGCTGCAGCTTTTAGAGCAGCGGGCTGATAATGTTATCTACCGAGCAGGCTTTGCTACAAGCAGACGCGGGGCCCGCCAACTCGTTACACACGGGCATTTTATCGTTAACGGTAGACGAGTAGACATTCCGTCAATGCGTCTCTCGGCTGGTGATGTTGTTGTCCTGCGGGAACACAGTCAAAAGAACGAATACTTCAAGCGTATAGATGATGTAAGTCCGGCACCGTCAGCACTTCCTGCCTGGATCAAAGTCAATCGCAAGAAGTTTGAGATTCAGATCACAGGATTGCCGACACGCGAAGAGGCGGAACCGGATATTAACGAACAATTAATTGTTGAGTACTACTCACGCTAAAAGGAGACGTTAGCTATATGTCAAAAATTATTCACACACCAGGACTCGTCAATGTTGATGAGCACGACGCAAAAAGCGCTACATTTACCATAGAACCTCTGCACACCGGATACGGTATGACCCTAGGCAACAGCATAAGACGGGTATTGTTGTCGTCTATCGCTGGCGCAGCTATAACTTCTTTTAAGATTGAAGGTGCTACACACGAATTTACGACCATAAAGGGCGTGAAGGAAGACATAGTAGATATAATGCTAAATCTAAAGGGCATTCGTTTCCGCATCTTTGGTGATGACACACACAACCTTCGCGTTATCAAAAAGAGCAAGGGTACCATCACCGCCAAAGACATAGAGACTAATGCAGACGTTGAAGTCGTTAACCCCGATCACGTTATTGCCCATATTGACGATGAAAAAGCTTCATTCGTAATGGACCTGGTTGTAGAAACAGGGCGCGGTTACCGAACAATTGAAGAAGGGACTGCTAAGAAAGCGAGTGACATGATTGCACTAGACGCCATCTTTAGCCCGGTCCACCGCGTACGTTATAAGGTTGAAAACACCCGCGTAGGGCAGATGACCGATCTTGATAAATTGATCCTTACAATTACAACAGATGGTTCAATTACTCCACGCGATGCTTTTGAGGAGGCCTCGGCCATTTTGGTGAATCAATATACCGCGCTAGCTGGGCAAACTCGCATAGAAGCAGCTGCACCATTAACAGCTTCAGGTGAGGCGCCTAACTCAGCCAACGAGGATGAGCCCACAGAATTAATGACCTCAATTGACGACCTCAACTTGTCTGCTAGAACAACGAACGCATTGATAAATAATGAAATCCACACCCTTAAAGATCTATTTTCACTTAGTGATGCCGAACTACGTGAGTTGAAGGGCTTCGGCAGTAAAGCACTTGATGAGGTCAAAGAGAAATTAGCGGAGCTGGAGCTTTAAACAATGCACCGTCACGGATACAAAGGCAAAAAATTCAACAGGGAACGCGACCAGCGCAGAGCACTTATTAAAGGCCTGGCGGAATCGCTGATTCAATACGAGTCTATTGAAACGACCCTACCGAAGGCTAAAGAGTTAGTCCCTTATATAGAACAGCTTATTACAAAGGCAAAAAAGGGCGATCTGCACAGTCGGCGTCAAATTATTAGCTCACTCCAAACAACAGCCAATGCCCATAAATTAGTGGACGAGATAGCCCCCAAGCTCAGCGGACGAACAAGCGGGCATCTACGGGTTTCTGCCACCAGAACCCGTCGTGGTGATAACAGCCAATTAGCAAGAGTAAGTTTTGTTGACGATCTTGCCAAAGAGCCTGCGAAGGAACCAGTCAACGAGGAAAAGCTAAAGCCGAGCGCTACAAAGAAAATGGTGCCAAAGCCCAAAACCACGACCAAGGAGACTAAATAATGAAAACTTATAGCGCAAAACCCACGGATGTGACACGGTCATGGTATGTTATTGATGCAAGCGAAGCACCTCTAGGGAGAATCTCCACACAAGCAGCTAAACTCTTGATCGGCAAAGAGAAACCAATGTTTACAAAACATATCGATTGCGGAGATTTCGTTGTCGTCGTCAATACAGATAAGCTAATTGTCACAGGGAAGAAAATGGACGATAAGATATACTACAGGCACACCGGTTTCCCCGGCGGTATTAAGTCACGGCCATTAAAGGACGTAATTGCAAAAGACTCAACAGCAGCTGTTTTTCAGGCTATTCGCGGGATGCTACCGGTGAACAAGTTACGTTCTGAGCGCCTAGCTAGGCTTAAGATTTATGCAGGGCCGGAGCACGACCACGCAGCACAGAAGCCCGTTAAATTCTCTGTGAAGGAAGGTAAATAACCATGGCAGCTTCAAACTACTTTTATGCATTAGGCCGAAGAAAGGCTGCTACTGCCCGCGTCAGGCTCATGACCGGCAAAGGCAACTTTACAGTTAATGGAGTCGCTGTCAACGAATACCTAGCAGAAAGCAAAAACTTGCTACACGAGCTTACAAGACCTATGAACGTACTAGAAATGGAAAGCTCAAAATACGACATTAGCGTTGTTGTTTCTGGAGGGGGTCACCGTGGGCAGGTCGAAGCTATTCGTCTTGGCATAGCCAAGGCAATCGTCTTGATGAATGAAGATAACCGCGCAACACTGAGGCGTGCGGACCTACTTGGGCGTGATACACGAGAAAAAGAACGCAAGAAGTTCGGCCTCAAAGGCGCCCGCAAACAACGCCAATTCACGAAGCGCTAGACGCAGGGGTTTGACTATATTGACAAGTGTGGTAATATACTCTTTATGTCAAGAGTGACAATCCAGATGAACTATTGGTTTACCGACACTACTGTGGCGGTTTGTTCTGTGTGTTCATAAAATTTATTAGAAGATATTGGAAAGACCGCCACAGGGCGGTTTTTTCAATATTAAGCGGGAAAAATTATTATGGAAGAACACGAGGCAAGATTACTAGTAAGAGAGCATGGTGTGTCACTTGATATCCGCGATCATAGTTCGTACGTAGTGCAAGACGGTGCCGACTAATACCAGAGCCAGACCTTATAATTGAGCAGAATGAAGAAGTTACGGTAGAATAGAATGAAGATGGCAAAACAGGTGATTTTAACAGGTATCCGGGCGAACAACGACCTTCATATAGGTAATTATATGGGCGCTATGTTGCCTATGATTGATATGGCCACTAAACGAGCAGGCGAATATCAGGTCAATCTGTTTGTGCCGGACCTGCATAGCTTCACCACTCCTATTGACCATAGCAAGCTTCAAGAGGCCATAATGAACAACTTGCGCGTATTTGTAGCTGCTGGGCTGCCACTTGATAACCCCGACGTGCACATTTACCGCCAAAGCTACATACCAGCACACTCAGAATTGACCATAGTCCTTGATTGCTTCACTGGTGTTGGAGAAATGGGTCGGATGACTCAATATAAAGATAAAATTCAAAAAAATGGTGACGACAGAGTTAGTGTTGGGTTATTTAACTATCCCGTCCTTATGGCTGCAGATATCTTACTGTACAACACTTCATATATCCCCGTTGGCGACGACCAAACGCAACACCTGGAGTTTGCCCGCGATATCGCGCTACGACTTAATGCCAATTTTAACCAGGATTTGTTTGTTGTCCCTAAATCTGTCAAGAAACAGCATGCGTTCTTTGGAAAAGACCAAGGGTTACGTATCAAAGACCTTATAGATCCTACTAAAAAAATGAGCAAAAGTGACGAATCAGGTAGGGGAGTTATCTTCTTAAACGACACACCAGAAATTGCCCGCAAGAAAATTACGAGCGCCACCACGGACAGCCTCAGTCGGGTAGGCTATAACACCGACCAGCCAGGTATTAGCAATTTACTCGAATTATTGGCATTATTTAGTTCACGTTCGCTTGACGAAGTTCGCAAGGAGTTTGAGGGTCAGACCCAATACGGACCATTAAAAGAAGCTTTGGCCGATTCTGTAGCAAACTTCTTAACCGACTTTCAGACAAGTCTAGCCAAAGTTGACGACAAAGTACTGAAAAGCAAGCTCGAGACATCAGAAAAAGCTATGAACACGGCGGCAAACAGAGTGCTGTTTAAAGTTCAGCAAGCCGTCGGGCTACGTCCGAGAGACTAGGCGTGAGTTACACCTATACAGAAGACCGCCCAAAACGTTTAGATGTTTTTATGGCCGAGCAGTTGCCTGATTTAAGTCGTGCATATATTAAGCGCCTTATAGAAGAAGGAAATATGCTTGTTGATGCTGAGCCACAAAAACCGGGGTACAAAATTCGTATTGGTGAAAAGGTAGATCTAATAGTAGACCTTAAAGCCCTTGAGAAAATTGAAGACATTGAGCTGCCAATTTTGTATGAAGATGATAACGTACTGGTCATAGATAAGCCTGTTGGCGTGATCAGTCACAGTAGAGGCAGATACTGGTACGAGCCGTCAGTAGCGTCGTTTGTGCGGCAAAAGACAGGTAACGAAGGGGATCGTACCGGAATCGTCCATAGACTGGACCGCGCGACATCTGGGGTGATGATATGCGCCAAAAGCCAAGAAACACTGTCCTTTTTACAAAAACAATTTGGTCAGCGAACTGTAAAAAAGTCATATTTAGCGGTTGTTGCGGGGCATATGAAGGACCCGCGTGCGATTATTGATATGCCTATAGAGCGTAACCCCAAGCAGCCGCAAACTTTCCGTGTTGGCGCTAATGGTAAGGCTGCCAGCACAGAGTACGAGGTAATTCAGAGCTATAACAAGCACGACAAGCTGCTTCTAAAACCTTTGACAGGCCGCACCCACCAGCTGCGCGTTCACCTAAAACATATCGGCCACCCAATTGTTGGCGACACGTTATATGGCAAGGAGCTATCTAGAAGACTCATGTTGCATGCCCATTTGCTTGAGCTAACACTCCCCGGAGGAAAGCGAACCACGTTTACCGCACCAGAACCTCCTGAGTTTGGGGCTTTTAGTGACTGATCTATTACTACACCCATTAACCAGGCAGGCGATTGACCAAGCAATGCTAGGCAGCCACCATTCAATCGCCCTTATTGGCCCCTATGGAGCCGGGAAGGCTTTTACCGCCATGGAGCTGGCTAAAATGTTGCTGGGGGCCGATTATCAAGAACATAAAGTATTCAGGATCTCAAAGAAAGAGCCGATCGGCATTGAGGATATTAGGTCACTTCAGTTATTCTTGAGCTTAAAAACAACAGGTGACTCCCCTGTAAGGCGTGTGGTAATCATACAAGACGCACAGACCATGACAATAGAAGCTCAAAACGCGCTTCTTAAAACGCTTGAGGAGCCTCCGGCGGACACGAAGATCATTTTAACTATCACAGATACGACCTCCTTAAGACAAACTGTTTACTCAAGGTTACTAGCCATACACGTACACCCTTCTAGCGAAGAACAAATAGTTGCATATTTTAAGAAGTCCGGATATAGCCATGAAGCTCTAAGAAAAGCCTATTTAATTAGCAGGGGCTATGTGGGTCTTTGTAGCGCGCTGGCGAGCAACAGCGAACACGATTTGATCAAAGCGATAGCAGAAGCTAAGTTATTTTTGAACTCTACGACCTATGAAAGACTAATAAGTGTTGAGGGGTTGGCAAAAGATAAGGAAAAGCTAGCATTGTTACTATACGCGGCAAAACGAGTACTTGCTGTTGCCATGCACACCACAAGTGACAACCGGGTAATCAGCTCTATAATTTCAAAGCTAAAAACCATCTATACTACCGAACGTTCTTTGCATGCTAACCCCAATATGAAACTCATTCTAACTGACCTGGCCCTAACACTGTAAGTATGTAGTATAATTAATGGACATGTTTGAACTCTTAGTGTTAGCCGGCTTTGGAACGTTCGTAATTAGGAATATTAAGCCAAGGGATGAAGAATTTTCAATGTTGCCGCGGAAAATCAGTGATAAGCTGGGCAAGCTTTGGGATATCGCTCACTTGGGTATGCGAGAGAACCGCTTTTTGCGCGCTGAAAAGGCTTTGTTAACAATACTTAAAATCGATGAAAAAAACGCGGCTGCATATAACCGTCTGGGCATTCTTTACGCCAAACAAAAAGAGTATAAAGACGCTATTGATTGTTTTGAAATTGCTTCAAGTATTGACCCCAGCGCATCAAGTCTACATAACCTAGGACTTATTTATTACGAGACTGAAAACTACCAAAAGGCAGCCACAGCTTTTGAGCAAGCAATAAAGCTAGAGGAGGGCATGGCAGCTCGCAATATTGCCTACGCAAAGGTACAAGAAAAGCTGGGCAACTACAAGTTGATGCTTGAGAACCTGCAAAAGGCGGTTGAGCTTGAGCCTAGCTACGAAAGCTATACGTTACTACAAAGAGCTTATGACAGTTTAGGCATGCAAGCTGAGGCGGATCTTGTAGCTCAAAAGCTTGAAAAGCACGTGACGCCCGCAAACCATTCAAGGAGAGTAACCCGTCCTAAACGTGTTGTTATCTAACCCCGTATCTGTTACACTTTTGCAGTTATTTCAAGCCGACGTAGCTCAGTGGTCAGAGCGGCTGTTTTGTAAACAGCGGGTCGTGGGTTCGACTCCCTCCGTCGGCTCCAATTTAAAAATGCAGGGTTAGTGAAGCGGTCAAACACGACTGACTGTAAATCAGTTGGCTTATGCCTTCGGGGGTTCGAATCCCTCACCCTGCACCAAATAAAATACCGGTCTCTATGACCGGCTTTTTAGTTGGTTTATGAGTCTGGATTCTAATACCCGATGGACGCCTTCGGGGTGAGAACTACGCGGTGGCAGTTCGCAAGGCAATCTTCCGATGGCAACTGGTTTGCCATTCGCGAAGTTGCGGGCCGGCGGGACGTCGGTTGAATCCCTCACCCTGCACCAAATAAAAATAGTCTGCCTAAGAAGATAGGCTTTTTTTATTTGACGTCGCGTGATGGGATTTGAACGTACTACCCTGAATGCCCCCGGACCTTAAGTCCTAAAAGACGCCAGTCGGCATGTTTTAGGTTGCCCGTAGCAAAAGTAAATTTCTTTTGTGGCAGGGCGAATCCTAAGGCCTGCGATAAGAAACAGGCTGTTAATTAAATTTTTATATAGCCTGATCCGTATAAAACTCAGGAGCTTTGCAACATTTGGCTTGGTGTCCTGTACTGCAAGCTCAAGTGTACACGCTTAGTGTTGTAGAACTTCAGGTAGTTGTTAAGTTTAGTCTGTATTTGTGTGTTTGGGATCTTAAAGTCTAGG
>JAJDCL010000008.1 GCA_029260875.1 Candidatus Saccharimonadota bacterium
CAGCCTTTGGCTGGCAAACGGCGGGGCTGGTGGAAACAGCACTCGCTTACGCTCGCGCACAGGCCTCCATTTACGTTTAGCTCTCGGTTTTTAACTTTTTGCTATAAAATAGGTTCTAGCCTCAGCGTAGAGGGACACCAAAACGAGACTTTCGGATTTTCCGGACAAATTCTGAAGGGCAGCCCGCAGGGCTGTCCAATTGTTTTCAAGAGGGGGGAAGCTGTTTTTTGGCGTGCTTTGGCACGCTTTTTTGTTTTTTAGACCGCCATTGGCGGTTTTTGTTAAAGACATGAGCAATTATTGATATAATTAACTTGAACTCAATTCGTCAGGTTGCTTTTTTAATGGCCGTCCTAGACAGTTTAAGGCAACTTGAATTGAGTTCAACTAGGGCGGTCATTAAAGTTATTAAGGGGGTATTTATGAACGACAAACAAAAATTCTTTCTATATGCTAGAAAGTCGACTGACGTAGAGGACAAACAAGTTTTATCCATTGAAGCGCAGCTAAATGAACTTCGTTCATTTGCTATGCTTGAGCAAATAGAGATTGTTGAGGAATTGATAGAGAAAAAATCCGCCAAAATTCCCGGTAGACCAATTTTTAATAAAATGCTTGCCAAAATAGAGGCTGGCGAAGCCAGCGGTATTTTGGCTTGGCATCCAGACCGTCTAGCTCGTAATTCTATTGACGGTGGTAAGCTGATTTATTTGTTAGACGGCGAAAAATTGAAATCGTTAAAGTTTCCAACTTTTTGGTCAGACAACACCTCACAGGGCAAATTTATGCTTAGTATTGCCTTTGGGCAATCCAAATATTACATAGATAATCTGGCGGAAAACACTAAGCGTGGTTTACGCCAAAAGGTTCGGCGTGGGGAATATCCAGGCTGTGCGTCGGTTGGCTACATTAACGACATTAGAACAAAAAGCATAATTGTAGACAAACGACGTTCGCCGATTGTTTTATCTGCATTTGAGCTGTACGCCAAAGGCGATCAGCGATATGAGGATATATCCATTTTCCTTAAGAGCAATGGAATTACTTCTAAGGGTGGAAAGCAGCTAACCAAAGACCAGATAAAACGTATTTTAAGCAATCCGTTTTATTATGGACATTTCAAATATAGTGGCGAAATCCACGAGGGTAAACACAGACCGATTATTTGTAAAAAATTGTTTGACGAAGTGCAAGCGGTACTTTTAGAGCGTGGAAAACCGCAAAAAGGCAAAACTATGCCACAAGTCTTTTGTGGTTTATTGTCGTGTGGTTCATGCGGGCTAATGGTAACCGCTGAACATAAAGTTAAGCACCAAAAAAATGGCAACACTCACGAATATGTTTACTATCGTTGCACGAAGAAACGCAAAAATATGAAATGTCTTGAGCCAGCCGTAACCGAGCCACAATTAACGGAGCAAATATCCAATTTGCTTACTGAGTATGCCATGCCGAGGGCATGGGCAAGCAAATTAGAGGCTATGTTGCTTAAAGACGAGCAACAAGCTAACCAAGCCTCCGGCTTGTTTGTAGCTGACGCACAAACCAAGATTGTTGCATTAACAGACAAACTCCAAAGACTTCTTGACGGATATTTAGACCAAGATATTGAACAGAATGTTTACCGAGAAAAGAAAGCTTTGCTCATGTCCGAAAAAAAGTCTTTGGAAGAAAAAACTAGCAAGCTAACGCTTGCCGGAAGTGGTTGGGTTGAACCTATGCGAAAATGGATTAACCAAGCCGTATCTATCCGTGAACTTTCCAAAAGTGATAACCTTTTGGCTCTAAAAACCCAATCCAAAGAAATATTTGGATTGAACCTATTTCTAAAAAACAAAAAAGCGTGCCTAAGCACGCCAAAAAACAGCTTCCCCCCTCTTGAAAACAATTGGACAGCCCTGCGGGCTGCCCTTCAGAATTTGTCCGGAAAATCCGAAAGTCTCGTTTTGGTGCGCGAGAGAGGACTTGAACCTCCACACCCTTTCGGGCACTAGCTCCTAAGGCTAGCGTGTCTACCATTCCACCACTCGCGCATTAGCAGATATTGTATGCAACGTTTGCAATAAAGTCGATCAATCATGCGAATTTACAAGACCAGCCAACCTAAACAGCCTAGAGACTCATACACGAGTAAGTCTGCTATGATTAGAATGTTAAGGCTTAGAAAGAGTACTTATGGCAACCCCGCTAGGAGCATTCCAGCTATTCAAACCAAGTAAAGAGGCAGCTCTTAATAATTTTTTTAGCTTCTTGATAATTTCATTTTTGCCAGCATTTTTTATTCTTGTTGGCGATACCATAAACCTAAGAGACTTTCTTGCTTCTGGAGAAAATGGCCTACAGCAGTTTCTGCTTATGGACCCACGCCCCGAATCTATGCCGTACTATGTTGTTGGCATTATTTTTTCAGTACTACTTGTCCCTGCACGTTACTATTTACAACTCCAGGCAGCCAAAGGCAAGACGGTTGCGTTTGTAAATGCAATCAGTAATTCACAAAAGCATTTCTGGCGAATACTAGGTTTTAGCCTAATATTTGCATTGCTTGTTGTTGTAGGTCTGATTGCATTAATAATTCCCGGGCTAATTGTTATACGAAGATATTTCCTGGCTCCATATTTTATAGTAGACCAGGGCCTGGGCATAAAAGACGCTATGGCGGCAAGTGCTCAAGTTTCTAAACTGCATGTTAAAGCGATATGGAGCATCATAGGTGTTATGGTTTTGCTAAGTGTGTTTAATATTATCCCTATATGGGGCGGTATGATAAGTTTGATTTTGGTTACACTGTACTCATGCGCGCCTGCGCTAAGGTATCTTGAGCTTTCAAAGCATGCACGCACCTTGAGTAAAAAGTAATTAATCTGTCAGCTTGCGGTAAAACACTAATTTAGCATCGCCATATGACTTTGCAGAAAGCTCTCTGTAGTTCTCTGGGGGTAGCAAAAAACCACTGTCAGGGGGCAAAGACAGAACTACAATACCCTTCTTTTTTGTGTGCTCCGCCATTTTGCCAAGCAAATCGTATCTTATACCGTCGTAGGGGGGGTCACACATGACGACGTCAAACCTTACTTTGGGATTATTGTCAGACCACGAACTATTGTTTGCGCGGATAGGTTTTATTTCGTTGCCCAAACCAAGCAACTGAATATTGGCATTTATCTTGTTGAGTGCGTTTTTGTCTACATCAAGCGCCGTAACAGCTTTTGCGCCCCTGCTGATAGCTTCAAAAGACAATGCACCACTGCCAGCAAATGCATCCAGTACGGATAAGCCTGTTACGTCCCCGAGTGCGTTGAACAGCGCGTTCCGTATCTTTTCACTCATCGGGTGGGTGCGATTACCGGAAGGCGATTCAAAAGTTCTTCCACCCAGCTCCCCCGACACGATTCTCATGCCAAGCCCGCCTCTTTTAGGGCGCTATACCACGTCAGGGTCACTGTCTGAACCATTAGTGGTGCTAAGCGGTGCCTGGCTTGCCATGCAAGCTTAGGTGTCCAGCCTTTTTCGTAGTATTTTTCATACATACTAAGCACGGCTATTTCTCTAGCTGCATGCTTAAACCAGGCAATCGGCCCTATCTTTTCCATCCTTTTTTTGTCAGCTAATTTAGGTTTTGCCTCGCCAAAACGCAGTGGAGCTATAATTGTTGCCAGCCCAATTTCAAATAATCCGTGAGTAGTCAGCAGCCCTTTTGGTCCCCACATTTTCCAGTTATTCTTAACACTTTCACGGTGCGTTGCACCAGACATGATTATCTTTTGCCTCACACTTGTACGTGTTTCTATGCCCTCGCCACGGATCTCAACTAATTTTTTTTCGTACGGATAGTGGTGCGCTGGCGTCAACCCGTCAACCATGGCATGAGAAAGCCAGGCAGCCTCAAAAGCAGCACGCTCAGTATTGCCCTTCTTAAGTTGTCTCACTAGCTCTTTATAGTGGTCTTCTATGAGCTCAATTATGCCATAATCTTTATCATCAAACGGGCTGTAATAGTGCCACGGCTCATCTTTTGCAGGACTTTTGCGCTTTATACCATCAGGGCCATTCTTCCCTTCAAAATATATAATCATCTTTATGTCCGGGAAGCTGGACATGTTCTGGGTTATCTTCGCAAGGTGTTTATGCGCGACTCTATCAATGCGTTGATGAGCACCTAATACCCGTCCAGAATATCTTGTAAGCGTCGTTCCGGAATACATAAAATCCTAATTTAGATTTGTAATAGCACGTAACTGCATAACATGCTTGTTTAGCTCCTGATATTGTATCAAATCTTCGCCCCTATCAATAAATTCCTGAGCAGCTTGCCGAGCTGCAGCAATCAGCTTGATGTCAGATAATTTAGCTATGCGCAAATCAAGCGCACCATGTTGTAATGTGCCGTAAATGGCCCCGGGACCCCTTACTTCTAAGTCCATTTCTGCCAGTTTAAATCCATCGTCAGAGGTTTCGATTGCGCGTAGCCGCCTGCTTGGCGCGCTACTATCGCCCATCACTAAGTAGCAGTAGCCCTGGTGATTACTTCGCCCGACACGCCCCCTAAGTTGATGTATTTGGGCTAGACCAAAACGCTCTGCGTTTTCAACGACCATTACAGAAGCGTTAGGTACATTAACACCAACCTCAATAACAGTTGTGGCAACCAATATGTCATATTTTTTGGCTAAAAACTGTTGCATTATTTTGTCTTTTTGATCAGAACTAAGCTTGCCGTGAAGCAACCCTACTTTCCGATCTTTGAAATACTTTCTGGAAAGCTGCGCGTGCATTGCTTCTACCGATTGGAGCGGCAATGCGCCCGACTCGCTGATAGTTGGGCAGACCACAAAGACCTGACGACCATTTTTAATCTGTTGATTGATATCTGCGTACAGCTGTGGCCTAGAGTTTGGCGAACAAAGCTTAGTTATTATGGGTAATCGTCCAGGAGGTTTTTCAGCAATAATAGAAATATCAAGCTCACCGTACAGCGTCAAGGCAAGGCTACGTGGAATCGGTGTAGCTGTTAGCGATAGTACATGAGGCATATGGCCCGCCTTAGCCTGCAGTTTTTTCCTTTGCTCAACACCAAATCGGTGTTGTTCGTCAATTATCACCAACCCTAAACGATGCATGTCTACTTTGTCCTGGATAAGCGCGTGTGTACCGATTATAAAATTTATATCGCCCGATTTAATGCGCTCGTGTGCCACCTTTTTTTGTTTTGGCTTAAGAGAACCTGTTAGCAAACTAAGTTTATCGGCCATCCCCAGCGGATCAAGCAACTCATGAATCGTTTCGGCATGCTGGCGTGCCAATAGTTCTGTTGGAGCCATCAAGGCAACTTGTAGGTTTTGCTTAATTACCATGAGAGCCGCCATGACAGCGACCACAGTTTTGCCCGAGCCTACATCACCGTTAGTTAAGCGGTTCATGGGCTGAGTTTTCTGCATGTCCAAATAGATTTGCCAGACAGTTTTACGCTGATCATTAGTTAGTTTAAATGGTAATTGTTTAACAAATTCCTTAGCTAGCTTTTCGTCAAAAGGAATACTAAGCGACTTTTCACTTGCTAGTTCGAGCTTGTTCATTAAACTAGCGAGTGTAATCCGAAAAACCTCTTCAAACCCCAGTCGGCGTCTAGCGTTTTGGAGTTGCGCGTCGTTTTCTGGAAAATGTAGAGATTCGTACGCATCGGCTCGGGGTATAAGCCCTTCCTGCTTGATTAGCCACACCGGCAATGTCTCTGGCAATGAGCGAATAAGTGGTAGGGTTTCTCTAACAAGCTTGCGAATAAAAGCAGACTTTAACCCCTTCGTTTCGCGGTAAATTGGCACAATTCTCGCGGTGTTCACAGGAAAATCGCTTACAAGCTCCACTGAAGGATTTAAGATGCCCAGCCGCTGTCTCCTAAGCTGAAAATCACCAGATATATAGTAGTTTTGCCCAAGCTTTAAAGATGCAACTCGGTAGGGCTGATTAAACCAGATAAGCTTTAAACTACCTGTATCATCCATAGCAACTGCCTCAGTTATGTGCATGCCCCGCCTAGCATATCGTCCCGCTGCTTGTTTAATAACACCTTGGATTGTAACAGGGCCCGGCCTTACTCTGCTAATGGCTGTTATCTGCGAATAGTCTTCGTACTTACGCGGCAAATACTCAATAAGTTCGCCAACACAGTTAACACCAACGGATAAAAGTTTCTTCGCCAACTCATCGCCCACCCCTTTTAGGGTGCTGACACTGCTGTCTAGTCTCATACCTGACAAGTATAAGGTTATTTGGCTTTACGAACTAGGAAGAATACACTGGGGCCGAAGTAAGTTTTAGCTAAAGTCGGCTGCAACACTTGCTCAGCAGCAAGCATTAAGGCGCGTGGCAAGATTTTCTTAAGACTTTGAGATCTCAGGTTTGATACGGACAGAATACGTTCAACCTTCAACCCAGCGTGCGCTAATTGCTTAGCGACGGTTTTAGGATTGTGGTTAACAAAAGCGATCTCATCAGGTCTACGGTTCTCTGCAGAACGAATATCTATTGGCTGTTTTGGCAAAGCTTGGCCTTTTAATAGGTGCTTAATACGGTTACGCGCATGGGCATAGTTTGCCATCTCAAGAATGATATATCCTTTGTCAGAAAGCACACGTGACAACTCAGAAAATTCTTGCGAAGGATCCGGCAAGTGGTGCATAACACGTATCATAGTTATAAGGTCAACACTGCCATCTTTAAATTTCAGGTCATCAGCTTGCATTTTTTTCTGCGCAATACGGGGGTATTTCTTAAGATATGCGGCAGCAATGTCAAGTTGTGCTTGTGACGGCTCGGCAAGGGTTATGTTGTCGGCATAATTTTGCAGTAATACACACAAACGCCCATATCCTCCACCTATATCCACCGCCTGGTCAAAATGTTTCCCCTTAAGTAGCCGTTTAATAGCTAGTTCTTCAGCGGCATGTTCGTAGGCACGGCCCGTCCAATAATGAAGATAATTATAGTTGTCATTATCGTATTGATTGGCTTTTTTGTGGCTATTTTTTGTCATAACTCGGACAAGTATACACTATTTGACCTTAATTAATGCGGGGTATTTTTTGCCTTTGAAAACCACCACGTAGCCTTCTGTGCTGGCAGACTTTAGTAGCGGAGTTTCACCCGACGCTATATCAATTAACTGGCTGCTTGTGATGGCTTTGCTAGCTATTAAATTACGTGCATCTGATTTACTGCTTGCAAGACCCGTACTTATTAACGCGTCGGCAATATTCGTGCCCTCGTTTACCTCAACATACGGAAGTTCACCTTCAAGTTGCTCAAAATCTTTTGCTGAAAATTCATGAAAATCACGACTAAATAGACTTATGCTAATCTTTTTTTGTATTTCAGCCTGTTCATGGCCATGGACAACTTTTGTAACCTCGTAAGCCAAAGTTTTTTGGGCTAAACGCTGCCCTGGATTTGCGCGGAACTCAGTCATAATTGATTGGATCTTGTCATGGTCTAGGAGCGTATATATCTTAAGGTAATCTTCAGCGCTTTCGTCGTCTACATTCAGCCAGAACTGGTAGAACTTAAATGAACTCGTCATGGCTTGGTCCAGCCATATTGCCCCTTCTTCACTTTTGCCAAACTTTTTACCGGTAGACTTATTGATGATTAATGGAGCAGTCCAGACGTGTGCTTCTTTACCCGTAATCCGCCTAACAAGCTCTACCCCCGCAATGCTATTTCCCCACTGGTCTGACCCCGCCACCTGAAGCGTCACACCCAGTTCTTTAAACAACTGCAAAAAGTCGTAGCCTTGTATTAATGCATAGCTAAACTCGGCATAGCTTATGCCTGCTCCGTTATCTTTTAGACGCTCCTGCACAAACTCTCTACCAAGCATCTGTCGCATCGGTACGTGTTTTCCGATTTCGCGTAAAAATTGCAGATAGCCCATGCTCTTAAACCATTCAAGGTTATCAACAAGCTTAAAGTCTAGCCCCTTAAAAATTTTCTCGTACTGGCTTACTATGGCTTTTTTATTGGCTTCAATTTCGTTCAAAGGCTTCAGAGTCCGCTCCTCACTCTTGCCATCAGGATCACCAATCATGCCAGTTGCACCGCCTATAAGCAACACCGCCTTGTGCCCATGCGAAATAAAATGCCTAACCATCATTGCCATTGCTAGATGCCCGATAGTCATTGAGGGAGCACTAGGATCAACTCCCCAATAAAAAGTGAGTGGCGCCTTATCAAGCTCCTTAATATCTTTAAGCGTCGTTTGGTTAACGAAGCCACGCCAGGTGAGTTCTTCGGATAATTTCATAGTTTTACTCTAATATACTATAACAACTCCTGTAAATTAGTACGTCTATAAGTCTTGCCTTAGGCATAAGTTTGATATAATGGGGTAAATCTATGGGAAATAATAGTAAGTCACGAACTCCTCGTTTTAAGCGCTCACGCTCTGGCGCTCGGAAATCTAAAAACACGTTCACAACTAGGTCTGGCCAGACAATCAAGATTCATCGTAACATCGTAGAAAAATTGCACGCCCGACGCGACGCCAGTGCGCGCAAGCGCGCTCTGAGAATGGCTGGTATGCCAAAAAGCCGTTTTAAACGAATTGTTTATCGCATGCATCCGAAACGTCTTTATAAGTACTGGTTCAGTCGTGAGGGCGCAATTATGGCGCTCAAAGTTACAGGTATAGGGATTGTGTCTGGTTTTTTGGTGCTCGTAGGGTTGTTTGCATACTTCAGGAAGGATTTACCGAACTTACGAGATATATCCGGAGATAACATCGGTGGTAGTGTCCTCTACTATGATAAAACTGGGACAACCTTGCTGTGGGAAGATTATGAGGCTGTAAAACGCATACCAGTACACGGCGAAGCGTCACAGTATATGAAAGATGCCACAATCGCCATAGAGGACAAGGATTTCTTCAGTCACGGAGGGTTTGATGTACGAGGCATTAGCCGTGCTGCAGTTAATAATGTATTCGGGCGCGAGGGCACAACCCAGGGAGGATCAACTATTACACAGCAGCTGGTTAAGCTAACTCAGAGCTGGACCAATGAGCGCACCTATACACGCAAAGTTAAAGAGCTTATCCTGGCCGTTGAGCTTGAAAGGACCTACAGCAAACAAGAAATACTGGACGGCTATCTAGATACTGCGCCGTATGGCGATATTACCTATGGCGTAGAAGCAGCGTCGCAAGATTATTTTAACAAGCCAGCTTTAGACTTGACACTGGATGAAGCAGCATTTTTGGCAGCAATGCCTCAGTCACCTACATATTATTCGCCCCACGGTGCACGACACAATGCTGAGGCTTTAGTAGGACGGATGCACTACATTCTTGATCAAATGGAGGATCAAGGCATGATCTCCAAAGAGCAGCGCGATGAGGCGAAAGCCGTTGAAACCTTAGCTAAGCTTAAGCCTCGCCGACGTAAGTACGACGGCATGCAGGCTCCTTGGTTCGTCTTAACAGCGAAGGAACACCTGCAAGAACGCTGCAAAGAAACAGTCACTTGTGGTGGCTGGAAGGTTACTACCACTCTTGACTTAGACTTACAAAAATTGGCAGAAGAACAGGTTCAGAAGGGTCTCGCACAAGTACGGCGCCAGCGGGGTGACACAGCTGCATTTGTGGCTGAAGACGTAAAAACCGGTCAGGTTGTTGCGCTAGTCGGGGGTGCAGAATTCGGGCCAGATAAGCCAGCTGGTGAGGTTAACTTTGCCAGAGAAAAGCTACCTCCTGGCTCTAGCTTTAAGCCGTACGATTACTTGGCGCTTATAGAACATACTGATCAGTTTGGAGCCGGGTCAGTACTATATGACACAGTCGGCCCGCTTGAAGGAGAAGGATACCAGTGCACCAACAGAGCACGGCCCCCTGTGGGTAACTGTCTTAACGACTATGATTTTCGCCAACCTGGCCCTTTGACGCTTCGCTACGCGCTAGGCGGATCGCGTAATATTCCAGCCGTCAAGGCCATGCTAATAGCTGGCATTGATAAGACTATAGAGACCGCAAATAAGCTTATGGGAGCTGAGGACCATGGCTATGCATGCTACGAGTACGGAGATGTTTCGTTAACGAAAGAGGCACCTTGTGGTGGCTCATCAGCAATTGGTGATGGCGCGTTTTTGCAGCTAGATGAACATGTACACGGATACGCTACCATGTCACGTAATGGTAACCGTATCGATCAGACATATATTTTGGAAATTCAAGATGGCTCTGGAAAAACTGTAGAAAAATGGCAGCCAAAGGCAGGCGAGCAAGTAGTAAGAGACGAAGCAGCGTATATAGTGGCCGATATGCTCTCGGACCCTAACGCAAGCTACTTAAGTCGCAAGCCCCATAACTATAAAAACCACAAAATATCTTACAAAACCGGAACTACGAACGATTCTAAAGACGGTTGGATGATGAGCTTTTCAACTTATTACGCAGCTGGTGTTTGGGTTGGTTATCACGACCGCAGCGTAGAAATGAGCGGTTTTATGGAAAATATGACTCAACCTATATTGCAGGGCTGGATGCAGGGTGCACACAACAACTTACAACCCGAAGAGCGCCCAAGACCTGCAGGTATTCAGGTTTTACCTGCGTTTGTTGTTCGCAACCATGTCGGTGTTGGCTCGGTAGAGCCTAGCCCAGCTACTGACTTGTACCCTTCTTGGTACAAGAAAAAAGTTGCCGCCAAGAAACAAACCATAGATAAAGTATCAAATAAGCTTGCGACCGATTGTACGCCTGCTCGTGCACGTGAAGAAGTCACCGGTGGCGGAGCAGCTGAATTCTCTGGTGACAAATTTGTTGGTGGCGGTGGTACCACCGAAGACAAAGATGATGTTCACCAATGTAGCGACGTTAAACCCAGCATATCTATCAGTGTTGTGCCCCAGGGCAGTAGCTATCTTATCGGGGCAACTGTTGTTGGTGGCACACATCCGTTATCTAGCGACCGCTTCCCCGGTACTGTTAACTTTATCGTAGAAGGCCAGGTCATACGATCTTTCAATGTGACAGGCAACGGCCCCATCGCCTCATTTACATACACGCCCACCTTTGTTGGCACTAAAACAATGACAGTGGAGGTAATTGATAGCGTCCTTTACGACGGACAAGACAGCGCTAACATAACGGCTGTGAGCCCAGGAGAAGATGATAACGATAATAGTCTAACTACACCATCAGCAAGCGGGCCGGTGGGGGTAGGTGGCACATCAACAACAATTAGCTGGTCGGGGGGAACGCCCGGCTACACTGTTTTAGTTGATGGCCCTGGCGGAGGCAGCTCCTTTACTTCTGGCTGCACGACTTCTGGGACATCCTGCAATATAACAACCGCCACCCCCGGTACATATAGGGTTAAAGTGCGCGATAGTAAGAACGACGAAAGTTCCGTAATTACATTTAGCAGGTAGATATATCCTTAGTCCTTTTGCAGAAAAGTATTGAGCGCACTTCTTATGTCTGGAACTCCTAGATATTTTGTAAGTTTTTTGTCTTTTAACTGAGGCCCTATGCATAATTCAAAACCAAGTTTTTTAGCCTCAGACACTCGTTTTTCAATCAGCGGAACATGACGAACTTCTCCACTAAGGCCTACCTCACCAAAGACCACTGCGTTTTTCTTAAGCTGTAAGCCCTTTGCTGCCGATCCTATAGCCATACAGATAGCCAGGTCAGCCGCTGGCTCGTTCAGGCGTATACCCCCGACAATATTTATATAAATGTCTTGGTCAGCCAGATTAAGCTTTGTGCGACGCTCCAGCATAGCCACCAATAGGTTAACTCTGTTTAGGTCAATCCCGCTAGCCGTACGTTTCGGGTAGCCATAGCTTGTACGATTTACTAGAGCCTGGACTTCTACAAGTAATGGCCGCGTTCCTTCTATAGTTGCCAACACAACTGATCCGTCGGTTATCTGTCTTTCTGCTAGCAAAGCCGCAGAGGGGTTTCTTACCGGCACCAGGCCCTTATCGGTCATCTCAAAGATACCAGCTTCATTTGTGGTACCATAACGGTTTTTCATCGCCCGAAGCACCTTAAACCCACCATAACGATCACCTTCTAGCTGCAACACAACGTCTACTACATGTTCCAATACTTTTGGGCCTGCAATTGAGCCTTCTTTAGTTACGTGGCCCACTAAAATAAGCGATGTGTTGGTTTTTTTAGCTGCTGTCGTTAGTAATTGTGTGCTGTTGGTTATCTGGCTTACTGTGCCTGCGGCTGAAGCTATATCTTTGCAACTAAGCGTTTGTATGGAATCAACAATAACAGCTTCGTATTTTCCGCCGGCAATTGTCGCGGCTATATCGTCAGCTATTGTACTAGTGGCAAGCTGGAGCCCTTCGGTGCTCGTGCCTAAACGTTCTGCCCTGATGCCAATTTGGTGTGATGATTCTTCGCCACTAACATATAGGACCTTATGCGCTTTCGCTAAATTATATGCAACCTGTAGCAATAACGTGCTTTTGCCTATGCCAGGCTGACCCGCGATTAAGTTAACACTGCCAGCGACTAAGCCCCCGCCCAATACATCGTCAACTTCAGCTATATTTGAGACAAGCCTTTTGTGGTCATGCTTAATAGAGGCTGTAACATCTTCTGCTAGAAGGATGTTGCCCCC
Organism: Candidatus Saccharimonadota bacterium; assembly: GCA_029260875.1. Classification (GTDB taxonomy): domain Bacteria; phylum Patescibacteriota; class Saccharimonadia; order Saccharimonadales; family OFTM59; genus OFTM59. The sequence goes on from JAJDCL010000008.1 coordinate 12,633, forward strand.
GCTTTTTAACTTTCCCTGCTTAATAACAAGCTGTTCCTCCAGTGTGTTCCACTGCGCACAGGCAGGACAACGACCACTCCATGTACCATGCTCCGCTCCACAATTCGTGCAGACGTATCTTACTGTGTCTCTTTTAGCCATACAGCAAGTTTACACAAATTCTTGTAATGAAGCATTAGATAATACTAAAGCGACGACTGGTGGCTATCAATAGCATTAATCAGATCTTTCTGCTCAACGGCTAGTGAATTATGTTCCTCTACCATCTGATTCATTTTTTGAACTTTTGCGTTGTAATCTGTAATAAGTTTACGATATTGCCCAACAAGATTATTATATGGACCGACCCCCGCGTTATATTCTTCTGTGCGACCTTGCTGTCTTAGTCTACTTAGCTGTTCTGCGTCGGCATTTAAGTTACTCTCAAATTTATCAATTTCTATTTTTTGCTGTCTTAGCTCATTCTCTATTGCCGCTATTTGCTCGCTTAGCAGCCTAATACGATTTAACTTTTCTGTAAACACAGCTTCGTATTGCTCGGAAAACGCAACTACCGCTTGTCTATTAGTGAAGTATCGCTGATAGTAGGACTCTAAATCTGAAGGCAGCACCCTTACTTCTGTGGCAAGAATAGAATGAAGTTCATTGCTTACCACAGTTCGGTCGCGCTCCTCGTAAGAGGCTACAACCTTCTTTATGCGCTCATCATTTAGATTATCAAATGCGTTCTTGGTCATACGATCAACAGCCTGCTTTTCGGATGCACTTAGTCTGTCGTAGGCTGCGTGCAGCATTTCATGGGCTGATGTTACTTCCTCTACGCCTTCTAGCCGGGGATCTTCTACATCAAAGATATATATTGACCTATGTGTGATATAACACCCGAGTACTATAGTTTGCTCAAATCCTGCACAATTTACATTAAATGCAGTTCTGTCATTAAGCTGCGGGGCATGTACATAAAACAGCTTTCGCCCCTCATCGGTCATCTGTGTATGCTCTGTGAGCTCAGCAATCCGCGCTGGAGGCGTATAGCCTCTTAGGCGCAACCAGTCCGAGATGTTCTGATGCTGCCATAGCAGCACGAAAGGTAATGCAGCTACGACTACTATGAATAGTGTTTTTAAGATTCTCCGAAGCGCGTGCATAAAGTCAGTCTATCATAACGGACAGTTCACATGTACGGCACTGGCTAGCCGTAAGCACGTTTTAGCAAAACCATTACTTAGAATATGGCACCTAAACAGCAACCGCTTCAGTGACTGACTCGTAGGTAAGAGCACCATCACTAACGCTAACTCTTACGATCTCGCCCTTACTGTATCTATCATTTAGTAATTCGCTGGCAATATGGTCTTCAATAGTATCTTGTATAAGCCGTCGCATGGGCCTTACTCCGTTATGGGCATCGTATCCATTTTGGAGCAAATATCTTTTAGCAGACGTGCTGACGTTTAAACCCAAACCGTGCTTAATAAGCCGATTTCTAAGCTCATCAATCTGCAAATCTAAGATCTTCATGACATCTTTACGAGTCAAAGCGCGGAATACGATCGTCTTATCAATACGATTTATTAACTCTGGCCTCATTAGTTTTTTAAGCTCATCGTGTACCTTGCTTTTGTTGGCAGCGTGCAGGGCGTCAAGGTCTTTGAGCTCCTTATTGTGGACAGCGCGAAAGCCAAGGTTAGCTTCTTTTTGCAGCTTTTCAGCGCCAATATTACTTGTCATTATTATGATTGCATTTGTAAAATCTATTTTGCGACCTTTTGCATCAGTCAGAACGCCATCTTCCAGTATTTGGAGCAGCATGTTGAAGACCTCAGGGTGAGCCTTCTCAATTTCATCAAACAACACGAGGCTGTACGGCTGACGTCTAATCTTATCCGTTAATTGGCCGCCTTCATCATATCCCACATATCCAGCTGGCGCACCGACAAGACGTGCTGCGGTATGTCGCTCACTAAATTCGCTCATGTCTATTTTCACAAGCGATTCTTCGCCACCAAAAAATTCGCGCGCTAGAACCCGCGCAAGCTCAGTTTTTCCTACCCCCGTAGGCCCCAGAAATATAAATGAGCCTATCGGTCTCGTGCCCGCACTAATCCCCACTCGGTTACGACGGACAGCACCAGAAACTGCTTTGACAGCTTCATTCTGACCTATAACATGCTTGCTAAGACTTTTCTCTAGATTCAACAAATATTTAGCTTCAGCTCGTATAACCTTTTTTACAGGCACACCTGTCATACGCGCTATGACCTCGGCAATATCGTCACTTGTCATTATCAGCTTATTGGCAGCCTTATCGCCAACCTGTAGAGTTTTGATCTCTTCGCTAATTTGTATGGCACGCTGCTTGTAGCTTGCAGCTTTTTCATAATCGCCGATTTCTGCAGCTTCTTCCTTGCGAACATTACAAAGCTTTAGTTCCTTCTGAAGCTTGCGTAGTTGAGGTGGTGTTTTGCCTTTGTCAACTCTTAGGTGAGCCGACGTCTCGTCAAGCAGGTCAATTGCTTTGTCAGGCATAAACCGATCATTAATGTAACGGCTTGCCAATTTGACAGTGTCTTCTAAAACTTCATCGCTAACCTTAACCCCATGAAATTCTTCATAATGTTTTCGTAGCCCCTTCAATATAGAAATTGTCTCAGATATGGTAGTTTCTGGCACTTGAATAGGCTGAAACCGTCTTTCTAGTGCAGCGTCCTTTTCAACATGCTTTGTATATTCATCAGTGGTAGTTGCACCAATGACTTGGATTTTTCCACGAGCCAGTACTGGTTTTAGGATGTTGCCAGCATCCATTGCGCCCTCAGCAGCACCAGCGCCCACAATCAAATGCAACTCGTCAATGAAAATTATGGTTATTTTATCGTTTTTGAGCTCTGACATTACTTTCTTTAGTCGTTCCTCAAATTCGCCTCGGTATTTAGTCCCAGCGATCATGCCGGCTAAATCCAACATCACAATTCTTTTATCAAGCAGGCTATCCGGAACATCTTCTGTGACTATTCTCTGCGCCAAGCCTTCTACAATAGCTGTCTTACCGACTCCAGGTTCGCCGATGAGCACAGGGTTATTCTTTGTGCGCCTGTTTAAAATTGTTATAACTCTACGTATTTGCGGGTCACGCCCCACTACCGGGTCCAGTTCTCCGCGCCGAGCTTGTGCAGTCAGGTCGGTACCAAAAAAATCTAGTGCCGTTTTACGCTGTTTCTTTGTCCTACTTATGTTTTCTGAAGCATGCTCGCTCTCATCTTCGTATTGCTGACGGTTTAAAAACTGCTCAAGCTCACCCAAAAGACTATCTAAAGACACATTCATATCCCGCAGTAAGACCGTTGCCCTGGAATTCTTTTGTTTAAGAATGCTGTATAGGATATGTTCCGTCCCGCAAAACTCCTGATTAAAATCTTGGGCAATGTCATAGGCCATGTTTAGAGTTAATTTGGCCGTTTCACTTAGCCCTTTTGCCCCCATATTAATTACTAGAGTTTTAGGCGTAAGATTCAGGGCTAATCGTGCTCGGTCTAGGGTCACACCAATCCCTTCTAACATCTTAGCGCCGATACTTGAATCTTGGGCCAATAAACCAAGCAACAAGTGTTCAGTGCCAATATAAGCACTACCGAAGCTGCGCGCTATTGAGTCGGCATGCTTAAGGCTCTGCAGCGCGTTACCTGTGAGATGATTCAAAAAATCCTGAAATTCAGATGATTGTGGCATCATACGCCAAAATACCCTTCTTTATCTTATAGGTGCAGCGAGGTTTCCGCCACTATTACAATAATATCATTTGGCACTCAAAGGTCAAGAGTGCCAAATTCACTGGCTCAGTCAACAAACGTGAGACAGGCGTAGTTTGTAGGTAGTTGACTGAGCTGCCATATTATTACTATGGCTACTATTCCTTGTCAGTACCATGCTGTTCAATTGCTTCAAGCAAGGAGCTTTCAAGCTCTGTCTTCTTTTTCAACTTTTGCACGACTGGCTTAGCTTCCGTTTTATCAGGCTCCTGAGCAGCATCAGATTCCCCTATAATATCAATCTCGTAGCCCGTTAACTTACTAGCCAGACGAACATTTTGCCCCCCCTTGCCTATGGCTATGCTGAGCTGGTCTTCAGGGACGATCACCCTTGCTTTATTACTCTTCGGGTCTATCTCAACCTTTGAAACACGTGTCGGGCTTAGTGCATTAGTGATATAGGTGGCTAAATCATCACTCCACACTACAATATCAATCTTTTCTTGCTCTCCCGTTTCACTCATTACAGCATTAACACGTGTACCATGACCGCCAACAAAAGTACCCACAGGGTCAACACCCTGCACCGTGCTGTGAACGGCAAGCTTTGTACGCACACCAGCCTCTCTTGCGAGGCCTTTTATTTCAACTGCTCCGTTTTCCATCTCAGGGACCTCAGCACGGAAAAGCCATTCAATAAACTGAGTATTGCCGCGAGAAACCACCAGCTGGGGACCACGGAATCCGCGCTCTACATCCTTTAGAAAAACCTTCAGCCGTTGGCCGGGGAAGTATCGCTCGCCTTGAATTTGCTCACTGCGGGGCATTATCCCTTGAGCTTTGCCAAGATCAATCCTTACAATATTGCCCTCAACACGACCTACGATACCGTTAATTACAGTGCCTATTTTGTCCTCGTATTCGTTCATAATAATTTCACGCTCTGCTTCTCGTAACCTTTGTAAAATCACCTGTTTGGCGGTTTGTGCAGCAACACGGCCAAAGTCTTCAATATTTTCCTTGACCTCAATCGTCTCGCCAACTTTGGCATTCTTTTTCATTACTGACGCGTCTTTGTAGCTTATTTCAAAGTTTTGGTCCTTTACAGAGTCAACGATTTCCTTCGTTATATAGGCTGTTAAGTCGCCGGTGTTGAGGTTCATACTGACCCTAACTTCCTGCTCGCGCTCACCATAATCACGTCTGTAAGCAGCAGCTAATGCTTGCTCTACAACTTCCTGTACTGACTCTTCTGGCAAATTTTTCTCTTCAGCAATTGTCTTAATGGCTGTTGCCAACTGTTTCATATCTAAGTCCATGATAGTCTCCTTATTATTGTCAAAACCTATTAAAAAAGCCGACCTGCCGGCCGACTACTACACGATAAGTCTACATTCTTAGCTGCGAAGAGTCAATGCTACAATAGAATGCTATGGGAAATATCCTGAAGAGACTTTACAAACAATTTCAGCCGAGCCACTACGCGCTTGAGCTGGATTTAAGCCCTGACAGCATGAAATTTACCGGTAGGGTAATTATTACAGGCAAGAAGGTTGGGCCTCCATCAAAACGACTAGTGTTCCACCAGCACGGTCTTACAATTACAACGGCCTCTATAGTCAAACGCAGCAAGCATGAAGATCAACATATAGCCGTTGATCGCATTAATCACCACAGTACATATGATGAAGTTCGCTTGCATTCAAAAGACACGATATACCCGGGCACATACGCGGTTACAATGAGCTTTAGGGGCAAAATACAGGAAGGTATGCACGGTATATATTTGTCTCGGTATAAGATTAAAAGCAAACAGGCAGTTGTCGTTTCTACCCAGTTTGAAAGTCATCACGCCCGCGAGGCTTTCCCGGGGATTGATGAACCAGAAGCAAAAGCAACCTTTGACCTGACTATCATAACGCCCAACAACACCGTCCTTGGCAACATGCCCATTAAATCTCAAAGCAAAGATAGCAGTAAACTTGTAACCACATTTGACACCACTCCCTTAATGTCAACCTACCTTTTAGCATTTGTTTACGGGGATTTGCAGTCCAAGGAAACAACAACCAAGGACAATGTACAGGTAAGGGTTTGGTCTACAAAGGCCCATTCAGTTGACTCGCTTGATTATGCCCTTAATGTGGTTAAGGATGGTATAGAATTTTTTAATGATTATTATGGGGTGCCGTATCCTCTGCCAAAGTGCGACAACATAGCCTTACCAGAGTTTTCGTCAGGCGCAATGGAAAACTGGGGCCTTATTACATATCGTGAATCGGTGTTGTTGGTAGACCCAAAGACGGCCTCGCAGAATAACCGCGAAACAGCCACCCTTGTCTGCTTACATGAACTGTCCCATCAATGGTTCGGCAACCTCGTGACGATGAAATGGTGGGACGATTTATGGTTAAACGAAAGTTTCGCTAATGTCATGGAATATGTTGCAGCCGATGCCCTACACCCAGATTGGCGTGTTTGGGACACGTTCACCAGTTCCGAAGGGCTGTCTGCTTTTCGTCGGGACGCCATCAATGGTGTGCAGGCAATAAAAACACCCGTCAATCACCCTGGCGAGATATCAACCCTGTTTGATCCGTCAATTGTCTACGCCAAAGGTGGTCGTCTACTTAATATGCTAATGAATTATATCGGCGAACAAGATTTTAAAGTTGGACTAAGAGACTATTTTGTTCGGCATGCCTACAAAAACACTACTGGCGATGATCTATGGGAATCCCTAGGAAAGGCAAGCGGCAAAGACGTAAAGGCGTTTATGATACCATGGCTGACACAACCCGGCTTCCCTGTGGTTAATGTGAAACAGACAGATAAAAAGCTTACTATAGGACAAACTCATTTCACACTAGACCCGAAAAAGGCCGACTCATCGCGCGCTTGGCCTGTGCCCACGCTTTGCAGCGATAAAAGTGTATTACCGTTACTTGCCAGCAAGGACCTGAAAATAACACTTGCCTCTAGTGATTTTGTTCGTCTGAATAAAGGTGCTGTTGGGCATTTCATAGTAAATTACCAAGAACCGAGTCACGCTCTTACTGTTGCTCGCTTGATAAGTAAACATCAAATAAGCGAGTCAGAACGTCTGATGTTTCTAAGTGACAGCTCAATGCTTGCTCGTGGCGGAGTTCAAGCTTTTGCTAGCACTTTGCAGCTACTGGAACAATATACAAACGAGGACAGTGAGCCGGTGTGGGACATGATTGCGCTTATATTGGCTGACTTAAGGCGTTTTATCGATTCAGCTCCGGAAATTGAAGGTCAAATTAAAGCATTGGTACGAAAACTGATCGAGACACAGTTTCAGCGTCTCGGCTGGCAGGAAGATTCCGACGAGCCTGTTCAGGATACAAAATTACGCGCAACCATAATAAGCCTTGGCGTTTATGCTAAACATAAGCAAATCACCAATCATGCAATAGAACTTTTTGAAATCTATAAAAATGACGGGGCTAAAATACCGGCAGAACTCAGAAGCACAGTATTTGGAGCCGCTGTTCGCAACGAAGTATCTGGTGCATTTGATTACCTACTTAGACTCGAGGAAAGCACTAGTAATGTTAACCTCAAGCAGGACATAATGTCAGCGCTTACAACTACTAAAATTTCATCAGAGATTAAAGTGCTGCTAGACAGACTCCCGTACGGTCAAAAAGTTCGACTCCAGGACGTTGACCACTGGCTGGCCTATCTTTTGCGCAGCCGGCACGCCCAGGAGCAAGCCTGGGATTGGATGCGTAAAAATTGGGAGTGGATTGAAAAGAACTTTAGTGGCGACAAATCATATGATTATTTCCCCCGCTACGCTGCCAGCGCTTTAAATACCCGAAAACGTTTGGATGAATACGTTAAGTTTTTTGGCCCGTACAAGTCACACCCTGCTTTAGGCCGTAATGTGGCAATGGGGGCAGAAGAGTTAAGTACGCGTATTGAATGGCTAGAACGCGACACAGAGCTAGTACGAAAATATTTAAAAACTCACGTTAGCTAGCCCCTATATTTCATCTACGAACGTTATGTCGTCACCGTCCATACCTATTGCCGCAAGCTGATACTCTCCACTCCAATTATTTGCACCAACCCATACTTCAGCTGCAAACTCCATCTTGCGAAGCTTGCCGTGCGTAACATAATCCAAGCCTCTTCCCTGTTTAGTATTCTGCCTGTACTTCACCTCAACAAAATATATTACTTTGTTTTTTTCAGCGACAATATCAATTTCACAATAACGGGTTTTCCAATTAAGCTGTATTATTGCAAAACCTTGCTGCTCAAGATAATTTGCAGCTCGCACTTCCGCCTCGTGCCCAGCTTTATAGTTAGACATTTTTTACCAATAAACTTTGAATGGGTTTATAAGAAAATCGGTGTAAATCACATGGACCATGAAGTTTGAGCATTGTATGATGTTGCCTAGTGCCATAGCCCACGTGTTTGTCAAACCCGTATACCGGATACTGCTGAGCAATTGTGTTCATATAAGAATCTCTGGCTACCTTAGCAACTATACTAGCGGCACTCACACACGGGACAGTTATATCAGCTTTTATAATTGCAACAGATTTTGGATTATCTGCTAAAAAATTAAGTTTTCCATCTATGATTATCTCATCGTATTTAGATTTTATTCCTTCAACCGCCGCTTTCATGGCCGCTCTCGTCGCTGCGGTCAGGCCAATTTGGTCGATCTTACTAGCTGAAACCCAGCCTAGACTTACCTCGCAGCTCTTAAGTATTGCCTCGGATAATTCCTCGCGCTGCCCTTTTGTAAGAAGTTTGGAATCTGTAAGCCCCTTGATTGGGCTGCTAAGTATGACAGCAGCAGCCACCAGTGGCCCGGCCCAGCAACCTCTCCCTACTTCATCTATACCCAATACTTGCATTCTATATCAATCCGTTACAAGGTGTATCCTTGTTAACTGTAGCACGTCTGCTTGAGCTCAGTATAGCCAGCACCCCAAGCGCCACTGGCCCGCTGAACGTCAGCACCGTATCGGTGAAATTACCAACCCAATTAAACGTAGTGAGGTGTTAAAAATCTAGTCGTAAGCACAGATGAAAGATACTGTTCTGAGCCAAAAATTATTGATACACAGCCCATAACTGTAGAATTTCGTATGTTCAACGGTTTGTGGAGCAGCAACTTGCTGCACTACAATTGCGATTACAAAAAACAGCTTAAAAGGCAGTAGCCTTCCTTTATTAGTTATAAATAAAATTACTTAGATTTTTCTTCAGCCTGTTCGGGCGCTGAGTCGTGCGCAGCAAGAGCTGCCTCTGCTTTAGCTTCTAGCTTGGCATCTTCTTCGGCCTTTTTGGCTGCCTCAGCCTCGGCTGCAGCAGCAACTTCTTCTTTCAATTTTTCTTCTTCAGCCTCGGCCTTTTCGTCACGAACTGTATTCACGGCGTCGCGATCAAAATTAACTCCTGCCAGACGTGCCGATTTACCGGTGCGCTCGCGCATATATGTAAGATAATTACGGCGAACTTTCGTCCTCTTAGTAACTTCAACTTTTAGAATAAGCGGGCTGTGTAGCAAGAAACTTTTTTCTACACCAATGCCACTTGCGATCCTACGAACAGTAATGCGACTGGTGTGGCTGGCCTTGCGGTCTGTTCGTATTACCGTCCCCTGAAAAATCTGTACACGCTCTTTGTTGCCTTCGCGAATTTTCTGGTGCACTTTAACAGTATCGCCCGACTGCACATCAACGACTTGGCTTTTCATGTATTTTGCTTCAATTTTCTGAATCACGGATTGCATAAGTAACTATCCTACACCATTTCTTTATCTGTTACAATAGTTAAATGGATTATGGTGATAAGGCCCTAATAAGGCACAAGCAGCTCAGAGGCAAGCTCGCCGTGGAGCTTAAAGACAAACTTGATACCAAAGAAAAACTGAGCATTTATTACACCCCTGGAGTGGGCGCGGTTTCAAGCCACATTGCTAAAAACCCCAAGGAAGCGCGAAACTACACTTGGCTCAGCAACTGCGTAGCGGTAGTTTCAGACGGGTCCGCGGTGCTTGGTCTTGGAGATATCGGCCCATATGGTGCTTTGCCAGTTATGGAGGGCAAGTGCATGCTATTTAAGCATTTTGCAGGTATCGATGCTGTTCCAATCATCCTTGACGCGCACAGCGCAGACGAAATAGTAGCCACTGTTAAGGCAATCGCGCCAAGCTTTGGCGGAATTAATCTTGAAGATATTGCAGCTCCGATCTGCTTTGAAGTAGAGGAACGGCTAAAAGCTCATTTAAATATCCCGGTCTTTCATGATGATCAACATGGCACCGCAATCGTAGTACTAGCGGGGCTTATCAATGCTGCCAAGGTAACTGGACGTGACTTAAAAAGTTCACGGATAGTGGTTGTTGGTGTTGGCGCTGCTGGCGTAGCGATTATAAAATTATTAAATACATACGCTAGCCCAGAGATACTGGCAGTTGATAGCCGGGGGATTATTTCGTCCGGCCGAAAAGATATTAATAGCGAAAAGAGTAAGCTTTTAGAGTTCACGAACAAGGAAGATATGGACGGGTCATTAGAAGACGCTATTAAAGGCGCTGATATATTTATTGGGGTATCCAAGGCTGGTCTGTTGACAAGTGATATGACAAAAACTATGGCAAAGGACCCAATAGTATTCGCTATGGCAAACCCTGTGCCAGAAATTATGCCGGAAATTGCCAAAAATTCTGGTGTTTCTGTAATTGCCACAGGCCGTAGCGATTTTCCTAATCAGGTTAATAACGCATTGGTTTTTCCGGGGATATTCAGAGGCGCACTAGACAACCACGTTACAAAAATAACTGACGAACACAAAATTGCAGTCGCTGAGGCCATAGCAAGTCTTGTAGAAAGGCCAACCACTGAAATGATTGTCCCAAACGTACTAGACGACCGCCTAGTCCCATCTGTCGCCAAAGTTATAATCTAGCCGATTACACGGTAGACTTCTTCAAAGGTGGTTTTGCCAGCACAAATTTTAAGCATGCCATCCTGGATCATTGTACGCATACCGCTATGAATTGCTGCCGCTTCTATTCGCTGCGCAGAAACTATACCGCCACGCTCAAGTAACTCACGAATTTCACCAGTCATAATAAATTGCTCACGCAGTGCAATTTGACCCTGATAACCGTAAGGGTTGTCTTTGGAACTTCCGGGTTTATAGAGCTGTAGACTGTTAAGATCAGGTTTTTTTATGTTGCCGGGGAGACTGTCTAAAACAGCTTTTATGTGGTGCAGCTCTTCTTGACTCGGTTGGTATGCTTGCTTGGTGCTATCGTCAAGCCGCCTCACTAACCTCTGGGCCATAACAAGCCTGATAGCAGAGACGAATAACGGATTTTGCTCTATAACATCCATCAAACGCGTTAGGGCTGCAGCGGCAGAGCTGGCATGAAACGTAGACAAGACTAAGTGGCCCGTCAATGAAGCTTGTAGAGCAGTTTTGGCTGTATCCATATCGCGGATCTCCCCCACCATAACAATATCGGGGTCTAGTCGTAAGACAGCTCTAAGCCTGTCAGCAAAGTTAGTTCCTTGGCTGTTTTTTGATGTTACGGATACCTGGGTGATCCCAGCAAACTGGTATTCTACCGGATCTTCAATTGTGATGATCTTACGTTCTGGTTTGTTCAGTGAGTTTAGCATGGAGTAGAGCGTGGTTGTCTTACCCGAACCTGTCGGCCCGACAGCAAGGACTAAACCGCTAGGACGAGAAATAATATTATCAACTACGGATCTTTCTTCTTCGGATAAACCAAGACGGTCAAGGTTGTACATGTCTTGATCTAAATTGAATAGACGCATTACCACATCCATGTTGTTGATCGTGGGCACCGTTTCAAGGCGCACATTTATATCAACAGTTTTGCCATCTGACATGGTGACTTTTTGCGCAATATGGCCTTGCTGCGCATCATCAGCGGCGGTCGATACATTACCAGCACTCGCAATAGCTGCAATAAGTACACGATATTTTTCATTGCTAATTTGCGCGATGGGGTGCAAGACCCCGTCTATCCTTAGCCTTATACGAACATTTTCTTTCCCCGTCTCTATATGTATGTCAGAAGCGCCAAGGCGATGTGCTTGCTGGACGAGATAGGCCAGCATATCATCCGCCTTAACCTGTTCAAGTGTTGACGATACCTGCTGAACAAGCTCTTCAGTGCCAGCTGTATTGATTGAGATGTCCTGATACACCACCTCCTTGGGCGGATTATATAGTTGCATGTATTCACGAAAGCCAGCTTCTGAAATTAACGCAAAACTAACCCGCTGATCCAAAAAGCGTTGTTTTAAAAATGCCATGTTTTGCTGCGAAGTTGTGTTGGTAACACCAAACAATATATTACCCTTGTCAGCAATAAGCGGAATGGCCCGTATAGAAGCAAGCTCCTGAACTGTCAGCAGTTGTTTGTATGTTACTTTCTGGCTGGCTGAAGTATCATAATAACCCAAGCCCAATATTCGGGCGCGTCGTTGTGTGCTTGTCTCTTCATCAAGCCTAGCATCTGAACTCATAATATTCATTATAACCTTTAGCGTTAATAAAGATAAGTGCTATTAGGGATCGTGCTTTGCGATTTTCACTAATGTATCTACAATTTGCTTTATGAACCAAACCGTATTGATTGTCCACAATTTACGTAGCGCCCATAACGTAGGTGCTTTACTAAGAACGTCTGATGGCCTTGGGGTTAACAGTGTTTATTTAACTGGCTACACACCTTATCCCATTGCTAGCAAGGATGCCCGTATGCCCCACGTTGCGGCTAAGGTAGCGAGGCAAATCCATAAGACGGCATTGGGCGCAGAAAACACCATCAAATGGCAGCACTGTTCTGATATATCTCCGGTCATAAGCCAATTAAAAAACGCTGGCTATAGCATATGCGCACTGGAGCAAGCAAAGAATTCTGTGGGTCTTAACAAGTACAAGCAACGGGGTAATGTGGCTTTGATTTTGGGCAATGAGATCACTGGAGTTGAATTAGACATACTTGAAGTCGCTGATACAATATTAGAGATACCCATGCTTGGTGCAAAAGAATCATTTAATGTCGCCCAAGCAGCCGCAATGGCGTTGTATCATCTGAAATTCTACATATAATCAATGCTATAATCCCAACATATATGAAATCAAATAAACATCAAACGCAAAAAAAACGCGTCGGACAGCATCATAACCGCACAAAGCGCTACCATAACGTCTATCTGCCATATCTGCCCGCGATCATATTTTTAGTCGCAAGCATTGTATTAAGCAATATAAGGATACCTGTAGTCCACCAAAGCGTCTTATCCTATGCTACAGAAATCAGTTCGGGGAGTCTCCTGTCAAACACCAACCAACAACGTAGCGCTAACGGCAAAACGGGCCTAGCACTTAACTCTCAGCTTAATTCAGCTGCACAGGCCAAGGCAGACGACATGGCAAATCGCAACTATTGGTCTCACAATACGCCGGACGGCAAAGAACCGTGGGTTTTCTTTGATCAAACAGGGTACAAGTATACCAAGGCAGGGGAAAACTTGGCATATGGGTTTACAACCAGCGCAGAAACTATTTCCGGCTGGATGAATAGCGCATCGCACAAGGCAAATATGCTGGACGGCGAGTTTACTGAGGTAGGATTTGGATATACTAATGCTGCGAACTATCAGGAACAAGGTAATCAAACGATCGTCGTTGCGATGTATGGCCAACCGCAAACTTTAGGCGCATCATCCCCTGCGTCTGCTCCTGCCACATCTTCGCCTTTAGCAGCGCAGCCGAGCAGTCCTAAGGCTGCCACAACAACTGCACCGGCTCCAGCTACACTGCCTGAGCCGTCAGCACCCATAGATGAAACTGCGAGCACACTACCTTCCGACACCTCCGTCGCTGCGCTGGGCGCTGAATCAAAACCAGCTCCTCTGGCAAGCACATCGCCAGGGCGTCAGATTTCGCGCATAGAAGCACTAACAAATGGTAAGGCTCCTTGGGCTCTTTTCCTGCTAGGCACCATGAGTGGCATAGCTGTGGTCGCGCTATTTATAAGTCACAGTGTGCGTTTGCATAAAATTTTTCGTTCTGGGGCCAGGCTCCTTAAAGGCGGAGAAAAATTCGTATTACATCACCCCGTGCTGGACGTAACTTTAGTAAGCTTCTTGATACTGACAATAACACTTGCTCAAAATATAGGTGTTATACTTTAGCGCAATTTGACATTGTCTTGCCCCACAACATCACTGAGCTTTGCTAGGCTCTCCTCGTTAGGCTCAAATTTCACAGGCAGCTTAATTGCTTGCCTACGTTCAGTGTTGCCAACCACCAGAACAACTTCGGTTTCACCACGATACAAATCAATCGTAGACTTAAGGCTTGTTAATAATCTAGAGTCTTCACTATTTTCTAGGCGTAAATATAGTTTTGCTACAGAAGTCTCAACCGCTGCTGCAACAATCTTTTTGGTAGGTGCTTTAGCTTGTTGCTTTGGACTCTTAACTTTTTTTCCTGTTGACTGGTAAGCACTTGCCTGTTCGGCGGTAATTTCCCTGGCTTCTTCTGTTAATATTTTTATCTCACTACTGCTATTACCTTGACGATCTTTGGAGCTAATCTTGCCCTTAGCCAAAACTATCCTATCGCGCACCCATATACCAATCGTCTGCTGATAAACACTCGGAAACAGCACGAGTTCAATTTGATTAAATCGATCCGTAATCTTAACAAATGCCATTTTTTGACCGTTTTTTGTTACGATTTCTCGCACCTCTTCTATAGCTCCCCCGACCTTGACTACACGCCCTTCATGTTCTGGCTTTAAGGTATTGATCGGCAGGGCTAGTTCACTAAGAATTGTTTCATAGTCTTCTAAGGGGTGTCGCGACAAGTATAACCCTAGCAGCTCTCTTTCCCACACAAGTAGCTGGTGAGATGCTGGGCTGGCAACTTTTTCTAGGGTTATCTGCGACTTCACCTGATCTCCTTCAACCAGATTCCCAAACAAGTCAGTTTGGCCACTAGCTGATTGCTTCTGGGTACGTGTGGCGTAGGCTAACAATAAATCAATATTGTGCAGCAGTATTCCGCGCTCACCCAGACTATCAAACGCGCCGGCCTTGATAAGACTTTCCAGCGCCTTACGATTTACCACACGGACATTTACGCGAGAGAAAAAGTCTTCTAGGCTTGTGAAGTGCCCTGCCTCGCGTGCGCGTAATATTTCTTCAACCGCACCCGAGCCTACATTTTTGACTGCAAGCATACCAAACCTGATCTGATTAGTCTCGGGCACAACAGCAAATTCCATAAACGATTCGTTAACGTCCGGCGCCAGTACACCAATACCCATATGCTTACATTCAGTAATTTCAATAGCTAGACGATCCGTATCGTCATAATCACTGGTCATAAGTGCGGCCATAAATGCAGCTGGATAATTCGCCTTTAAATACGCTGTCCAGTAGGCGATCATCGCGTAGCATGCTGAATGAGCTTTGTTAAAACAATAAGCAGCAAAATCTTCAAGTTGTTTCCAAAACTTTTCCATCAGAGGTCTATCTGCGCCGACTGTTTTTATCGCGCCCTCTATAAATTCCTTTTTCATCTTAGCAAGCACCGCCGGTATTTTTTTGCCAATGCCTTTACGTAGCGTATCGGCTTGACCGCCGGTAAAACCGCACATTTCTTTTGAAATCTGCATAACTTGTTCTTGTGTAACAATCACTCCATAAGTTGATCTGAGAGCAGGCTCCATAGCTGGGTGTAGGTATGTGATAGGCTTGCGACCATGCTTACGATCAATAAAGTCATCGATCCACTGCATAGGGCCAGGCCGGTAGAGAGCGACCATAGAAATAATATCCTCAAAAACAGACGGCTGTAGCTCTTTTAGGTAGCGTTTCATCCCGGCTGATTCAAGCTGAAATACACCAGTCGTATTGCCACTAGCTAAAAGCTCGTAAGTTTTTTCGTCGTCTAGGGGAATATCTGTAATAGTTATATCTTTGGCATGGACTTTCTTAATAATTCTGAGCGCATTCTTAATAGTAGTTAGGTTGGACAGACCTAAAAAGTCCATTTTCAGCAAACCCATTTCTTCTATAGGGCCCATTGAGTACTGTGTAGCCACCACTCCTTTTTGGGCTAGTTCGAGTGGGACAAACTTAACAATATCGTCCGGGGCAATCACCACGCCGGCCGCGTGTACGCCATGGCTGCGTATTGTGCCTTCTAGCTGAACGGCAAGGTCAAATACTTCCTTTGCCTGCTTGTTAGTCTCATATTCATTTTTGAGATCCGGGTTTTCTCTTAGCGATTTCTCCAGCGGTATATGCCTACCTTGCACGGGTTGGGGTATCATCTTGGCTAGACGATCCGCCTCTGAATAAGGCACCTGCAAAACACGCGCCACGTCGCGCACGGCATTGCGAGCTGCCATACGGCCAAACGTAACAATGTTTGCAACGCGACCCTCACCGTACTTCTCCACACAATAACGTATAACTTCATCACGGCGCGAATCCTGAATGTCTATATCAAAATCAGGCATACTAATACGATCGGGGTTCAAGAAGCGTTCAAATAATAGATCGTATTTTAAAGGGTCTAGTTCAGTAATCCTAAGTGCATAAGCAATAATTGAGCCGGCTCCGCTTCCACGCCCAGGCCCAAAAACAATGCCCTGATCTTTCCCCCAATTTATAAAATCTTGCACTATCAGGAAATAGCCGCTAAACCCCATGCCGTTAATGATGCCCAACTCAAAACCAGCTCGCTCAATAACGCGCTCTGGCAACAACTTCTTTAGGGCAGCAATGCTATCGGCTTTTTTGGGCGTTTTACTTGTATACCTTTGGACGAGCCCCCGAAAGGTCAACTTATCAAGATAGCTTTTTTCGGTCTCCTTAGGAGGAACAGGAAATTTTGGGATTAGGTACTCACCTAGTTTTAGCTCAACATTGCATCTATCAGCAATTTTAGAGGTATTCAGGATAAGATCAGGGTGTTTTTTGCCCCAACGCTTGATTAATGAATCCGGCTCGGTTACGTAAAGCTCAAAATCTTTGAGCGACATACGGTTTTCATCACTCAAAAACGACCCAGTTTGTACGCATAGCAGTATTTCATGAGCCTGCTGATCCTTATGGTTGAGGTAGTGCGCATCACAAGTTACAACGCACGGTATATCAAGCTCTTCGCTTAAATTAAATGTGTGCTTTGTGACTTCAATTTGGTCAGGCCACTTACTGGGGTGTGCGGAATGCCCATGATCCTGAATTTCTAGATAATACCTGTCTTTAAACACCTTCTTGTACCACGCGGCTGTCTGCTTAGCCTGCTCATATTGACCTTGGCGTAGCATATCCCCAACTTCACCACCGATACATCCCGATAAGACAATCAGCCCTTCGTTATATTTCTCAAGGAGCTCACGATCAATACGTGGCCGATAATAAAACCCCTGCAAGTTTGCTATCGTGCTAAGTCGCATCAAGTTTTGATAACCGGTATCATTCATGGCAAGTAAAATCAGATGGAAGTAGTTCTTGTCCTTGCCAGGGTCTTTATCTGTGTGACGTCGTGGCGCCACATATGTTTCTAGACCAATAATAGGTTTAATATTCTTGGCCTTGGCTTCCTTATAAAACTCAACTGCACCGGACAATGTTCCGTGGTCTGTTATTGCTACCGACTTCATGCCAAGCTCAATCACCCTGTCAATCAGCGCAGGGATCTTGGTCAGGCCGTCCAACAGGCTGTATTGGGTGTGGTTATGTAGGTGTACATAATCCTTAGAACTTAGTGCCATGCTTACCTTCTTTTATCTTTATTTTATAAGAAGTCGTCTATAGTTGCGATGCTTATTATTACAACAACTCATCTGCCTTGTTCTATGGCATTACGTAGGTCGTCAATATATGGGATAGCGTCCAACAGCGATAACACCCAGACCAGCAAGCCTACAACAATAGTCGCCCCCACAACGCCACCAAAGCCAGCCATAAGGCCCTTTAAGAAGCTCATCCGATATATGCGGCCACGGCTGACATAGCCTGTTTCATAAACATCGGCTATCAAACGGCCAAATCTTTCAAGATCAGCTGGTTTACTTTTTTGGTTTTGTTTTGACATTTTTAGTATCTTTTTTTATAAACGATTTTAGGTGCAGAGTGGCTTTTTTAACTTCATTAATAGCTTTCTGTAAATCTTTATTATCGGCTTCGCCTTCATGAACTGCGCTTAAAAGTTGTCGCGCCTTATCTTTTGCAGCCAACGCACTCTTTAGCGCATCGTCTAGGCCGGCCTTTGCTTTTGTGCTAGTTGTCTTAGCTTGGCGTTTGCCCTGTGTGATCAAGTTGGCCAAGTCGCTGTGCAGCAGCTTTAATTTGGCCTCTGCTTCCTTTTTAGCTTTTACCGCTGCTTTTTGCAGATCACGTCTCGCTTGTTTGCCGCTTTTAGGTGCTGTTAGGATGCCTGCTGCGTACCCTATCCCAGCCACAACTACAGCACTCATAGCTAGTTTGCCGGTCCGTGCTTTTGACATTACTTGCCTCTCTTTCCATTAGACGATTGATGCATCATGGTATTAAAAGCTTTTCTAAGTATGCGCCCCACCGCAAACGAGCCAAGCGTTTTGGACCAACCGCCGGTTAGGCCCTCAGCAACGTCAGCGACATGCTCGGCCTTTTCGGCTAGACCTTTTAGCGTATTAAGCAATTGGATAAATTTATAAACAACCAAAATTGACAAAACCAACAATACAGCTAACGCAGCCGCCAATATAATGACTAGTGTTTTCTCCGCATCATCAATCACGTATTTAGTATACAACATCTTACAAGAACCAACTTAGTCATATTGCCAGCCTGCCTCGTCACCCGATCTATTCAATAAGCAATCGTCTGCGATCCAGCCCATATCAGTTCAAGCACCCCCAAAGTCCAAAAAATTGACGCAGTGTGCCGCGGATCCGCACTCACCACGTAGACTTCGGAGCTACATATTCACTAACTCGTTACTACTAAAAACCTAAACCAGCAACATGAGCAATTTTTGACATAATTCTGAATTATACGTCTAGCTGCTTTTTGATCAACTCCTGAGCCAGAGCAGGGTTCGCCTTGCCACGAGAGTTCTGCATAACCTGCCCCACCAAAAAGCCTACCGCCTTTTCTTCGCCATTTTTAATGTCATCAGCTGCCTTTGGGTTTGTTTTGATTACTTTAGATACTATGTGGGCAATTTCACCTTCATCAGAAACCTGAATAAATCCCTGCTCTTCAGCATATTTTGCTAGATCCTTAGGGAGTGCGCCTGAACTAAGCAGAGTCACGAGCAACGCTTTTGCGTTTGTTGAGCTTAATTTGTTGGTATGCTGTAAGTCATATATATCTTTGAGATACATATCCCAGTTACTGGCTGTTCGGCTAGTTTCTTTGCGTATAGGATCAATCGTATTTACGATATGATTTACAATAAATTTTGAAAACGCAACTTCGGCAAGATTTTCTTCAATAAATGGTAAATAGTTCGCCTCAGGCGTCTCGGCCTGGGCATCAATAAGTGTTTCTATAACCAAGCGGTCCAGGCCCAAGCCTGCCAGTCGTCGGCGCCATTCAATGGGCATAACAGGCATGGATTTACGCACGCTTTCAACTACATAGTCATCAAGTACTACAGGGGGAATGTCGGGGTCAGGCATGTACCGGTAGTCATGTGCCTCTTCTTTGCTGCGCTGAGAAAATGTTTTCTGTTTCGCATCGTCCCAGCCGCGTGTTTCTTGAACAATTATTTGGCCCTTTTCAATTAGTTCAATTTGTCGCTTTATCTCGTACTCAACAGCCTTTTCAACTGCCCTAAAGCTATTTAAGTTTTTGGTTTCTGTGCGCAGGCCGAGCAAATTTGGGTCTTTATTTACGCTTACGTTAACATCAAAGCGCATATTACCGTGGAACATATCAGCATCGGACACGTCAGCATATCTCATAAGCAACCAGAGCTCCCGGGCATAAGCCTTAGCTTCAGCTGGCGAATGAATATCCGGCTCGGACACAACTTCAAGTAGCGGAGTCCCTGCACGGTTAAGGTCTACCAAGCTATAGTTTTTACCCTGTGGGTGGGTGTTTTTGCCAGCGTCTTCCTCAAGCTGAACGCGGTTAATTCGCACTACTTTATGCTTGTCATTTAACTCAAGATTGACCGATCCCCCAAGGATAATCGGCTGACTAAGCTGACTTATTTGGTACCCTTTCGGCAGGTCTGGATAAAAATAATGTTTGCGTTCAAAATAGCTGTATTTTTGTGGTGCAACGTTAAGCCCAAATGCAACTCGCATAGCATATTCAACAGCTTTTTTATTTAGCACAGGCAAAGCCCCGGGCATGCCCAAGCATATATGGCTAACAAGGGTATTCGGCGCTGCATCACGGGCATCGTTGCCAACAGCTGCAAAAAGCTTTGTAATAGTTTTTAGTTGCACATGACATTCTATGCCAATGGTCGGAGTATAGGTCTTGCGAACAACGTCACTAATCACACTGAGCCCCCATTTTCACCTTTATCTTCGCGTGTAATCGGCAGGGCACCTATGTCACGCAAGGCTTGTCTAAAGCCGATTAGTGCTTGCTTTACTTCGTTCTCATTAAGTTTTGCACCGGGGTTGATGTTTAGTTTTTTCACAAGGTTATGGGCGTACCAGACCGCATCATTGTTAGTAAACTTTGACCCTGCCGAAACTAATCGTTCACCCATTGTCTTGCCTTTAAACTTACGCTTCTTTAGCGCTTCGTCAAGCAATTTATCAGCCAGCAAAATCGCCTGGCTCCATGTTGTTTTATCCCGGCAGAAATCCTGCAAATAACGCCACTTATTAATAAACTTATCGTGTCTTAGGCGCTTAGGTAGGACCTTAAGCAGTATAGCTATGGTAGCTAAAAGTAGCGTAGCGGCAGCTACTATTGCAATCTGCTTCTCTGGGCTCATGACATTAATCCTTGGATTTCTTTTGCTAGGGAAAGCAGTTTTCTGTCGTTTTTCTGTTGGCCAATTAGCTGCACTCCTACGGGCATGCTGTCTCCATCCACGCCAACAGGGACGCTGATAGCTGGCAAACCGGCTAGACTAACTCCAACGGTCATTACATCAGCTAGATACATTTTAAGCGGGTCTTTCGTATTCTCGCCTATCTTAAAGGCTGTCATAGGAGCGACAGGACCAACCAAAAAATCAACCGCCTTAAACGCCTGGTTAAACTCATCGATAAGCTTGGTACGTAATTGCTGCGCCTTCTTGTAATATGCGTCGTAATATCCGCTACTAAGCACATAGGTACCGATCATAATCCTGCGTTTGGCCTCGCGCCCAAACCCTTCGCTTCTAGACCAATTATAGCTTTCTTCCAGGCTAGTGGCATCACGATGAGAAAACCCATAGCGCTGGCCATCATAACGACTTAGGTTGCTACTAATCTCAGCCGGAACAACAATATAGTAAGCCGCTAGTGCTAAGTCTAGGGAAGGCAGGGTTAACTCTCGTATATCTGCCCCACTATTTTTAAGAAGTTCGATAGTAGCTTGGATTCGCGCGCGCACGTCAGCATCAACCCCATCGCCCATGTGCTCCTTAATAACGCCAACCTTGACTTTGTTTAACGAAATTCTATCTAGGCTAGTATAAGGCTCGGGGTCACGATCAATTGTTGTACTGTCTAGTTCGTCTTGACCAGACATCACTTCAAGCACCAAAGCAATATCTTCAACCGTACGGGCAATAGGGCCGATTACGTCCGTGCTGCTGGCCATAGCCACCACGCCACTGCGTGATACCAGCCCATAAGTCGGCTTAAGCCCGACCGCTCCCGTAAAAGACGCAGGCAAACGAATTGAGCCACCCGTATCCGTGCCTAGCGCAAATGGCGCCATATCAAGCATCACCGCCGTGGCTGACCCTCCGCTGCTTCCACCCGGTACGCGACTTTCGTTATGAGGATTTTTTGTCACCATAAAATCACTATTCTCCGTGCTTCCTCCGTGCGCAAATGCATCAAGGTTAGCTTTGGCAACACAAATTGCCCCTTCTGCTTCAAGTCGCTCAATAGCTGTTGCCTGATATGGAGCATTGAACCCTCTCAGAATATTACTAGCAGCGGTTGTCTCGCTGCCAAATGTTAGAAAATTATCCTTAGCTATAAACGGCACACCTGACAGGAGCCCAGTGTATTCGCCATTGGCAATACGCTCGTCCAGTTCTTTTGCTCGTAAGTTTGCACGGTCAGGCATTGTGGCTATGACCGCGTTATACTTCTTGTTATTGTTGATAACTTTTAACGCGCGCTCAACCATTTCTGCGGCCTTTAGCTCGCCAGCATTAACTTGCTTAGCAATATCTGCAATTGGCATCCACCCGCTCATCCAAGAATCCTTTTCACCTTGATATGTCCGCCTTCAGTTGCAGGAGCATTCTTTAGTAAATCTTCGGTCGTGGTGCCGTAATCCTTAATAACATCTTCTCGCGTTACGTTAGTTAAGCCACTTATCTGATACGTGGGCTTAACGTCTTTAAGATCCACGGCTTGAAGTTTCTCGACATATTGCAGTATAGATGTAATCTCGCCCTGAAAACGCACAATTTCGTCTTCGCTTAATTTCAAGCGAGCAAGCTTAGCCAATTTTAATACGTCTTCCCGGGTCAATTTCGCCATAGTTATTATCTAATTATATCAGATCATCGGGCGGATAAATTTTAATCATTTTACTCACGACGGGCAGCCCGTCTAAAATCATAAACTAGGGCAGCTTCGTGAACCAGAACTTCCGGAGGGATATTATCTATTTCAGCTTGTGCTACAACCGCCTCGGCCAATGCCCGAGTCACTTGATACATTTCGACAACCCACGGGTAAGACCATGGATCCTGTACGGGTAAACTGCCGGTACTCATAAAGTCACGTGCTTGTTTCTCGCGGAAGAGTTGAGCTCCATCATCCAGAACATTCGGTATAACTGCACCTTGCATCTCTCTCTCGTGTGCATTGAAAGGTACAAAGTCGCGTGTCAAGGGTGCGCTTAAATACTCCTCGCACATTTTCTGAACAACACTTAAACTCCCGTGTTCTGGATCGTTCCATTTTTCTATTAGGTGCTTTGCAAAGGGATTACGTATCCGCACATTGGCCTTATGGCTTTCAAGCCTAGCGTCAGCAACAATGAATTCTAAAGAAGAGTTGTGCATCGCAAAATCCTAGATAATATTTTTTGCAGTGTAATTTTTATTATTTTATTGTCAAGTTTTATAGTTTCTTTTTTATATCGGCGATTATATCGCGCAGTTCAGCAGCCTTTTCAAACTCTAGATTAGCACTAGCTAGCTCCATTTGTGACGTTAGGTCTTTAATAAGATGTCCGTATTCGTCTTTTGGAATTTTCTTGAGATTAAGCTTTGCGGTTTTGGCCTCTTCTGGCAGATCAGGACGCATACCCTTTTCAATGGCCCGAGCAATGCCCTTAGGTGTAATGCCGTGCTTTTTGTTATAAGCTTCTTGCACTTTACGGCGACGGTTTGTCTCATCAATGGCTCGCCTCATACTGCTAGTAACATTGTCGGCATACATGATTACGCGGCCTTCTATATGCCTGGCCGCTCTACCAATAGTTTGCACCAAAGCCTGTTCGCTGCGCAAAAACCCTTCTTTGTCGGCATCTAAAATTGTGACCAAACTAACCTCTGGTAAGTCCAAACCTTCACGTAGCAGATTTATACCTACAACCACATCGTATACACCAAGGCGCAGGTCTCGCAATATGTCCGTACGATCTAAAGTATCAACATCACTGTGCAAATACGTAACCTTGATGTTTATCTCAGCCAAATATTCAGTCAGATCTTCAGCCATGCGCTTTGTAAGCGTCGTTACCAGTACTCGTTGACGCTTACTAACCGTGGCACGAATTTCATTAATAAGGTCATCAACCTGACCCTCAATGGGCCGCACCTCAATTACTGGGTCAATCAGGCCAGTTGGACGTATCACCTGCTCTACTGGCTCAGGGCTACGAGTCAGTTCGTACTGAGCAGGAGTAGCACTTACATAAACAACCTGGTTCACGTGTTTTTCAAACTCTGTAAAAGTTAGCGGTCTGTTATCTAGGGCGCTTGGCAAACGAAATCCGTGCTCTACCAGCACTTCTTTCCTAGCACGATCACCATTGTACATCCCCCTAACCTGCGGAATTGTCATGTGTGATTCATCGATAAACAGCAGGTAGTCATCTGGAAAATAATCAAGTAATGTTGCTGGCTGTTCACCTGGTTCGCGGTTTGTAAGATACCGACTATAGTTCTCAATACCTTTTACAAAGCCGGTTTCTTCAAGCATCTCAATATCAAACCTTGTCCGTTGTTGAAGGCGCTGAGCCTCCAGCAACATGCCGTTCTTTTTATAATAATCTAGTCTTCCGGCTAGCTCGGCTTCAATTTTGGTAAGCGCCTCTTTAAGCTTATCGGCCGGAGTCACATAGTGGCTGCTTGGGAATATCCTAACGTGATCAGGGTGTTTCTGGATTTCACCAGTCAGGGGGTTGATCTGCGAAATACGCTCAATCTCGTCACCAAAAAACTCAATTCTATAAGCAACTTCTTCGCCGGCTGGCATAACGTCTATCACATCTCCCTTAACCCGAAATGTGCCACGGTGAAAATCTATATCATTACGCTGGTACTGAATATCTGTCAAACGACGTATGAATTTATCCCGGACCTTGCGCTCACCCAGCTTAACCGTCTCAGATAAATTGCCATAATCTTCAACCGATCCAATTCCGTAAATACAGCTAACACTTGCCACTATAATGACATCGCGACGAGAAAGTAACGCATCCGTTGCAGCGTGCCTCAAACGATCAATTTCCTCATTTATCTGGCTGTCCTTCTCTATATATGTGTCGCTGCGCGGTATGTAGGCCTCGGGCTGGTAATAGTCAAAGTAGCTGACAAAGTAGTGTACGGCATTCTTTGGGAAAAAGTTTTTAAACTCTCCGTAAAGCTGCGCGGCCAAAGTTTTATTGTGCGACAAAATAAGTGCAGGCCGCTGCAAATTCTGTATAACGTTAGCTACCGTAAATGTTTTGCCAGAACCAGTAACACCTAGCAGCACCTGTTCCTTTACCCCGTTTTGTGTATTCTTTGACAGCTGAGCAATCGCCGTTGGCTGGTCGCCTGTAGGCTTGTAGTCTGATGTTAGTTGAAATTTGGCAGACATTATTTAATTGTACCAATTTAAAATACTTAATACATTTATGATTTGGCCCAAAACTCTTAGCGAGTATTTACAAAAGTACGACCATTAGCGATACATTGTTCTGGGTAGCTTTCCAAAACCGGGTGACCAGTCTTCACACAGTCATCAAAATTTTGTATGTTTTTATCATTAATTTGCAGACTAACTATCCTCCACCCCGCTAGAGTTATTAGTATAATAACCAATATTGTTATCGGCCACTTCCCACGTGCAGCTAAATTATTATTCATACAATTGCCGGTACTTCCTATTCTCATGATCAAGAAGACCTGTAAGCTTTGAAAGCAAATCGTCTGCATTATCACTAAACACCACATTTTTGCTGTTTGATTCACCTGCTGCATGCATAATGTCAGAAATTTCCGTACTAATTCCTCCTGCCCCTTCTAAAAAGCCGATTGGCGTGTCGGTTTCCATCGCGATAGTAAACTCATGCAGAGTCCCCAGCCTGCCACCAATACTTATAACTGCATCACTTGAAACTATCAGCAAATTGTCGCGTCCGACGTAATGCATGCCAGAATACACAATCACATCATAAGCCTTAGTAGGTAAGCGATATTTCATAACATGTTCAATCTTAGAAGTAGCCGGACTAATACCGACACTCATTTTGCCGCCAGCTGCTTTGTATGCTTCTGCAGCATAGTTCGGCAGGCCCACTGTTGCGCCTGTCATTAGACTGTGGCCTGACTTGGCTAGCGCGCGCCCTGCAGCTATGGCAATGTGTTTACCTTCCTCGACGCTTTTACCTTTGGCGGCCCCGGATATGCAAATTTGGTACATTAGCCAAGCCCTCCAGAATGCAAAACCAATGACTCAGGAGCGATCATTTCATTATCAAGCTGTTTTAAGACCTGCGCCTCTAAAGTTTTTTGGCCTAAATAACGCATAAAGATCTCGTTCCATAAAGCTTCACGAAAGTGGTAAACAGCCCTATCGTGGTAAGGCAAATCGTTGACATAACTAATTGCAATATCCATTAGGTTAAATGTCACTGGCCGGCCTTCATGCAATATCGCAACATAATCTAAGTCATACCAAAAATGCAGTGCAGGCTCTACATGGTAAAGCACTTCTTCGGCTTTTCGCCAATGCAAGTCCTCTGGCTGTACGTGTGGTTCAAACATTTCAGGATGATACTCTGATTCTAATTTTCCGAAGTAACGCTGTATGACTCGCCAATGGATTTTCTGTCCAGCCATGACTGCATGTTTGTCAGGGTCGGCAATCAACGTATTGACAAGTATTTCGCCGAAATCAGGCTTAACTTGCTGCAACTTAAAGAAAGCACTGTAAAGACGAATTTCGTTTAAGTAATGCAAAAGCAGTGGCAACACCGTGATAGTTATCCCGCGCATTTTCATTACTGGCATAGGTAGCATTAAGATAACGCCTAGTTCTTTTAGATGTGTTAGGTTGTGTCTTTTTTTATTAACAAATGCCTTTGTTAACTCTCCCCATTTCTCACTATCCATCAGCAAAATCTCAATATCGCGCGACTCAAAATCACTTGGCCGAAGGCTTTTATACTTTTGCAAGAACAGTCGTAGCCACTCTGGGTCTTCAGCAAAGCGCAAACTTCCATAGAGCTCGGCAACAGGCTCTCGCTTCAGCATTGAATCAACAGATTTATAGCCTAAGTGCTTCATAACATGCTTTGGCGGCATCGCCTTCAACAATCGCTTAGCCACGCTGAGTCGCAGCACCCAAACTTTTTTGGGCACGTCCATTTTCTCTACAATATCCTTAATTCGTGGCAACAGATCGCTCACATCTGAAGAGTCTTTGCTACCAATTTTAGTAGACAAAAACTCGTCATGCTTTTTTACTAATGACATCAGGGCGTGGTACAGCTCCTTGCCTGTTGTGTCGCTTGGGTCTAAACCTAGTTCACGCATTTTCATGTGCGCTTTACCGATCAACTCCGCAGTCAACCTGACATCTACGCTTTGGTCCCCAGAAGCAAGCTCAAGTTGCTTAAGCGCAGACGTAAACATGGGTTCGTTTGCCTTCAGCAAGTCCGACAAGTACTTTGACATAATTGTTTATAGATTAGCATGAGCGTAATTGTTAAGCCAGAAGTGCTTGAGCTGCTCACATGCGCTCAGGCTTATACCAGTGAGGTGCCTTTTTAAGAAACTCTTCTATTTCTGCCCCTGTGAGCAGCCCCTCGCGTGCGCCAACATGCTGTACCACACTCATTGAATTAATTGGAGCTACCTGAAGAGCCCCTTCTACTGTGTTGCCCCTGATTAGCTCCGCAACAAAGGCTGAAGAAAACGCATCACCAGCGCCAGTACGCTCATAGGGCGGGGCTGGGTCTGGGTATGGTGGCATTTTGAAGCGCGCATTGTTTACCTCACTTGCGTATGCACCAGCTGGCCCATCAGTAATTACGACCACTTTCGGTCCATATGCATGTAAACGGTCAAATAAATCATTCAGGTCGTCATAATTACCGCCGGATATCACAACAGCTTCTTCCCTGTTAACAAGCAACACGTCGGCCCGTTTGTACAATGCGCCCAAGCGCTCGACTCCTGCTTCAAGCTGGAATGTACCTGGCTGAAATGCAAACTTGATATCGGGGTGCTTTTCCAGCCACTCCGTCACATAATCATGGTAGGTGTCCAGGGCGTCTTTGCTGATTGAGCTAAAATATATCCACTTCGGGATATCTTCGTCGCGAAAACTTGGCCACTGATACTTGTATTCCTCGTGCTTGATCAAAATTGTACGCTCTTCTTTGTACCATAGTACGTAGTGGAAGTTACTGATCTTACCAGGATTGACATGGATAAATCGCGTGTCAACGTCTAGTTTTTTTAGCGTGCTAATAATATCCCGGCCGTGTTGGTCATCGCCCACATTAGAGATTAGGCCACTTCTAAGCCCCAGCTTAGCGAAGCTTACCGAGGCGTTTGCAGCGTTACCTACTCCATCGACCTCTACCGCATGGTCAAAGGGTACCTTAGTAGCAAACGGTATTGATAACCATTTACCTCTTTCATCTTTGTATGCTTCAGCTCTGTCGTCTAGCAACTTGATGAAAGCGTCCGTGACAACGTCTCCGATACTCAACACATCTAAATTAGTCATTTGTCTTTCCCACCCACATAATGCTTAAGATTAGTCTACCACAGCTCTTCCTGCTGAGTTAAACATGTCAATTTTCTCTTCTACGACAGTCTCAACCGATGCTATAACCTTATCCATCAATTTAACCACAGCGTACTCGTCAGGGTTTTCGTCTAACTCCTTCTCAAGCGTCCTACGGTAAGCTACCCGCATATCAGAGTTGATATTCACTTTGGTTACGCCAACCTTAACCGCATCCACGAAATAATGCCCCGGCGTCCCGCTGCCACCATGCAAACTAATGTTGCAATCAACTGCTTCACGTATCTGTTTGAGCAGCTCTATATCTAGTTTTTTAGGTACAGGGTACTTACCATGTAGATTACCGATTGCAGCTGCAAAGGTGTCGATACCCGTTGCATCCACAAAAGCCCTTGCACCTTCAGGTGTACTAAATGTTTTTCTAATTTCTTCGTAATCAATTTTCTCAGTGTGCAAGTTGGATGATCCGCCAAAGTAATGGGGCTCGCTTTCAACAAGCGCACCGGTCAGGCTGGCGTAATTTACAATCTGCTTTGTTTCGGTAATTATCTCTTCGGTCGTAGCATTCTTGCGCGCCTGGCTTATGTCAATATGAATAAATTCAAAACCCGCCTCTATCCCCGCGATAGCAGCTGCCACTGATGGGCTATGGTCAAGGTTTATATATATTTCAACTTTGAGCTGTTGCTTGTAGTTGTCGACCATATCACGGACATTGTCTAGCCCTAAGGCTTCTACCTCGCCCTGACTTACTTCAACCAAAACTGGTGCATTTTTATTGGCAGCCGCTTGCGCAACAGCGCGTAAGGTCTCTTGATTGTCCAGGTTAAACGCTCCCAGCGCAAAGTGTTCTGCGCGTGCCCGAGCCATAGCATCACGTGCCTGCTGACAGTTTTTCCTCATTTGTGTGAGCGATAGAGACATTGACTCTTAGTATATCCGTTCCGCTCATGGTTGTATAGACGCTTAGCGTTATCGGTTGCGACCAATACACTACTAGCACTCTGCGCGTGCTTCAACGCCAGCCGGGTAAAACAAAGATTCTTACTATTTATCTAAGCCAAGATGTGATGTGCAGCCATGGCAATATGTTTTGCTGTCAGGGCAAAGTGCTCTAGCAGCTCTTCAGGCTTACCGGATTCTCCGAAGCGGTCGCGTACACCTAAGCGCTTCATCTTGACCGGAAACTCTTCGCCAAGTAGTTCGGCTACCGCGCCACCAAGCCCGCCATTGATCTGAGCCTCTTCAACCGTAATGACTACTTTGGTCTTGTGAACACTTTGCAGGATAGTTACGGCATCAAGCGGTTTTATGGTAGGCACATGCACAACTTCCGCATCAATACCGTCCTTAAACAGCATTTCTGCAGCAGCTAATGCCTGATACGTCATCGTACCGGTTGAAATTATTGTTATGTCCATTCCGTGCGAATACACATACGCCTTACCAATTTCAAAAGGTGTTTGCTCAGTGGTGATTATTGGCGATGCTTCTCTTGCCAGGCGCAAATAACCGGGCCTTTTGTCTTTTGCTAGTGCTAGCGTGGCTTTTTCCGCCTCTATACTGTCGCCAGGTACGACGACGACCATGTTTGGCAGTACGCGCATTAACGCTATATCTTCAAGCATCTGGTGCGTTGCACCATCCGGACCTACGGATACACCGGCATGAGAACCCACTATCTTTACCGGCTGGTCGTTCAGACAAATCGTCGTACGAATCTGCTCCCAGTTCCGTCCCGGGCTAAACGCTGCATAGCTGCTGACAAATGGGATTTTGCCCATGGCCGCCATCCCCGAACCGACCGTTACCAGGTTTTGCTCTGCAACCCCAATTTCTATGAAACGATCCGGAAAAGCTTCTTTAAACAAATGCATCTGCGTAGATTCCGTCAAATCCGCACAGGCCGCGGCAACATTTTCATCCAGCTCACCCGCCTTCTTAAGCCCGCGCCCAAACCCCTTTCGGATAGGTTCTTGCTGCAACTCACTCTTTAAATCTATAAGATGCAAATCAGCCATTAAAGTATCCTTGCCAAATATATAAAACTATCAACCCCATTCCTATTAAAAAGGTTATTAAAATGATAAGTGAAACGCGAATTATTTTCCCAGAAATTGTTTTAGCATAAATTTTATTATTTGAACTATTTATATTATTCATGTTCGCTCCGAATCTTGCCCCTTAATGTTCGCAATTCTTTCAAAGCCTCCACAGCCTGCTCATGGTTTGGAGGTGCGCCATGCCAGTGAAAATCATATTCCATAAAATCTACGCCTTTGCCCGGAATCGTATGCGCAATAATCATTACCGGCTTTTCGACAATTGCACGCCCCATAGCGCAGGCATCAATCACCGCCTCCATATTATTGCCATCAATCTCAATAACATGCCAGCCAAAGGCCTCCCATTTATCCTTCAAGTCTTCCAGTGGCATAACCGACTCTGTCGGCCCATCAATCTGAATGTTATTACGGTCAGTTATGGCGATTA
The DNA here is from genome assembly GCA_029260875.1 of Candidatus Saccharimonadota bacterium. Lineage (GTDB taxonomy): Bacteria > Patescibacteriota > Saccharimonadia > Saccharimonadales > OFTM59 > OFTM59. The sequence goes on from JAJDCL010000008.1 coordinate 43,314, forward strand.
TATTATTCAGCTTGTACTTACTAGCCAACATCGCAGCTTCCCAAACATTCCCTTCGTCCTGCTCGCCATCGCCCATAACTACATAGACCCAACGGTGGTGGTCCTTATTCATCCTCATGGCCAGAGTCATTCCACAGGCCTGACTCAGGCCGCTCCCTAGGGGGCCGCTAGTATTCTCCATCCCTGGTAATTTTGTGCGCTCGGGATGACCTTGCAAGCGTGAGCCAAATTGTCGAAGCGTCATTAGCTCTTTTTTATCAAAATACCCGGCGTGCGCCATCGTTGCATAACGAACCGGCACACAATGGCCATTGCTGAGTAGCAAAATATCGCGTTGTTCCCAGTCAGGATTTTTTGGATTATGTTTTAATACATCAAAATAAAGCGCTGTGAAAATATCAGCCAACCCCAGCGGCCCAGCGCTATGCCCACTCCCCGCATGCTCCAGCATCCGGATAATATCCTGCCGTATCTCGACCGCCTTTAGCTCTAGTTCCTCAAGTGTTAATTTTTGCGTCATCTTGCTTATGAATTATAACAGGCTAAGGGCGTGAGATAAAATCTGCACACACTCCATGTTTAATGATAACGCGGGCACAGTGCTGAGATGTTAACTTAAACTGTGCCTCCGCGTAACGTACCGCCCGTTCACTTAAACCTAAGTCTGGCCTTAGTAAGCCCTTTTCTAGGATAGGCACAAGTTGAATATATTTATGGGCCCATTTCATAAATTGTTCAGGCGTTGCTTTTCGCGACCAAAATATTCCCGTGCCATTATCAAAAAAATCGGCAAACTTACCAATAACTGATCTATTAGGCCCATGCGTCACAAGCTCTTGGCCATGTTCAAGATAGAGGGCCAGACTTGTCTTGCCCGGCTGGGGCAGAGGGTTGGTCATCCATTTCACACCTTCCGCTACCTCGGGAGCAAAGTTGGTTGCAATTCTACCAAAAGCGCGAGTTCGGGCTTCGGCTTCTTCGGTATTTTTACGCACATTCGCAAGTTTATGGGGGTGATCTTCTGGCGCATCATGCAGCATCATAATAGCCGGCATGAACGGATCTTTGTAGTCTAAATGGTTGAGTGAAAGAACTCTGATGGCTCCGCGGAGCAGGTGGTTCTCGACTGGTTCATGTGAGCGGCGGTCAGCACGGTGCAGCCTGGACCCTATTGAATGAGCTCGGCCAGCCATTTCGATTATTTCTGTGTCATCAAATGCCCGCATTACTTCGTGAGCGTATCGGACTCTTAGACCTTCTGTCCCTAATTCTTGGGTAACAACAGAAATAGGAAGATCTAATATGGCCTCGGAGCCTTTAGCGACGTATTTCTGTATATTCATACTTCAATATAACACTGGTATTTGGTTTATAGAACCTATAACAAATTGTGCAGTTTCTCATAAGCTGTCTTGGGATTTTCTGCCCGCTGAATAGCGCTCCCGACATTTAAGACATCGATGCCGCTATGTACCAGGTGCGCTACATTATGCTTATTTATGCCGCCATCCCAGCCTACTTCAAGTCCGGGCTTCAGTCTTTTTAGTTCCACAGCTTTTTTTAGTAGCGCTAGGTTGGCTTTCCCGCCGAAATGTCCCAAATCTCCGGAAAATATTAAAACATGATCAATGTCTTTTAAAGCTGCTGCAATACGTTTTACCGGTGTTTGGGGCAAGAGCGCGACCCCAACCTTAATGTTCAAATAGTGAAGTTGATCGGCTAATTTTACAAAGTCTCCATGGCCTTCAGCGTGGATAATTACTAATGACGGCTTAATATGCTTAATTTCGTTCATGTAAAGATCAGGACGCATGTACATAAGATGGAGATCACAGCTAATACCGTGCTCATGGGGAAGCCACACCTTGCTTAATTCAATGGACTTGTTTGTAGTAAACAGCCCATCCATAAAATCCAGATGAATACGCTTGGCAAAAGGCGTCAAGCGCTCTACTTGCTCGCGATATTCATGAGGGTTAGAAGCCGTAACAGTCGGACAGATAATAGCCATGTCTAAATTATAGCTTAAGCGTTACTGGTTGGTAGCAGAAAGTGGATTAAATATTGCTTGCGTCAAAGCGACGAGGCGGCGAGTGCCGGCATTTCTTGAAAGCAGCGTTACAGCGACCTCACGGCCGTTTTCCAGTTTAACGATGCCGACGTCGTGATATTCGACCAGGCCGTTGAAGCCAACCTTGTCGTACACTGTCAGATCGGGCAAAGCCACTGGTATTACATCACGATAGATATTGTTTTTTAGAGATTCCAAATATAAATTTGTATGTGCTTCATTCAAATCCTTGCGCGCATACAGTCGAGCCAGAATTATATTCACATCGTGGGCTGTGGTGGTCAGCCCGACCATTGAAGTTCCTGACAGCTTAAATTGATCTCCGAGACGCTCAGTTGACTCTTCTTTTCCTTGCTCAACCCACATTTTTTCAGCGCAAGGACTATGGGATTCGCGAATCATTTTATCCAGACATTCCTTACGACTCCAGCCACCAAGAAAGGGATCATCAAGTGTATGTCTGCCGTTTTGAATATCAAGATAGCCCAGATAAGCCACATATAGCTTGTATATACTAGCTGCAAAATAAGGCTCGTCGGTATTATGTGCGGCCAGTTCCGTCTCAGTTGCCAGGTCGGTTACTACAACGCTATAAGTACCTGAATTTGCCTGTGTGTAGGTGTCTACCACGCTTTGAACGTTGGGTAGCGACGCCTTTGTGGCCGGTAGTGTGGCTGAGTCTTCAGCACTAGAGTGGCTTTGTTTTGTAGGTGCCAAAGCCGGCTCTCTACGAACATAAAAAACTATTAATCCTATGATTATAAAGAGTATTAACACGACCAATATTCTGCCTGACGGTTTTTTGCGTTGGGAGCGATGCTTATATTTTTGGGGCCTATAACTGTAAACGTTCATAATAAGTTAGTTTAGCTCATCTAAAGCACGGATGCGACGAATAAAGCGAGGGGCCTTAGCAAATGGCGTCCTTAACCATGTTTCAATTATTTGGTTAGCTTCGCCTTCTTTGAGTACTCTAGCCGGTAAACAAGCAACGTTTGTATCGTCGTCGTTACGTGAAGAACGCGCAGATTCTTTATCATAAAGCAGCGCGGCTCTTATACCTTTGAAACGATTAGCTGCTATACACATTCCTTGACCGCTGCCACAAAGCAGTATCCCACGCGGATCCGCATCATCACTAGCTAGTATGTCTGTAACTACACGCTGGGCAAAAATCGGGAAATCGTCCTGAGGGTCCAATTGCCCACCACCTACATCTACCACTTCATAGCCACACTTTTTTAAGTGCTTAATCAGCTCTTCGTGCATATGGAAGCCATTATGATCAGTGCCAACATAAATTTTCATACTAGCTCATTTCTAATCGTGATGTTCTGAATGATCTTCTTTTCTGTGGAGCATCGCACCAGTGTCGGCTACAACTTCTACCAATCTGTTCGAGTAGCCCCACTCGTTGTCGTACCATGCCACAACTTTAAGCATATCGCCACCAACCACAGCTGTAAGTTTTAGGTCCACAATCGCCGAATGGCTGTTACCAATAAAGTCTGATGACACTAGCTCTTCCTCTGTTACATCCAGAATGCCCTGATAATATGGCTCCTTTGCTGCCTTTTTAAAGGCGTCGTTTACCGCCTCAACTGTGACAGGTTTCTTAGTAATTATTACGAAATCACTGAGCGACACAACAGGAGTGGGCACGCGGACAGACATCCCACCAAAGATTCCCTGGAGTGCTGGTAGGGCTTGTCCGGCAGCGATTGAGGCACCAGTTGTTGTTGGCACAATATTTTCAGCTGCATTGCGTGCTTCGCGGAGATCTTTGGCCGGTGCATCTTGAAGTTTCTGGCTTGCAGTATAACTATGAATTGTGGTCATCATAGCCTTCTCTATACCGAAGGCGTTTTCAATAACCGCAGCCACGGGAGTAATGCAGTTTGTAGTACAGGATGCGTTGCTAACAACATCTTCTGCGCCTTCCAGCTGGTCTTCATTCACGCCCAGTACAATCGTGGTTGCGCCCTCGCCTTTTGCCGGTGCAGAGATAACTACTTTCTTGGCGCCAGCGTCAATGTGAGCGCGGGCAAGTTCTGGCTTCACAAAGAAGCCGGTTGATTCAATAACGACATCTATTTTATGTTCAGCCCAAGGCAGGGCTGCGGGGTCTTTCTCGGCCAATACGATTACGTGCTTACCATCCACAATAATGCCAGTATCGTCATAGCCCACCTCGTGCTCATAAGTGCCGTAATTGCTATCATACTTCAGAAGATGGGCTAGCGTTTTGGTATCAGTTAGATCATTGATGGCGGCAATTTGCATATCTGCACGCTCAAACGCCACCTTAAATGCATTTCGCCCGATGCGTCCAAACCCATTAATCGCTACTCGTGTCTTCATTCTAACCCCACATTTATATAAACATTAACGCTATTGTATAGGGAGATATGCTATTGAGGCAACTGTTGTTTTATCTTAGGGATCACAGAAAGGAGGAACTCCCTATCCTTTCTATGCGTCAGGATGTCTGCCGCCTCATCAATTGGCAGCCATCGCGCTTCTGGGTTATCGGGATCTTCCGGCAACAGCTCGTTTTGATTCGTCCTAAATAAGAATAACGTGATTAGTTTAGATGTATTTTTATCTTCTGTTTTATCAAGACCGATACGATAACGTTTGTATGTCCCCAACGCTTCTATGAGCTCAAGATCAGTAATGCCAGTCTCTTCCTTAATTTCTCTAACCGCAGCGACAAAGGCTGTTTCACCAGACTCCAGGTGACCTTTAGGCAAAGACCAAGAATTCCCGTGCTGATTCACAACCACAATTTTTCCGTCGGGCCCTATCACTACCCCTCCGGCCGTAACAGACTCAACCAACTTATCGACCATCGGATACACGAGCTATTGAGTCTTGTATAACTTTGACGGCATCTTCGGGGCCACCCCATCCATTAAAACTCACGGGTGTGCCCTGCCAATTTTTTTTCCAGGCTTTGTACTGCTTGTAAAAATGCTCAACCATAGGCTTAAAATTCTCACCCAGCTGATCAACGTGAGTTATGTGGGCCTTTGTTACATCGTCAGAGGCTACACATATTAACTTTTCATCACCCTCGCCATCATCAATCATTCTAAGCACTCCGATAGGTCTGGCTGGGACAACTACTCCCTGAGGAACTGATTCGTCAATAATAAGCATTGCATCTAGGGGGTCCCCGTCGTCACAAAGCGTATCAGGGATATATCCATAATCAGCCGGGTAACCTAGGCTTGCTGTTCCGTTAACACGGTCCAAAAATATTCGACCTGTTTTTTTATCAACTTCATACTTATTAACATTGCCTTTTCTAATCTCAATAACTACATTCACAATATTCGGGGCTTCATCGCCATAGCTTAGGTCTAGCATCGTGTTCTCCTTATTTTCTCTAATATTGTACACTAGATGTAAGATGAAAATAATTGGGCACCGCGGTGCCGCTGGCTTAAGGTTGGAAAACACCATTACATCGCTTAAAAAAGCTTTGGAGATTGGTGTTGACGCAGTTGAATTTGACGTCCGTCTTACCAAAGACGGCCAGCCTGTATTAAGTCACGACGATAAGCTTGCCCGTATTGGTGGCGGCAAATACAGAATCGCCAGCTCGACCTACGCCGAGCTTAAAGAAGTAAAGCTTAACGATGGCGAATCAATAGCTCACCTGAAAGACGCCCTTCGGGTTATTGGTGCTACCGAAGCAATTGTAGAGGTCAAGGTTGAAGGAGGTGTTAAGGTTGTACTTGAAACGCTTCAAGATTTTCCAAGCGCAAATGTTATTATTGCCTCACCTGTATATTCCGAAATAAAGGTTCTAAAGCGATTGCGCCCGGAAATACAGGGGTTTATCAGGGTAGTAGTTAATCCGTTCGAGGCCATTACCTATGCCCGCGCTTATGGCGCTGACGGCATTGATATAAATTTCTGGATCATGAACCCATTGACCTATTGGCTGGCGCAGAGGCTCAATCTAACTATCATGGTCTACACTGTGAACCATCATTTTTTTGCACGATTCTTGAGGACACTTTACCCAGGCGCGTGGATATGCACCAACTACCCCAACAAGTTTATTAAACGTAAGCGCAGGGTCGCTAAAGGTAGCGTTCTATCTAGGCACGCTAAATAAGATCTTACTAACCACCACGAATATAGTGCATAAACAGGTTTGACTAAGATCATCAACACGTGTGCGCGGTTGTTAATCACTGGTGGCTTATATTTCTGTCCTAAGCGCCCTGCGTTAAGAGTTATCCCCTGCGTTCGTCAAATGATTAGCAACAGCTACGCCGATTAGTACAATTAGCCAAGATTGCTTTTCTCGCACTCCGGGCTCTCTACTTACGTTTTAGTGTTACACCAATCGTAACAGACTCAGTTTCACATGGGATTATATGCTCTAGCATGCTTACGTATGCCCGACGCCTCTCCCCAGGGAATAAGTCGCCTAGCCCAACTTCTAATGTGCTGTTGGCTTTCCTTAGCGCCTCCTCCCCTTTTGGGGTTAACAAAGCGTGACGACTGCGCCTGTCGCGACGCTGCGTTCTAAGTTTAATCAACCGTAATTTACTAAGACTATGTAGCAAGGCGGTAACTTGTGGCAAAGTAATGCCCATGTGTTCAGCTATGTTGCCCATGCTGAGCCCTTCTTTTGGGCCACCAGCTATAATGCCAAGCGAAAGCCACTGCATCATCGTAAGTTCTACAGGTTGAAGTTTTTCCGCTACAACAGCACGAAGAGCCCGGTCGGCACGAGAGTGTAATAGGCAAAGCTCATAAATTGTCATGTATTACATCCCTCCTTAGACTTATATATAGCATAACCATAGCAGTTTATTTTTGTATATGAAATATCTTGCTTATAATGCTTACGCGTGCGGTTCCAGATACTTACGAATCATAAGCGCTGCAGTGGCGCCTTCACCGGTTGCGCTGGCGATTTGCATTGTTGCCCCCGACCGTACATCACCTGCGGCAAATACGCCAGACATACTGGTTTCTAAACTCTCGTTTGTCTTTATCATACCGATGTCGTCTAGGTCTATGTCAGAGCCCTTTAAAAAACCAGTGTTTGGCAACAAACCGATAAAAACAAAAACCCCGTCAACTGCAAAGCTCAACTCTTTCTTGCTTTTGCTATTATGTCCTTGTACTTCTGTTACTTTGCCCTCTTTGCCAATAATCCTTTCCGTGGATGTATTAAAGTGCACAGTCACTTTATCAGAGTGTTTCTTCAGCTCCTGCTGCAATATCTCAGAAGCTCTAAACGAATCACCGCGCACCAGCAAATCAATATGGCTCGCAAACTTTGTTAAGAATATTGATTCCTGCACCGCGGAGTTACCACCACCAACAACGACTATTTTCTTGTCACGATAAAAAGCGCCGTCGCAAGTTGCACAGTAGTGTACGCCTCGGGCATAGTATTCTTCTTCCCCTGGAATCCCCAGTTTTTTATAATCACTACCGGTAGCTATAAGCACTGTCTTTGCCCTAACCAATCCGTCTGTCGTTTCTATCTCCTTAAGATTGCCTGTATTTGTAATTTTTTGAACTTCGCCGAGCCTTATATCAGCGCCAAACCGTTCGGCTTGTTTTTGTAATTTATCCGCTAGCTCAAGGCCCGCTAGACCATCAGGGAACCCAGGATAGTTGTCTACCCAGTCAGTAATCGCCGCCAACCCACCGATTACACCCTTCTCATATAACACCGTGTCTATGTCCTCGCGCGTCGTATAAAGCGCCGCAGCCAACGCTGCTGGCCCTGCTCCTACCATTACTACATCATGTAACTCTGTTGAATCATTCATAATTTTTAATTACCGATTATCGTTTTTCTCAACACCAAACTCTCAGTGAAGCAAACTTCCTTACCGCGAGCCGTAAAAAATAACCTGCTGATATTTGATTGTAGATTGAAAGCTGAAAAATTGAAAATCAATTAACTAACAGCTGGAGCTAGTTTAGCCAGGTTGTAGCCAACTACAACTTCTTGCGTGTCGTCTTGTTTCGTAACTACCGTGATTGGGACAGAAAGTTGGCCACTCAACGCGATAGCCTCTTGTTGGCGGATAGGGTCGGTGTCCAGATTTACTTCTTCGTAGGCATGACCTTTGGCGCTGAGCCACTTCTTAACCATTACGCAGTAACCGCAAGTGTTAGTAGTAAATATTGTGATGTTCTTTGGCATTTTATACCCCCGTGTTTGGTTGTTTATAAAGTTATTGTTTTTATGGTGTCGCTTTTACTAGATACAGTATAGCTAGCGTAGCTCTGCATAGTCAATACGCTATATGTTGTGTTTTTTGCTGTATTTATCCCCTGATTAATCGCGAGGTCAGACTACTGGACCGAGACAATTTCTATATCAAAAACCAAATCAGAGTTAGCTGGAATGCCTTCTTGACTTTGCGATCCATAAGCCTGGGCAGCAGGAATTAGCAGCCGTCTTTTGCCTCCCACCTTCATACCCGGTACGCCGTCAGTCCAGCCCTTAATAACACCATCAAGACCGAACGGTATTGGCTGGCCAAAATCATGTGAACTTTGGAATATTGTTCCGTCCTTAGCTAATGCTCCTGTATAGTGAGCAGTTACTGTTGCTCCAGGCTGCACGACTTCGCCAACTCCCTCAACCAGATCAATCTTCTGTAGTTCTGTAACCTGCTCTATGGGCGTAAAATCTTCTAGTTTAGTACCTTGTAGCATGTCTTTATTCTCCTCGTTCTGATTAATTGATTCTGTAACTTCGCTCTGCGTCAACTCGCTGGTGTCCTGGCTTTGTTTGCGCATATCTAGTACAACAGCCACAGTAAAGGCTATCGATGTTCCTAGGAACAGTACTGCCAGCAACAGGACAACGACCCGTTTGGGTTTAGACATACACCCTCCTTAATTCATAGACTAGTATAGAGTCTGTTGGCTGTTGGTGACAAGCATTTTGTTGCTTAAGCCGTAAACCTACTGCAGCACTCGTCTGATTAACGAAATCAGCTTCTTACGATTTTTGCCTTTAAAGCTGTGGTCAGCCTCAAGGATTGCAATAAAATCTACGTTCGGATGATTGCTAAGATCACTATAATCCTCATCCGCCAACGCTTCGTCATTGCCAGCCGTCACTATCGTCAACCGCTGGTCATCAGCAAAGTCCAATAGCGTCCTGCCGGCATTGATTTGCTCAAACTCATCAATTAGCGATAATGGCACAATTGTTGTGCCGTCGCTGTCAGGTATAAGCCAGCGGTCTCCGTACTGCTTTGCGCCCGGCTTTGATGTGTAGTAGCTGCGCGTGTTTTCGCCAATTTGTAGAGGGGGCGCTAAAAGTATAAAGTATCCGTTAATCTTGGGCTTAGCTAGGGCAGTCACGACACACCCCATTGAATGTGCAATTATGTGCGTCTCAACTACACCTGGCTGTTGTTGAGTCCAGTGAACAATATCTGAAAGCCGTCTGGCCTGCTCAGTAAAATCCGAAAGGACAGTAGATCCGCCGTTATTGTCATTGTGGTCAAACAAAACGTGACCGAAGCCTTCTGGCAAATCTGCTACAAGCTCAGTAAACAATCCACCGCCGTCCCTTGCTACCCCGAACCCATGGCTGAATACCACCATATTTGGTGCCAGCTTGTGTTCCATTTTTATGCCGTGCAGGGCTTCTGACTTCATAATCTTGCTGCGCCAAATTTTTTCTTCGCAGCTTGAGCGGTTTCTTCAAGCAAACTATTCACCTCTTTATCGGTCAACGTACGCTCATAAGACACAATACTTAATCGCAGCGTAATGTGTTTATGCTTGGTATCGCTTTCATTTTGGTAGATATCAACGGGCGTAATATCTGTAACCGTTTCTCTGGGTTTAATCTCATCAACGACTTTGTTGATATGGCTCAGCAGATCACTGTAGGCAAGGTCTGCAGGCACCTTAAGCGATATGTCTTGTTCAGTCTTTGGGAATTTAGAAAGCTCTTTATAAGTACTCTCTTTTGCCCTACTCCTAGCGATTGATATGGCCGAAATGTCCAACTCAAAACCGGCAGAATAATATGGCAGTTTTAGTGCCTTTTGTACGGCAGGCTTGAACTCGCCGATTATTCCTATAGTTACTTTTTTAGAATCCGATAAGCCTATTTTTACCGTCGCAGATCTGGTCGTATCATATGGAGAGGCTAGAGCATCAATCAGGTCGCCGCCTTCCGGCAGTCCGGGCGCCAATGAGTGCCGGCCGATACCTAACTTGTCAAACAGTAGAGTCAAATATCGCTGCGCCTCGTAATAGGCCGCACCAGTATACTTGGCTTTAGCCACTTTTTCGTCTGCCGTAAATACCACGGCTAGCCTGTCAAACTCCTTCGGCAGGCCTTCATCATCCTTTTCAGCCCTGTTATGCACCGTGCCGATTTCATAGATTGCAAATTCGCCATAGCCGGCTTTGATGTTCGGGTGAACTTTGTCCAGCAGGCTCGGAGTCATGCTCAGCCTATAATATTGCAGGTCCGGGCTAAGCGCATTGCTTAGCTGAAATGCTTGTCCTTTGTTTTGGCCAGTTTTTTCAAGCAAGTTGCCGTGAACAAAACTATAAGTCAGTAGTTCGTTGGCGCCAGCTGAAGATAATGTAGAACGCATATTGTCTTTAAGCTCAATCATTGGGTTCTTAGGCGGAGGCGTAAGGTCGCGTTTAGGTAGTTCAAGCGGCAAGTTATCGTAGCCGTATAGCCGGCCTATCTCTTCTACCATATCTTCGCGAATTTCTATGTCTGTACGCCAAAACGGCGGTGTCACAACAAGCGTGGGTCCGTTAATCGCTACTTCAAACTCTACGTTTTCCAGCAAGTGAGCCATTTCTTTAACAGACAGTGTTAGGCCCAGACGCGCATTGATAAAATCATCAGTTACATGTACAGCAACAGCAGGGCGCAAGACGCCGTGGTTATCCGTATCTAAAACGAGTTGTTCTTCTGCGCCCGCTATGTCCTTGAGCAGTTCGATAGCGAACTTCATTACCCTGTCGTTTTGCAGCGGGCTTTGCCCTTTAGTAAAACGTGTAACGGCATCTGTGAAAAGGCCGTGTCGCATCGCCGTGCGACGTACCGCATACATGTCAAAATTAGCGCATTCTAGGATGATAGAGCGGGTGTTTTCGTCTACTTCTGTGTCTGTACCGCCCATTACGCCAGCTAAAGCTACGGCATTTTTATCTGTCGCAATCACTATATCTTGTTCGTCTAGCTCAATTTCTTTGCCAGACAAAAGCTTGAGCTTTTCTCCTTTTTTTGCCAGCCTTGGGCCGATAACGACCCCATCCGCACCCGAGGCAGCCTTTACTTTTTCGTAGTCAAAAGCATGAAGCGGCTGAGCTGTCAGGTACATAACGTAGTTAGTTATATCGACAACATTATTTATTGGGCGAATACCTGTACGGCTTAACCAGCTCTGGAGCCAAATAGGACTTGGCTTAATTTCAACATCTGTAAGCACGGCTGCCATAAAGCGCGGTACTTGTTCTGGCCGTTCACCCATAAGCCTAAGTTGACCAACTTTTGGTTCGGCCGATAAAAACTTAGGTTTTTCTACATGCCAGTCTGGACTTTTGAATGGCCTATGCTGGATTCCGGCAATCTCGCGTGCTATGCCTAGTATACCGAACAGGTCAGGCCGGTGGGTAAACATCTTGTTTTCTATATCAATAATATGGTCGTCAAGCTTATAAAGCTGCGCAAAATCATCACCTGGTTTTGCGCCACCACTGTCCAGCTCCAAAATTCCCGAATGATCGTCACTAAGCGCCAGTTCGCTGGCACTGGCTAACATGCCGTTACTTACAACACCGCGTATTTCCCGCGACTCAAGTACAAACGGGTCTTTGCCATAACTGCTCGGTACAGTTGCGCCGGGCGGCAGCCACGCTACAAGCATGCCGGCAGCCACATTTGGCGCGCCACAGACTACTTGTACATGCCCGTTTTTGTCCCTCTTGACATCAGGTGTAATACCACCATCGTCAATAGTGCAGACCTGTAGCTTGTCGGCGTTCGGGTGTGGCGCGCAGGATACGACTTTGGTGATAACGATACCCTGATATTTCTTCTCTAGGTCAACGGTCTCTTCTACCGCACCAAGCTGTGCGCCTATTTTTCGAACGAGCTCATCCACCGGTATATTAACGGTCGTAAATTCTTTTATCCAGTTCAGACTAACTTTCACTTTTCCCTTTCAGTAGCGGCCAGGCATATGGCATCATTTCGGAAATCGGCACATCATGAGGGCCGTTCTCTTCGTCCATAATTATCATAATGTCTATGCCAGAATTCAGTCCGTTTTCATAAATTAACTGCTTGCAAATATGGCAGTTAGGCCCCACGATTGCGACTACATCCGTTTCACCGTGAATTGCCGCGTTAGCCAGTGCCGTTACCTCCGCATGCATGGTTAATGTATGCGTTTCAGACTTATAGGAAATGCCCTCATAAATACTGCCAGAAACCGTCATCAGAGCAGTCGCGTAGCCATCATCAGAGATAGGGTATGTATTCACTATGACATTTTGCGCGCATACGATCAGGTCGGTTCTTTCTGCCGGATCAAGTTGGTAGCGCACACCTTTGCTTGTTTCTATCTTCTTCATGCGAACTGCCTCAGAAAATCTAGTTTACCCGACATAAAATATCGCACATCGTCAATGTTGTGCTTAATCATTACTAGCCTCTCAACGCCACCACCCCATGCAAAGCCCGTATAAATGGTCGGGTCTACTCCAGCCATCTTCAACACATTTGGATGAATCAATCCACAGCCCAAAATCTCAATCCAGCCTTCACCGCAAACCCGACAGCCCTGTTTGCTACAAAACGGGCAGCTGACTGCAAACTCAAAACTCGGTTCAGTAAAGGGAAAGTAAAATGGTTGCGTCTTAATCTCAAGGCTTTTACCAAAGTACTCTTGAAGGAATGTTTTTAGTGTGGCCAGTAGTTGGCCCACATGCACGCCAGTACCTACGTATACCCCTTCGTGCTGATGAAATGTGTGCTCGTGCCGAGCATCTAGGTCTTCGTTACGAAATACACGATCCGGGACCAGCACTGAGATAGCCTGACCAGTTGCAAGCCTATCCTTTCTGGCGCTAATAATTCTATTTTGCATTGTGCTGGTGTGTGCTGGAGCAATCAAACCTTCGGTCGTTATAAAGGTGTCATAATCATCTCGCGCCGGGTGCTCTTCTGGGAAGTTTAAGGACGTAAACATATGCCAGTCATCGTCAATTTGTCGGCTTTTCACAACTTCCATACCCATACGCATTGCTATGTCGCTAAGAATTTCAATCTCGCTTGTTATAGGGTGCTTACTACCTAGGTCACTAGCTAGTAAGCGCGGTCGTTTGTCTGGCTCGGTGTTTATATCAAATGGCGCTGTTACATCTATGGGTTCCAGTTTTTTATGGGGCTCATCGTCTTGGCCTGCCAATTCTAGAAGTTCAGCTTTAAGAGTGTTAATCTCTTTGCCAAATGCAGCCCGCTCTCCATCTGGCAGCATTGGTATACGCGCATAAAGTGCCTTAAGCTCATTATCTTTTATTATGTCGGACTTATTTTCAAGCTCATTCAGGCGCTTTTTAAGCACCTCAGCAGCTTTAGCAATCTCCGTATTCTGGTAACTCATAACTGGCGTTTAGTATACGCCAAACAGATAGGTTTTTACACCCCGCTACCAAATTTTTTGAAGTCAATAATATCTGAGTCACGCACCTGTTTAAGTGCTTTGGCGTATTCCACCAAAACTTTTAAGGAATAATCAGCTCTTTCGCGTACGCCGTCTACTACTATTTCGCCATTTACTAGCACTTCTTTAACCTTGCTAATACGCAAGCCTTCCGGTGAAACAACATAATGCGTGTTTTTAGCTCCTATAGCCTTAAGTTGAGCTATAGGATAGGCTCCGCCCATACCGTCGCTAACACCTACCAACATCACTGGCTTGTGTGCCATCACGTGGTTTTTGGTTTTAGTGACATAATGAAACATATTGTGTAGCCCAACGCTAAACATACCATCCCATTCTGGCGACACGACCACAAAACCGTCCGCACTCATCAGTTCGTTTTCAATCGGTCCCCAAATTTCTTGCCAAGGGCCATCCGTGCTGTCGTCATAAAGTGGTAGCCGGTGTTCGTTTAGGTCCACTATCTTCACCTCCATGGCATCATTAAGACGGCCGGCTAGGTAATCTGTCACCTTGCGGCTCTGTGAGTCTGAGCGGACGCTACCTGACACAAACACTATCTTCATAATCTGTAGTATACAATAAGAATATGCCTACCATAGAACACCGTCCGCCTACACGCGCCAATATACCCCATAACGAACAAATTTTATTTCTTGCCGGGCCTATTAAGGGCGCTCAAGACTGGCAACGAGATTCCGTTAGCTATTTTACTCAGCTATACTCCGGAAACACCCCGCTTCATATTGCAAATCCGCGTAGAGACACAATTGGCGATAAATTTAATTATAGACAACAAACCCGCTGGGAAAAAGATCATTTATTTGATGCCGCCAAGTTCGGTGCGATTATGTTTTGGTTTGCTAATCAAGATTTAAGCTTGCCTTATCAAGGGGGCCGCGCCTACGCACAAACTACTCGGATTGAGTTCGGTATTATATATTGCTTGCTGAGAATCGGGGAACAGCCTAATGTGGTAATGGGGATGGAGCCGGGGTATAAGGGCAGCGAAAAATATTACTTAGATACTGCGGATGAGTTGGGGCTTCCAGTTTATTCAACGCTAGAAGATGCGTGGAGCAAAACACTAGAAAAGATTATAATTAATGAAGCGAGGGCTAAGTAATGGCTAATTTTTCTTTTGATGTGGTTAGTGAGTACGACAAGGCAGAGATGAACAACGTCTTTGACCAAGCGCAGCGCGAGATAGACAATCGCTACGATTTTAAAAACACGCCTGCAGCACTAGAATGGCAAGATGATAAAAACGGTTTTAAAATTACCGGCAATAGCGACTTTCAGATTGACGCAATCCTAGACATTATTCGTAAGAAGTTGGCCGCCCGAGGTCAAAGCCAAAAGGTTTTAGACGTTTCTAAAGAAGCAATAACAAGCAATCTAAAGACAACCAAAGAAGTAGCTTTTAAACAAGGCTTGGACCAAGATAAAGCCAAAAACATTACTGCGCTACTCCGCGAAAAATTCCCGAAGGTCAAAGCACAAATTCAAGGCGACACCGTCCGCGTAGTGAGCGGTAGCAAAGACGACCTGCAGGGTGTTATGCAGTTATTGCGCGCCCAAGATTTTAATTTTCCTTTAAGTTTCACAAACTACCGCTAGCATTTTAATCTTTACGCTATATGGTTGAATTCTCTGTCGCTACCGCTAATACTCAATCTGGCAACGCTCTAAGAAGTCCCAAAGCTCTTGAATCTATTGTCGGGACCGATGTGTGGCTATTACAAGAAGTTAACACTAAACGTGATATTGAATTTGAAAGCGTTATTCATACTGCAGGCATGAGAATTGCCGCCTGCGCTGATGAATTTGGACTCGCGATAGCAGTTCGTAAAAATATTGACGTCATAACAGATAATAAAATTGTATTACAGGAGCAACGCAGACCTTCACTGCCATGTGTTGACGAAGTTCGTTATAGAGCACGAGGAATTCTACAAACAGAAGTTGTTATAGGGGGCATGGTTTGTACGCTTGCCACAGTACACCCTATTGTTCCGATAAAATTTTTATCACGCGCGTCACAATTAAAGAAAATACCTGAAGCTATAGATAGCATAAAAACTCCGCTTATTATGGGTGGTGATATGAACCACTTCCCACGCCCAAGACCGGCAGACGCAGTGATGCAACATCAAGCGAACTTAAGCAGGGTTGATATTGGCAAGCAACCGACGTGGCATGCGATTAAGTCCAACCAGAAAGTAGCCGCATTCGTTTTGGAAGGCGTAGCCTATAACTGCGGAGTCAATTGGCGTTACGCAGCACAGCTTGACAGCATGTATTACCGAAATTTATCCGGAAAGATACATTGTACTGATTCCCGGGTAGTACAAATAGATTCTGACCACGACGCAATAATCGCAAGCTTCCTTGTTTCTTGTGATAGAGATTAATTGAATAATCGGGTCTACTTTCGCAACACATATCACATGCAAGCATGTGCGTTATAATGGTAATAAATGAACGAGCAGTTAAACCTTTTGGAGCAAGCAAAGTCGGTTTTAGAGACCAACGATCAAGGGTCGTTTACCATTCCAGCAGACGGCCCTTATCCCCATCAGTGGCTTTGGGATAGCTGTTTTATTGCTATCGGCCAGAGGCATTATGATGTGAGCCGTGCACAGACAGAAATACTACACTTACTCACAGGCCAGTGGCATAACGGGATGATGCCTAATATTGTTATGTCACCAGGCTATAAGCGCGATCACAACATATGGCGCAGCTGGACTAACCCCAATGCACCCGACTATGTTGACACCACCGGGATTACGCAGCCTCCAATGCTAGCAGAGGCCGTTCTTCGGATTGGTCAAAAATTATCTCTCCCGGAACGGCGCACATGGTATAAAACAGTTTTTTCTGCACTTGTTCAATATCATGAGTGGCTTCACACCGACCGAGATCCTCACCAAGAGGGGTTGGCATTACTTTTACACCCATGGGAGTCAGGCCTAGACAACACACCCCCCTGGATGAGTGAGCTCAAAACACACCAAATGCCGGTGTGGATACGTGTTATTGATAAGTTAGGCCTGGACTGGCTTATCAATCTTTTTCGCCGAGACACACACTTTCTCCCCGCATCGCAGCGCATGTCTACGGTTGATGCACTATCACTATTTAGCACACAACGGCGGTTGCGTCGCAAACAATATGATACCGCCAAGATATTGGATCATTCGCTTTTTGCGATTGAGGATCTCAACTTTAACTGCATCCTTATTCGTGCTGACGAAATTCTTCTGGACATCGCAAAAACAATTCGCCAGGAAGTGCCAGAGGATTTGTTAAATCAGATGAAAAAAACAGTTTTGGCGCTTGAATCTCTTTGGGACCCATACAGCAACCAGTATTACTCGCGCAACTTTACCACCCATAAACTAATTAAGGAACCTTCTGTTGCTACGTTAATGCCTCTTTATGCAGGGTGCATTACTAAAGAGCGAGCAGGCTTACTTGTAAAGCATTTAGAAAATCACCACATTTTTGGGCCAGCCTACCCGGTGCCCACAGTACCAATCAACTCCGTGTGGTTTAAAGAGCTAGGTTACTGGCAGGGCCCGACATGGGTCAATATGAACTGGCTCATTATTGACGGTTTAAAAAGAAACGGCTTCAAGGATCATGCCCAGGCCTTAACAGAATCAACACTGGAAATGGTAGCCAAAGGGGGTTTCAGAGAATATTTCTCTCCCATAGATGGCACCCCCGCAGGCGCCCACAACTTCTCCTGGACCGCCGCCCTGACCATAGACTTACTTCAAAAAAATTAATTTTTAACTTTTGTGTTTATACCAATATTTCTTTTGCTTATATGTCTAATTTGTGCTATAATTATTTATATGAAGTATGTAGTGGAAGTTGTTGACGAATTTGAGCGTAACTTTGCATGCGTGCAGGCTGGCGAAGAACAACTTGAATCACGATTTCATCATATTGACCAAATGGCGCTTGCAGGTAGAAGTTATGAAATGGCTATCATGAAATTTGTTCAGACGTTTCCAAATCTAACCGCAAGGATAATTGGGGTCGATCTTGATAAGATGGCGGATGAGGGTTATAGATTTAAAGGAGCTGGCACACTGCACACAGCGGTCGTAAATGAGAATGACTCATATTATATTTTAAAGGCACATCGCAGAAGTGTACGAATGAGCGAAAGTGATCGACTAAGTACAGCGATTGGCTTTAACGAACAACATAATATATTAAGGAATTATTTAGGACCAATGGTTTTGCCTCAGGTAAGCTATGTGGGCAAACATCCTATAAAGCCTGGCGAAACCGCTGTTATGACAGCGCAGGAATTCTGTCCAAAGTTGTATGACCCGAAGTTATTCCATCCATACAAGGCAGAGGTTGATGCGGAAAAGCTTGAGATATTAATGGCCGAATATCCCGGCATTGAGAACCAGCTTCATGACTTAGCCGTCCAAGGCCTTAGGCTCTGGAAAGATACAAGAGAATTTTTGCCAGACACTAGTGCGCCACGCAATATCGTTATCGGTCTGGAACCGCAGCCCCGACTACTGTGTCTTGACGGTTTGCCGGTTGAACGCAACAGAGGCTCAGTTGAAGAACGTATAGTAGGTCAGCTTATTGATCTACGCGATAAAACACCCCA
This sequence comes from Candidatus Saccharimonadota bacterium, assembly GCA_029260875.1. Lineage (GTDB taxonomy): Bacteria > Patescibacteriota > Saccharimonadia > Saccharimonadales > OFTM59 > OFTM59. The sequence continues at coordinate 61,744 of JAJDCL010000008.1, forward strand.
ACCATAACCTGGAGGTTATATTTAGCCTAATACACAAAGTATGCCCTTTTAGGTTGGTTCAAGCCGGCCAAGCTTACATGTACAGATTAGACTGTTGCAAAAAGATTGCCTTATCACGAGTTTGGGCGAGTGTTCCGCGATTGTTAAAAGTCGGCTAGGTGGTTGCCTTTGCGGTAGGTTTTGATGGCTTGTTTATATGGTTCAAAGTTGCGGTAAATGGCCAGGTCGGCACGCCGGCGCACGATCCAACCGCGCAAACCGCTGATAATTTTTGTCGGCGTTTGAATAATTGCCCAGTTCGGTCCGATTGGCACGGCGTAAATGGGCTTCCTTGCACGGTACCAAAACGGCGACTTGCCCGCTTGCTCGCGCAGTAAGTTTGTTGCTATAAATTTTGCGTCAAGTAATGCGGTCTGTGCCATACCCGAATACGGCGTAGATGCATTGTCGCCCAGTACATATACGTCTGTATGACCCGACGCATGTAAATACTGGTCCACTTTTACGCGCCCGCGCTCCATCGCGAATAGCCGCGGATGGTTAGCATAAAAATTAGCCGCGTGGCTGCCAGCCGTCCATATTATTAAGTCTACCTCTAGGTCGCCACTGTCCAGACACGCCTTACCAGGCTTACACAAATTTAACTGTGTGTTTAATAAAACCCGCACCCCAAGCTTCTGAAGTCTGGTCAAAGCTTTTTTAGACGCCTGGGGTAAAAGTGATGGCAACACACGGTCGGAACCCTCAATAAGTACAGCTTCCACCTTCTTGGCTGGTGTCTTGTACTTTTCTGCCACCAACTGGGCAAAATGATCTAGCTCACCAGCCAGCTCAACGCCAGCTGACCCACCACCAACAACCGCAATGCGCACTGATTTTGCAGGGCTCCTAAAAAGATCTTTCAATTTATGGCGGAGCCTGATTGTGCTGCCTATTGTATCAAGGCTCATGCTTAGCTCATCCATGTCACTAAGGCCAAAGTAGTTAACGACATTGCCCATTGCTAGCACCAATTTGTCGTACGGGTAAATATTGCCTGTCTCGCTCACAACGCGCTTTTTATTTGCATCTATACCGACTATCTTATCTTGCGCAAATTTAACATTCTTGGTGCGTTTTAAAATATCTCGCAGAGGTATTACCACCTCTAACGGCGATCGGCCTGTGCCAGAACGGTACAGCGCCCCATGATATTCGAAGTTTGACCGTTCAGAAATAAGCGTAATCTCAAACCCCTGCTTATTACCCAGCTCAAGTGCAGTCTTGATGCCTGCAAACCCGCCCCCGACTATCACAATATTCACTTTTATCTCTCAATTTCCAACGGGTTGTTGCTGGGGGGTTCAACAATCTTAAGATCTGAGTGGTTACTGATTTGATCAACAACTTTTGTTAGCTGCCGGCTGCGCGTACCTTCTACTTCTTGAAATGTTTTTTGCGTAGTTGTTAGTTGATTACCAAGCCTTTGCATGCTGTCGCCAAACTTTGCGTATTCTTCCTGGAACTTAGAAACAAGCCCAAAAATTTCCTGCAAGTGCTTTTCATAGCCAAAGTTTTTGTGCGCCTGCATTACCAGCCTAAGCACCGCCGTAAAACCAAACGGCCCAGCTAATACTACCTTGCGCTGGTTGCAGTATTCGTTTATGTCAGGCATTTTTTCATATATAAAGCTAAATATCATTTCGTTCGGTATAAACATCACCACAAAATCCAGCGTCTGATCTTGCGGGTTGATGTAGTCTTTAGACGTTATACCTTTTACTTTCATCTTGATAGAGTTGCTAAATTTAGCCAGTGCCTGTTTCTTGGTTGCCTCGGTTTTGGCCTCTTGATATTCCATCAGGTCATCGAATGGAAACTTAGCATCAACATTAAGCTTAGCGCCATCAGGTAATAAGATCGTAAAATCGGGCCGCCCTTCGCTGGTAGCTGATTGTTTTGTAAAGTTTGAACCTTCTACAAAACCAGCTGCAAGCAACAAATCCTCCGCCACTTGCTCGCCCCAGACACCACGCAACCTGTTGTTTGATAGCAGGTTCTTTAGGCTATCTGTAGATACTTGCAAACCTTCGGTTATCTTGGCTGTATTCGCCAGCTGTTCGCGGATGGCGGCATTTTGCTTGCGTAGATCGCCTACTTCTTCGCGGCTGCCTTGCAGCTGCTTTTCTAGACCCTTCATAATTTCGCTAATAAGTTTTTGGTTGTTAGCAACGATGTCCTTGACGCCAGATTCAATTTCTTGTTTGCTGTCTTTGCGCTTCTCTTCGTGTGTGTTTGTAAGCTGCAAGATAAATTTTTGGCCAAAGAAGTAAATCGCAAACACTACAATCCCAGCAACTATAACTGCCCCCAACAAAATTTCGCCAATATCCATAAGTATATTGTACCCTAGTTAGCTATACGCGCACTAGTGGCCATGCTCATGTAGGTCAAATGATTCTACACAATCTGCATATATCAAGTGTTCGCCCTCTTTATCAAAATACTGAACGCAGTTATGGTTTTGGTCGCCATGATTCGCGTCAGTATATTTATGCGCGATTTCCGTAGTTACACCAACAGTTAAGATCCCGAGTAGAAGCAAGGCAACCGCAGCATAGTTATACTTTTTGTTAAATGTTTGGTGAATCGTAGGTATCAAGTCGCTGGCGGCTATGTATATGAACATACCGGCTGTAATGGCTAGCATTTCGCCGAGTGGAAGGGCTGATTCAGACCCAAGCCAGAAAATCAGCAGCGCGCCGACAGTAGACATGAGGGCACTTAGGACATTGATGATAATAACCTTCTGGCGGTTATAGCCTTGCTTTAATAGTAATCCGAAATCTCCAATCTCCTGGGGTATTTCATGAGTAGCCACAGCAATCGCAGCGACAATTCCGGCCGGAACACTAATCAAAAAAGCCGCGCCTATAGCAATACCGTCTAAAAGATTATGTACGCTGTCTCCGATGATTATGAGTGGCGCTGTCACGTGCATACTCTTATCTTGATGCTCATGGTGGTGGTGAAACCAGTGCAAAAAGTGCTCAAGCAAAAAGAATGCAATTATGCCACCAAGTACCCAGCGCATAGCCGTACCCGCGACCATTACTTCCAGCGCTTCTGGTAAAAGCTCAAAGAAAGCAGCAGCCAATAGCGCACCAGCAGCAAAAGGAGTCGCGTATTTACCAAGTGTTTCAGCCGTTTTTTTGCGACGCAACAATAACATGCCGCCTACAAGAGAAAAAACTCCGCCAATAAGTGAAAAAAATATAATGTGCCCGTAATTCGCCATGTCTTGTCTTTCGTTTATTTTCCTCAAAAGTTTACTCTTTATAACATACAAATTGCAAATTATTCGCAATTTGTATGTAAATTGCAGTAATCTGTATGGTATGAACATTGAATTAGTCAGGTTTAAGAAAGTTTTGAAAAGCAATGGGCACTTTGTGACCAAGCCACGGCTGCGGTTGTTTGGGCATTTGCAGAATCATAAGGTGCTGACGATTGCTCAGCTTATTTCCCTGCTGAGCCGGCACGACCAAGCAACTGTCTACCGCAACATAAAAATCTTTGAAAAACTTGGCATCATCAGCCGACTCCAGCTCGGCTGGCATTCTAAGCTTGAACTCAGCGACACTTTCCAGCACCATCATCACCACATGACGTGCTTAAAATGTGGCAAAGTCACCGTACTGAATGAAGACCAGGTTATCGAAAAGCAAATCGAGCACATGAGTGCACGCTCAAATTTCAAACCCATACATCACCAGTTAGAAATCCGCGGCCTCTGCCACATCTGTAAGTAACGCTGAATATATTATTGTGTCGTTCGCAAAGTTGGCGTAAGATTAGCGACAAAGGAGATAATTATGAACGAACACGCTGAGGGCAAACTACTGGAAGCGATTGAAGCATCAAGAGATGCCAAACGGGTAACTTCTTAAAGCCGGGCAGAATCATTAATGCGAGCCATGGCTGGTATTGCGGCTGGTAAAACAGTAATAATAGTAAGGAATGATGATTCGGACCGGGGTGTTGTACATGATTACTATGGTGGGCGGCGGCATCTAGGATTCTTAAAATGTAGCGACGGTTTAGGGGACGCTTATGGTTTATGGGACGCTTATAAAGTGTCTAGCGATCCAAAAGTTAGCCCAGCATGTCTAAATACCAAACCAGCCAGTTATGTTCAGGCTTTTAACATACTTGAAGAAGCGCTTTACGAGTAACCCAAGTTCATAAATGCAAATAAAAATGACCCCGGACGATAGTCCAGGGTCTGTGGAAGCCTCACACTTCCACTTCTAGCATAATCCTAAGTGCTCATGCTTTCAAGACTTTTTACGAATGTCTGTCAGGCGCACAAAATGAAAAACAGCAACCGACGCCCAGCCAATCGCAAAACCTCCCACAATGTCCAGTGGCGCATGCACCCCCAGATACACACGCGACAAACCGACCCCAATTATCATGGCTGGCACAAGCCACCGGTATCGTCTTGGCAAGAAGTGCCATAAGGTCAACGCGATAGCAGTGGCAAGCGCTGTGTGGCCAGACGGAAACCCAGGTCCGCGAATTAGATGGTCACGGTAGATTAGATCTGTGAAGAATTCATGTGGGCGACCCCTGCCGTACATGTCTTTTGCAACACCAGCAGCCAGATAAGCTAAAAGACCGCTCATAAGCAGCCTAATAACCGCAGAATAGTGGCTTTTCACAAGATAGACAATGGAAAGCGCAAAAAGCATGGTTATGCCACCCAGTTGTGTGATAACCAAAAACGGCAGCGTCAAGGACTCCGGCATTTGGTAAACAAACTGAAAAACCGTTCTTTCCCAGGGGGCCATAGCACCGTCATTGACCATAATTGCGCAGAGCAAGAACAATACGACCGCCAGCGCTAACTGCACCCCGGGCTGCAAAAGCACTTCTTTAAAACTATATTTTGATTTAGCCATTAGCAATTAGCTTATAGTTTAACGTGCCATTTACCAATAACCAAACGCAACAGACAACCGGACATAACTTAGCAACGCTTGAATAGCAATCAAAACCCCGTATAAAACTCAGGAGCTTTGCAACATTTGGCTTGGTGTCCTGTACTGCAAGCTCAAGTGTACACGCTTAGTGTTGTAGAACTTCAGGTAGTTGTTAAGTTTAGTCTGTATTTGTGTGTTTGGGATCTTAAAGTCTAGG
>JAJDCL010000009.1 GCA_029260875.1 Candidatus Saccharimonadota bacterium
CTGCATGGCAATTGCTCTCGCTTTAGGTAGATTAGGGTTGTTAGAATAAGCCATGGTAGGCTCCTTTCTTTGTAATTATTTGTAGTAACTACAGTTTAGGATGCCTACCATTTATGTTGCAAAGGTGTTGAGTTAGTACGAAATACTTGTATTATGCATTTTTTGTGCTATAGTAAGTACGATGAGTGATATCGCGAAATTTTCAGAAAGAGCCGGAGCAGTAACGCGCGAGCTTTTTGATGTATTCGGGGTGCCAAAAAACGTCTCGGAAGGTATTGTTGGGTGTGTTGAGAGACACCTTTATGTGAGTGTGTTCGTGTCAGGAGCGCTGGGCGCGCTAATGCTTGCAAATATTGCTGGCTCCGATACAGCTAGAACAGGTATGGATGAGGCTGTCAGGATGTCGCGTTTTGGTGTTATGACCAGAGAAGGTCCAGTTGAGTGTTATGGCGAGGTCCCCATCACTCTGGATAAAGGCGATACTGTTGCAGGCGCGGTGCAGGAAAATACAATTCTTGCAATTGGTGGGCCCGCCTCCAGACAGGTCGATCTTGCACCTGTCGCAAATGCTGTTGCGGGAGAAAACGGATTTCCTGATGCTTCTATGATTCCTGCCAATACTGGTATCGTTTTACCATATGCCTGCGGGTTTGCTCCATGATTTTAGTGCTACGCTAGAAACTTCTTAATTAATAGCGTTGCGCTATCCGGTAGGCCTCTGTTATAATTAAGTCATAATTATGGGATACGCCGACACTACTTTGCCGACGATTACTGAGGTTGTTGCTAACAGCCTGGGGGGTTGTATCTTGTGACCCAACTTTTTGCAGCTACCGATATTCACATCAGCCTAAAAGCAGAGCAGTTGTTTACTTTTGGTCCTTTAACCGTGACAAACTCTATGATCTACGGGCTACTCTGCGCAATTCTATTGGCGGCTGTCATGATTTTTGCCACCCGGCGGAGCAAGCTGCTGCCCGGCAAGAATCGCTTAACGGCTATAGTGGAAGCTATAACAGAATATGTGATTGGTGTTTTAGAAGGCGCGTTTGGGTCACGGGAAAAAGCGGCCAAATTTGCCCCTGTTTTTGGATTTTACTTTTTCTTTATTATTTTTAACAATATGCTCGGCCTGCTGCCGATCGTTGGCCCTGGGGTCTATAGCAGCATAGAAGGAGCTCATACTCCGCTCTTTCGTCCGTTTACGGCCGACCTAAACGGTACAATTGCGATGAGTGTTATAGCAATCATTATGGTCCAGTACCTTAGTATCAAAGAACAAGGTGGCAAGAAGCATTTGCAGCATTACTTTACTGATAAACCGAAAAACCCAATCAACTTCTTTATTGGCATCCTTGAGGTGTTCGGGGAATTCACGCGTATTCTTAGCCTTTCATTGCGACTTTTTCTAAACACCGCTGTGGGGGAAATCCTGATAGCCGTCTTTACTTCTATGATTATTGCATCTGGCCGTACACCTATTGCTGTATTGCCCATACTGTTATTTGAGGCTCTGGTCGCGTATATTCAGGCGTATGTATTTACGGTGCTAGCGGGCACCTATCTGGGCATGGCTATATCCCATGCCGAACATCATGATGAACACCAAGCAAGTTTAACCTCAGGCCAGGTCGAAGCCAGGGGGTTGCATGGTGGCTAACCATTTACAACTAAAAGGTAAAATTAATCCGGTACGCAATTTTAGCGTGACGGTAAAGGAGTAAAGATGGTTGAATTATTTGCAGATGCAGCAAGCTCACTAGCGATTTCTAAGGGAATCATGCTGGGTGTAGCTTTTGCTGCCGCCGCACTGGGCCTAGGTCTGGTTGGCTCAAGTTATATGAAGGCATTGGGACGAAACCCAGAAGCCGGCAAGGCTGCTACGTCAGTCGTGATCATCGCCGCGATGATTGAGGTAACTGCGCTTTTGGCCTTCCTGCTAGGCGCCTTCCTGCTAGGCTAAGAGAATAAATTAAGGAGATATAGTGACAGAACTGCTTTACAGAATTGTAGCTCAAACAAGCGAGCACGGACCGACGGCCGAACACGCTGAAGAGGCGGGTGGTATCGGTGCGCTGGGGTTAGACCCACTGGCGATTTTGGCGCAGGCTGTCACTTTTCTTCTGCTTTTTTGGATTATTAAGCGATTTGCGCTAGAGAAAATTGTAAATACCCTTGAAGAACGCCGAAAGACAATTGATAAAGGGGTCCGCCTCGGAATTCATATGCAGGTCGAGCAAGACAAGCTTGCTGATACTATCGAACAAAAACTGCAAGGGGTACGCAAAAAAGCCGACATTATTCTGGCAGAAGCAAATCAAGAGGCTGGCGCTATCGTCAAGCAGGCCGAAGCGACGGCGCAAACCAGCGTAGACACAATGTTGTCTGATGCTCGTGCGCGGATAGAGGATGATGTCCAAAAAGCTAAGCGTGAGCTGAAGAAAGAGACAATTGACCTAGTGGCAGCTGCAACAGAAATTATAATTGACGAAAAACTTGATGCTCAAAAAGACAGTGAGCTGATTGAGCGCGCACTTGAGGGAGCTAACAGAAATGGCTAAAGCATCAGTCAAGCAGCTTTCAGAAGCAATTTACGCGTTGATTAAGCAGGCCAAAACACAGGAAGAGCTGTCTAAAACCATAGCAGCCTATCTTGTTGCCGAGCAGCAAACCAAAGACACTGACCGTATACTGCGCGAAGTTGAACGGCTTAGGTACGAACGCGATGGTGTGCTGGAAGTTGTTACGACCGCGCGCAGAAGCCTGAATGAATCAACTAAGCAAGCAATTTCACAAATTTTTGAAGCAAAGAACAGTAAAATAATAGAACAGACCGACGAAAATTTGGTCGGCGGCGTTAGTATCCAGGCTTTGGACAAATGGCTTGATCTGAGTATCCGTGGCCGACTAAATCAACTCAAGAACACTAACTTAGGTAAGGGATAAGCATGGCACAATCTGACATATCGGTTAAAGAACTATCAAGTGATGTCCGTAAAGCAATTGAACAGCTCAAGGTACGACCTGAAATTGAATCTGTTGGTATCGTAACCCGCATTGGTGATGGAATTGCTTGGGTTTATGGTCTACGCGACGCCGGTTTTAACGAAATGATAGAAATTGAGTCGGAAACCGGGCATGTCACCGCCTTTGCATTGAACTTGGGCGAAGACGAGATTGGCGCAGTACTGCTTGGCGATGACCGCTACGTTAAGGCTGGGGCCAAGGTGCGCCGAACGGGTAAGATTCTGGAAGTGCCAGTTGGGCCAGAGCTGGTTGGTAGAGTTGTTAGCCCGTTAGGTGAGCCGTTGGATGAAAAAGGCCCGATTAAGGCTAGTCACAAGGGCCTCGTTGAGCAAGCTGCCCCTGGAGTTTTGGACCGCAAAAGTGTGCACGAGCCTTTGATGACCGGGCTGCTGGCTATTGACTCTATGGTGCCAATTGGTCGTGGCCAGCGCGAGCTTATCATCGGTGACCGTCAGACTGGTAAAACTGCTGTGGCGATCGACACCATGATCAACCAGCATCGCCAGCAAACCGGTGTAATTAACATTTATGTAGCTATCGGACAAAAGCTAAGTAAGGTTGCCCGAATTATTGAGAGGCTTAAGCGTGAGGGCGTGATGGATCAGACGATCATCATTGCCACGAGCGCTAGCGACCCTGCCTCATTGCAGTACCTAGCGCCCTACGCTGGAACCGCTATGGGTGAATACTTCCGTGACAACGGTCAACACGCCTTGATTATCTACGACGACCTCACCAAACACGCGGCTGCTTACCGCCAAATGTCACTATTGCTTCGCCGTCCACCCGGCCGTGAAGCCTACCCTGGCGATGTGTTTTACCTGCATTCACGCTTGCTTGAACGCTCGGCTAAATTGAGTGACGAGAAAGGGGCTGGTTCACTTACTGCCCTGCCGATTATTGAGACTCAGGCTGGTGATATTAGCGCGTACATCCCGACCAACGTGATTTCTATTACTGACGGTCAGATTTTCATGGAAACCAACTTGTTTTATCAGGGTATCCGCCCGGCTATCTCTGTCGGTTTGTCCGTCTCACGTGTTGGTGGCGCTGCACAGACCAAGGCTGTTAAGAGTGTGGCTGGTCCCTTGCGACTTAATCTGGCCCAGTTCCGTGAACTGGCTGCCTTTGCTCAGTTCTCTACTGATTTAGATGCCGAGACTAAGCAGCGTATCGAACGCGGTCAGCGTCTTACCGAACTACTAAAGCAGCCACAGTATTCGCCGCTCAGTGTTTGGGAGCAAACGGCAATCCTGATGGCAGCAAACGACGGTGCCTTTGACCAAATTGAACTAAAAGACATTAAGAAAGCTCAACAAGCATTACTGACTACACTGCACCGCGAACACAGAAAAGCTATGGACGCCTTGGATAAAGGCGACAAACCAACCGACGGCATCATCAAAACTGTTACTGAGACAGCAAAGCAAATAGCAAAGAGCTATATTAAGAGCGATAAATCAACGGGTGTGGAGCAAGAAGAATAATTATGGCAATCGATAACTTCGGAATACCTAATGTGGATACTCGGACGCCTGAATATGACCCAGAAAAACAGTTTCATCTGCGTTTTGACAGACTTCAAGAATTGATTACAGAAGATACGCTTTTTGCGGGCGATATCCACGGATATATCACGAGTCTTGCGACTTTTACGATGTCGGCGTTACGGTCTGGTATTGACATGGCAAGGCGTGACAAGGAGCCGATTGAAAGCATATTGACTACTTCAGGGTTGGATATAATCCAGAATGCACTTTACGTCGCTCTCACCAACCCAGAAGTACGACGCAGTATCGTAATTTCAGAACAGATGCAACAAAAGAGATTAAAGGGTGCGGAGAAAGAGCAGTAGTCGGAATATGAAATACGAAATACGAAATATGGGAGAGCGGCAGGTGGCTATTACGACTAATCCCCTTTTTGCATTTTGCATTTTACATTTTACTAAAAGCACCAGAGGTGCTGCCTGATGGCACAGACGACGGCGCTTAAGCGCAGAATTACCAGCGTAAAGAATACCAGGCAGATTACCAAAGCTATGGAGCTAGTGGCTGCCAGTAAAATGCGTCGTGCCCAAGAAAACGCCTTGCGCAGCCGCGAATATCGCAATCTTGCCCGTGCAATTCTGACGCGTATTTCTGAGCTAACCGATGTCACTAAGCATCCGCTATATGCCAAGCGAACCATCAAAACCCGCCTGTACATTATTGTCACGAGTGACCGAGGATTAGCTGGCGCATACAATAGTAATCTTTTCCGGCAGCTAACTACTGAATTGCAGGCAGATCAGGCTCAAAAAATTCAAAGCCAGGTTATCGCAATCGGTAAACAAGGCGCAAAATTCTTGGCTCGTTTTAAGGACGTTGAAGTCACAGCTGTGTATGAAAATTTTCCGGACTACCCGACGGCTAATGATATTCGTCCTATTCTAAATACTATTATAGAGAGCTACACAGCTAAGGACGTCCATACTGTAGATATTTTGTACACGGACTATAAATCATCTATCTCCCAGGTTGTAACGAGTGACCGGTTATTGCCAGCAGTTTTTGAGGCTGTGCCTATCCCTAAAGATCTTGAAGCCGCCGAGTTTGAGCCTTCTGCGGAAGTAGTCTTAGATAACATTACAGAGCGGATTATAGAAGTCCAGCTATCACAGGCTTTGCTGGAATCTAAAGCCAGCGAACAGTCTATGCGCATGATGGCTATGAAGAATGCCTCAGATAATGCCGGCGAGATCATAGACGACCTGACCCTGGCCTTTAACACGGCCCGCCAGGCAGCCATCACTCAGGAATTAGCAGAGATAACCGGCGGCGCGGAGGCTATAAAATGATGATAATTGAAGGAGTTAAATAATGGCAGTAGCTACAGTGGAAAAAGTTGAGCACGGGAAAATTAGTCAGGTAGTCGGGGTGGTGGTGGATGTAGAGTTTTCGGACGGCAACCTGCCGGCAATTTATAACGCACTTAGGGTGCGCTTAAACGACAAAGATTTGGTGTTTGAGGTGGCGCAGCATCTCAGTGAGTCGTCGGTTCGGGCGATTGCGCTTGGGTCCACTGACGGACTGAAGCGTGGCGACAAAGTTGTTGACACCGGCGCGCCTATTAGCGTGCCAACCGGTAAAGAAACCATGGGGCGTATCTTTAACGTACTGGGTGAGCCACTCGATAACAAAAAAGGCGAGTTTAAAACTCGGTCTCCAATCCACCGTGCTGCCCCTGCCCTGTCCGAGCAATCCGGCAGCGTGGAAATACTAGAAACCGGTATTAAGGTGATTGACCTCATCTGCCCGGTTACTAAGGGTGGTAAGGTCGGTTTGTTTGGTGGAGCTGGTGTTGGTAAAACCGTTGTGATTCAAGAGCTTATTAACAACATTGCCAAGCAACACGGCGGTACGTCCGTTTTTGCCGGTGTTGGTGAACGTACCCGTGAAGGCAATGACCTTTACCACGAGATGGAAGAATCAGGCGTATTAGACAAAACGTCATTAGTCTTTGGGCAGATGAACGAACCGCCTGGCGCTCGTCTACGTGTCGGGTTATCTGGTCTTACGATGGCTGAAGGGTTCCGGGACGAAGGCAAGGATGTGCTGCTATTCATTGACAACATTTTCCGCTTTACCCAAGCTGGTGCTGAAGTATCTGCGTTGCTTGGCCGCTTGCCTAGTGCGGTGGGCTATCAGCCTAACCTAGCCCAGGAAATGGGTATGTTGCAAGAGCGCATCACGAGCACCAAAAAAGGTTCCATTACCTCAGTGCAAGCTGTCTATGTGCCTGCCGACGACCTTACTGACCCTGCCCCGGCTACCACTTTTGCCCACCTTGACTCCACGATTGTTCTTAACCGTGCGCTGACAGAACTTGGTCTTTACCCTGCTGTTGACCCCCTTGATTCATCATCAACCATTCTTGACCCGGAAATCGTCGGCGAAGAACACTATAATGTAGCCCGAGAAGTGCAGCGCATCTTACAGCGCTATAAAGATCTTCAGGACATAATTGCCATTCTTGGCATGGAGGAGCTATCAGACGAGGACAAGCAAACGGTTTCTCGCGCACGTCGTATCCAGCGCTTTCTGACTCAGCCGTTCAATGTTGCCGAAATCTTTACTGGTGTACCAGGGACTTACATTACGCTCAAAGACACAATTGCGGGGTTCCGTGAAATCCTGGACGGCAAGCACGACGACAAGCCAGAAAGCGCCTTCTATATGAAAGGCAAAATCAGCGAGGTCAAATAATGATTCACTTTGAGCTTGTGACGTTAGACGGAGTAAAATTCAAACAATCCGTCTACGAGGTCCAGTTACCAACGACGGAGGGTGTTATAGGTGTTTTTAAGGACCACTCTCCGCTTGTGGCTATGGCGGTTCCTGGCGTAATTAAAGTTCGCCATAAGGCTGGCGAGCCAGACGACCTGCAAGATTTTATTGCCACTAACGGCGGGGTTATCGAGGTTGGCAACGATAATGTTCGTGTGCTTGTTGACGAAGCAGACCTAGCTGATGAGATTAACGAGAAAGAAGCCGAAGAAGCCCATAAGTTAGCCCTTAAGTTGCGTAGTGAGGCTAAAGACCAAACATCGCTTGATCACGCTCAAAGCCTAATCGACCGTTCATCCGTACGGCTGCAGGTAGCCAACCTCAAGCGTCACCGCCGCCACCGCTAAGCCGCAGTTGGAGGCTCTGTGGCCCCAGCAAACGCGGCTTCAAGAGAGGAAATCTCGCACATAGTGCTACCTATGTCGCTAGCGGTCTGGCTTGCTCCTAGTCTTACGCTCCTGGCGACTAAAGTAATAAGGTTGGATTGACTTAATACGTATGCGCCATCCTCGGTCCTGGGCCACTCCGACTTAAGTTCATCTATAACCCTTTCTATCTGTACTTCAGTATGCTCAAGGATCCGTGAGCCTGCACGCCTAAGGTCTAATAACAGCTGTTCCCTCTTGCGTGGCTTATTATTTCCCCATCTCCCACAACCGGAAGAGCATTGGCCCTGTTTGTTATTTCTTCTCTACGACCTGTAGGAGACGGCATGGATTACCTCATGGTAAAAAGTACACACGGCAATTACTTGCATGTTACTACTGTTCACAGTAAAATTATAGGTAAGAATTATTAAAATAAATGTGATTATTATCACACAGTAATTGTGAAGGGTGAAGTGTTTATGCCTAATGAAATTGATTTGAATCCTGAAACGTTGAGAAGAGTTAGCAGCCTGCGCATTACTGATGGGCTTGGCTTTGGGGAGGGAGGAATATCCCATACCGAACGCAAGGATGTAACCCCAGAGATACTGGCACGTGTTGAAAACTTGCTTACATCACCAGATATACTGATCCCCGTAGATGCGGATGACGATGGCTGCGGCGATGGTCGTGAAGTCGGTGTTATATATGAGGGTGATGAAATCCGTAAACATTCACTCAATCGTTCAAAAGTTTTTGGCGGAGGCGCTATGATGTCCGCTGCTGCACGTATCGGGCTTGGGCATGCCAAAGGCGAAAATCTTCACCAAACTATTGATGAGGCTAAAAGCCTTCTTATTGACCGCGGTCTCCCCTATGGTGCTCATACTGGTCCGCATGCCAATGAAGAAAAAAGTGACTGCGGTGCGATCGACAACGCACCAATTATCGTTAGCAATGTAGAAAAATACCGTAACGAAATTGCGGGCACAATTACAGCTTTAGGCATAGACACTACGGGGCTTGACGAAGTTATTGATGCTTTTGGCGAGTACGGTGAAGCTATACAGGAACAAGATTATAGTGGTGCGAAAGTCGTGGAAGGGATTAGACGCGAAGGCCGAGTAGTTAAAGCGCTAAAGGCTGAACATCTTGAAATGTATATAGTTCTTAATAACGTGCGTGGAATGACCATAAACCAGGAGAAAGTACGCGAAATCAGCGGTGGTATGGTCCAGGTTTTCGGTGTGGATATATGGCGCATGCAAGAGCAAGCTGGTTTTGTGTATCCAGAAGACAAAGGTTTTAGTGATGCTGATCGTCACGAAGCATTTCTTAGTGAACTATCCTATACGCTCTCAACAGCAGCTACGCTTACAAAGGGCGATTTGCCTGTTTATATGGTAAGTTCGCAGCCTGAACTTATAGCTGCATAAAAGCTGGTTCTTACGAAATTTATTTGTAATATAGACAAAATAGTCTATTCTTAAAATATACAAAGTTTTAAGTGGAGGTTTTAGATGTTTGGGAGACAAAAAGTAGCTGCTTTGGTGGCTGAATTTGTCGGTACTGCTACATTGGTTTCAGTAGTACTGGCAACAATTTATGGACGGACTGGGTTCCCTCTGTTTATAGCGCTGGCCGCTGGCTTGACGGTTGGTCTGATGCTTCTTGTTTTGGGCCCGATTTCTGGAGCACACATCAACCCGGTTGTGACGATTGGCTTATGGACAACGCGCAAGATACAAACAACGCAGGCTGTTGTTTATGTCGCCGCACAGATGCTGGGCGCAGTAGCTGCATGGCAGCTGGCGGAGTTTTTGCTAAACCGTCCACTTCAGAATACAGCTGGCGACAGTCTTGATTGGCGGATTTTGATCGCAGAAGCAGTCGGTGCGTTTATTTTTACAACCGCACTAGCAGCTGCAATTTCCCGGGCGTATGCTGGGGTGAGACTAGCATTAACTGCCGGATTCGGATTTGCGTTTGGAATGTTGATAGCTTCCCTGGCCTCAAACGGGCTGATTAACCCTGCGCTTGCACTAGGTATGCAATCTTGGAGCTGGGCTTACCTGTTAGGGCCTTTAGCAGGCGCAGTAATAGGCATGAACCTATATGGGCTTGTGTTTGAACCTATTGATAACCCAAAACCAAGAACTGTTAAAGCAGCTGTAACTGCAGCTTCTAAAAAAGTTAAAACGACAGCAAAGAAAACTAAAAAGCGTGTTACTAAGAGCGTCGCTAAGAAAAAGAAATAACTAGTCGTTTTGACGCAACACTAGGAAGAGCTCCGTAAATGGGGCTCTTTTATATTTTGTTATTAATTAAATCCTCTTCAAATGCTGCGATACCGGCATAATCCGGGGTGTATTTGGATATGTCTGGGAAATTCAGCGCTTTAACGTGTTGCCATACTGCTATTACGAGTTTGCTAAGCCGCGTTATTTCTTCTGCAGATGGGCTATACGACCTTGTGAAATCGTTCGCTCTCTCTGCCTCTACATATATCATCCTGCCCTCTACAACCTTTCCACGAAAGCGAGCCGTGTTGTGAGTTAAAAGGGCATAAAAAGTCAACTGCGTTCGCTGTTTCCACGCGCGAATTACTTGGTTCTGGTCCTTTGTTTGAAAGCTGCTCAAGGGTCGACCGGTCTTATAGTCAACAACTACAATATGTTTATCGTCCGGCAAGTCAATGCGGTCCAACTTGCCGCTGATGGTTGCAGGGCCAATTGTGACATCAGCTATGCGTTGTTCTGTAAGGCTGCCCGGTATTAGGCCTAATTTGTTTTCAATAAAAAGACTTTCTAGTAGCATTCTGCCTTGCTTTAGATACCTTTTAAACTCTTGTTCGGGTAGGTGTTCGTTTTTTAGGGCTGATTCGTATGTCTGGAGTACCGTCGCCAAATCAAAAGAGTTTTTATTGACAAGCTTTTGTGCTTCTTCGAGCGCAGCATGGGTCGCTGTGCCGTGTGACAAAGACGCAGTTTTTACATCTGGCAAGCGCAAAATATTACGTTCAAAAAAGTAGTCGGGCCCGCCTTTTGTTACATCAAGAAAATTCAACAGACTCGTAACACTTATAGAAAAATTTTCCAGCCGTGGCTTTAGTAGCGCGCTTTCATCCTTGGACTGAAGTCGCGGCCACCGCATCGTGTGTTCGAGCACTGTAACCGGAGGGTCAAGTCTTGATGGTGGGACTATCTTCGCCTCAACACTGGTGCGCACAAAGGGGGCCACTAATATTGGTTCGCCGATGTGGTTTTGGTAATAACTGCTAAAAACAAGCCTTCTCCTTGCTCTCGTAGACGCTACATACATTAGTCTTATGTAATCATCCATGTCATCACCGTAAGGCTGTAAAGGCAAATTCATGGGGGGCTTACGACCGCCGTTTCTGGGCTTCCAAATGTTTTCCATAGCATCCACAATGAATACGCTGTCAAATTCTAATCCCTTGGCTTTATGTACGGTCAGTAACTGCACGGCGCTTTCGCTGCTTACAAACGGGGATTCATCAGCCAGAACCTTGTGGTTATTACGATTCAACTCAATAAAACGAACAAAATCCTGCAGGTTAGGGTCATTGTTGTGCGAAAATTCACTAACAAGTATGCGTAGCAAACGAATAGCAGATAACCCGTGCAAGTAATCATCATCAACTTCTTGTCTGGCAGCAAAGTATGGTTTGATTGGGCTGTCGCGATGTTCGCTTGCGCGCAGGCCGAGGAGGTATTCAATAGACAACTGAAGCGGCATATGAGGAGTTCTATGACCTAGCCAAAAGAACCATTGACCAATTGCTGCAAGTTTGGGGTTATCGCTTGATATCAAACTGTTGAGCCAATCAGGTTCGGCATAGTTAGTCACTGCAAGGTCCCACAAATCCTTAGGAGCGATTTCCCACATGGGGTGCAGCAAAGTCCTAGCGGTTTTTTCGTTTACGGCTTGTTTGTTTCCTGTTTTGATGGCAACAGCAAGCTCGGCCAGCAAGCACACCTGCTGGACAGCTTCATGGTCAAGAATATTGCTTTGTCGTTCGTACTGGACAGGCACTTTTAGTCTAAGAAGTATGCTGGCCAGTTGTTCCAAACTGTCATGGCTACGCGCAAGGATAGCTATCCTGCCCTGACCCTCAGCGCGAAGCTTGGCAACCTCTCTAGCAATACCCATTTGTTGATGCTCAAGGGTTGGAAAGCTTAGATGTTTAACCGAGCTTTTCTGCCTTGGTTCATTTACGGCTGTCAGATTTTTATTCAAGCTTTTGTCTCGTTTCACCAATCTGTCTTCTGCTTGTTCTATGATTTTTTTCGATGCATCTAGTATTAATTGGCTTGAGCGGTAATTGTCTTTTAGCACTATCCTTTGTGTTGTAGGATACATGCGTTCAAATGACAAAAGATTATTAAGCTCGGCACCGTTAAATTTGTATATAGACTGATCGTCGTCCCCTACCGCCATAAGATTTGGTGCGCCGTCAGCTGCATTATGGTCAGCCACAAGGTGCGCTAGACGTAACTGTGCTGCGTTAGTGTCTTGGAATTCATCTATCAACACATACAAGTAACGCTCTTGTACGTTTGCCAGCATCTCAGGGCTGTTTTGTAGTTCTGTAATGACTTCTACTAGCATGTCGGCGTAATCATAGTAACCACGTCGTCGGAGTTCTGAACGATAAGTGTCATACACATCTGCCACGGCTAGCCACCATTGGTTGCGACGTCTTTCGTCAAACATACCCTTTTGGCCATCCACAATCTGCAATAAGCGCTTCTTCCATTTGCCGGTGTTAACAGTTTTATTGGTATCTTGATCCATGCGGACCGCTTGTTCGAAAGATTGCTTTATAACACTCGTTAACGACAAGAGTGGTGCGGTTAGCTTGTCTGTGGGTTGGTCCGGTAAATCATGAATTTGCTCCGCAAGCTTACCGAGGTTTTTGTATGATAACGGCGCATCAAGTGTAGTAATTAGCTTTGGTTCAAGCGCCTCAATAAATGCAATATTGGCCTTAATTAATGCTTTGAGTCGGCCAGGTGTGAGGCCGGCTTCCTTGGCTAGCTTTAAAGCTTCCTGTACAGCGCCAATTGCCGTATATTCACCGGCAAATTTTAGTGCCAGCGGGTTATCAAGTGGCAGTTCGCGCAGAATTGTCTCTACGATTTCAAGCTGAACCGCATCTGGAGCAGTTGCCAGCCGTGCGCCACTCCAAAAATGATCAGGGTATTGATTCATTAGCTCTGCAGCAAAGCTGTGGAATGTCTTAGCAGAAACATCACGGGCGGTCGGTCCAATAAGCGAAACTAGTCTTTCGCGCATGTTTGTCGCAGCTTTGTTGGTAAAAGTCAGGCAAAGTATGTTGGCCGCTGCCGTATCTGTTTTTTTCAAAATATTAGCGACGCGCATACTGAGTAGCTGGGTCTTGCCAGTACCTGGCCCGGCTATGACGAGTACTGGCCCGTCAATTACTGTGACGGCGCGTTTTTGCTCAGGGTTCAACCTTGAGTATTCTTTATCAAAACTCATCCCACTATTGTAACCTGTTGCTTTACTAGTTGCACAAGTTGGCTGCCGGGTTTATTCTGAAATAATAAGCGGAAGATCTACAATGAGGCTATTGCAGGGTATTGAAAAGCAAGTGCGCGAACAATATAAGGGCATGCCGACATTGTCCAAGCAGTCTAAAAAGGCTTTAGTAACGGCTTGGCCACTTATAGCACTAGCTTTGGGTGTGCTGCAGCTCGTTGCGGCATATTGGCTTTATGAGTCTGCTCAAGTTGCAGGTGTGTTTAGTGATTTAGCTCAGTCCCTTTCGGCCCATTATGTGGGCAATGACACGGGGCTTACGGCTACTGACAAGGTTACAATGTATTTAGGCGTGGCGCTGCTTGTGGTGGACGGAATAGCCTTGCTGGTGTCGTATCCATACCTGAGACGTCGTCTGAAGCGTGGCTGGTACCTGCTGTTTTTTGGCATTCTCATAAATACAGTTTATGCGATTATGACTGGCTTTTGGGCGCGGCAAGTTGGCTTTGGCCCATTAATACTTGGGTTTTTTGGTTCGGTAGCCAGCTTCTACCTGTTATTCCAAATAAAAGATTATTATGTGACGACCACCGCTCACAAGATGACCTAGGTATGGTTACTAATCGCGTATCTTTAGCTCTTTTACTAAATATTGTACAATTTAGTGACCGTAACTAGGTCATTAATAATTGAAAACTTTCCAAGAATTTCTTGAACGTTACCACGTGAAGTCCTATGCAAGAGGCGAGCTCATACTTGTTCAGGGTGAAGTGCCCCCTTGCGCCTATGTTATAAAAAAGGGTGTCATAAAGACCTACAACCTTACAGCAAAGGGTGAAGAGAAGCCAATTACATATGATGTGGTAATGGAAAGTTTCCCTATCGGATGGATTTTCTCTAGGACTGAAGAGTCACAGTTCTTCTATGATGCATATACAGATGTTGAACTGTACTGCGTCCCCCGCTCTGATTACTGCCAGTTTTTAAAGGATAATGTAGAGGTTCTTTACGAAGCGCATAAATTTTGGATAAACAGGTTATTGAACATGCAGACAAGGGTGAATGCGCTTGAGCAGTCCAAAGCCCCCTCAAAAGTTGTCAATACACTTCACTATTTATGTTTGCGCTACGGCAAAGACGTTAAAGATAACGTAGTGCGTATTGATCTACCATTAACGCAGCAAGAGCTAGCAAACTTTATGGGCTTGACCCGCGAGACAACTGGTATTGAGCTGAAAAAACTGCAAAGAAGTGGCGTTCTAAACTATAAACGACAGAACTATATTGTTAATACCGACAAGCTTAATGACCTGCTCGACGAAGACTACTCCCAGGCAAAGCTAGTTGATGAGGCCTGAATATGACCCGACAAAGTTTTTAACAGATTTAATACAAACTCAGACTAAACAAGTTGTTGCTTTAAGCGACGCCACCTCTTAGCGCGCAACTTCTCGGCCTTGAGCTTCCAGTCCCGACTGATATCTCCATAGAGTTCATCAAAACTTAGATCGGCTACCCTAGTTGGCTGATGAAGTATTTTATTTCTGCTCATACGACCTCCTATACAAATTGCTTATTTGTGATAAAAGCATAAACCCTATATAAAACTTTTGCAGCGGGAAAATTCACAAATGTGCTGTATGGCTGTTCAATATGGACGCCGAGCTCAGCCTTATTTGCGGGTTCGGGCAAGATCCTTACCGACTAGGTGGTTAACGATCAAGGATAACTCGTCTGGCTTTGCATGTGCCTTAACGATATATTTATACGCACCTAGCTTTATGGCTTTTTCAACCTTTTTTTCGTCGCCAAGATTGCTCAATACGACTATAGCGACACCTTTAAGACTATTTTTTGACCTGTAAGCCTCTAGGAATTCAATTCCATCCATCTCTGGCATGAGTAGGTCAAGCAAAATAATCTTCGGCTTGTGCAATGCAGCTTTTTCAAGCCCCTTTTTACCGTTATGAGCTACAACTACTTTATGGCCATGCTTTTCAAGAATCAACTTGTAGGCGTCGCTCAGAAGTTTGTCATCTTCAATAATCAGTATTTTGGCCATGCTGCTCCTCTTATTCTAGACTATACTATAATGACATAAAATTTCATTACGTTTGTAAGAATTCATCTATTTTGGTAGAAAGCTTATCGTCAGAAGCGGTTATTGGTACAGAAAAATAAAACGTACTCCCTGTGTTTTCGCGACTTTCAAACCACACCTTACCTCCGATGCTGTTCGCGATTAGCTTAACCATATATAGGCCTAGCCCTGTCCCAAACGTTTCTTTTTGCATGACATTCCCTGCCCGAAAAAACTTGCTGAACATATTGGACTGGCTTTCTTTCGGTATGCCATAGCCTGTGTCGCTAACTTTTAAAATAACATTTTTGCCTTTTTTAGATAATGCGACGCTGATCGTACCTTTGGGCGGAGTGTACTTAATTGCGTTAGACAGTAAATTAGAAAAAACTTCTTTTAGTAGCAGCGGGTCAGCCGTAATCATCAATGGTTCAGATGGTAAATCTACGCTCAGCTTTATTTTTTTATCCACTGCCACTTGGTCAAATTCCTTCGTTATAGAATTTATAATTGCATTATAGTCTACGCTTGATGGGTTTATTTGGAGTTGACCTGTTTCAATACGGGATATATCAAGCAGTGTCGTAATAAGATCGTTCATGCGATCAATAGACAGTAAAATAATCTGCATAAAGTCTTTCTGTTTTTCTAGTAGATCTCCGGCATAGCCGTCGTACAACATTCTTGAATAGGTGTTAATGGCGCTTAAAGGCGTACGAAGCTGGTGCGAAGCTATAGATATAAACTCGCTTTTCATGCGATCTACTTGGTGTTCCTGGGTTATGTCCCGAAAAGTTTCAACCGCCCCTATGGGCTTACCGTTCTGCAAAATAGGCGAAACCGTAACAAAAACCGGAAGTCGCGGGTCCTTTCTTGTGCGGTAATATGTGCGCTCTGAAATAGTGCGACCGCTTAAAAATGCCCGAGTTATTGGGCGGTCAATTGGCGGTACAACAGTATTGGCTTGTGTTACCGCCACAACAATATCAGGGAACCATTTGCCAAGCGCTCGTTTTTCCGTTAGCCCCAGTATATTAAGAGCTGTCTTATTGATGCGATATATAACACCATGCTCATCTGTCGCAATGGCGCCTTCGCCCATACTGGCAAACAGCGCCTCGGTCTTGGCCTTCTCTTGTACAGCACGAAGTGTACTATCCTGAAGTTCTTTTAGTAGTTCGCTTAAGTCAAGCATGGCTGTTAAATTTATCTGCTCTGAGCCTTAGGAGGTGTTCTTTTTGTGCTATTTTCTCCATCTATAATGTCAGCCAAAATTGCATTGATCTTGCTTGTGGCATCGTTCATCTGCGCTTGCAAATCTTTGCGCAGTTCCATGTTGCGCATTGCCTGTATTTTAGCCTGATTTAGCTCGCCAGCTTGTTTGATAACAGCTTGCTCGGAACGAATACGGCCATACACAGCAACAGAAAGCACCAAAGCCGTCAGCATAATGATTAGTAAAAAGAAGTGCAGTGCAAAAAGATTATGAAAAGTTACGTCACTATATGCATAGGGCCCGGTGCCTGCTAAGGTCCCCCATATAGCAGAGATAGCGATAACCATACCAGCTGTAACTGCGCCGATTTGAGTAAAGCGTACCGCCGCTAAAATAATCAACGGGAACAGCACATAGATGAATGGCAAAGTCGACTCCGGGGATTGTGGTGGCTGTGTAAATATTAGCAGACTAACCATTATTACTATCAGCAGCAGCGCAAGTGCTTCGTAGACGTGGCCTGACAGTGCTTCTCTGTACGCTTGTGTACGCCATGCAACTATAAAAGGCACTATAAGAAAGGCCCCCATGAGATCACCAATCCACCAAGTAATCCACGCTTCTCCAAGGTTGGCCGATACAACTACGCCACTCAGCACTAAACTCCCGGCCCCGACTGTTGCGGCAATGATAGAGCTAAGAATCGGCGCTAAAACAACAAACATAACAGAGCCGGTTATAGATTCAAGAATCTCGCCATTCAGGATGAAGCGCCTAACTAGAAACACAGCTGTTACCGCCTCCAGTGTGTTACCTAGCGCAATTCCTGTAGCAACTGATGGTGAGACGCCCATCAAAGAGTTGATCATAAACGCTCCCACAAAAATACTGGGCCAATAATGATATCCCCACAACAGTAGCGCAGTCATCGCTATGCCACTAGGAGGCCAAATTGCGGTTATGTGATCAAAATTTTGAGAAAGTGAAAATCCAAGTCTGGCGGCTAAAATATAAACTACAGACAGGAATAATAGTTTTACTAAATAGGGCTTTACCCCCTCCTCTTTAATTGCGCGCTCAAAGGCGATAAGTGTAGAGTCCATTTTATTTATGTCGTCCCATTATTGGCAAGGCTCATCAGGCGGTTTACGTAATTATTGACAATCTGCTTATCGTTGGTTAGTAGTGCCATTGATACTCTACTCCAGGCTGCCAAAGTTTTTAGGTCACTTTTAGTAAGTTCTTCCGGAGCTTTGCTAAGATGGCTGTCAATTTGCCTGTCTACGAATCGACGAGCCGCGGGGCCAAGGTAGTCTGTCGTGACAGCAAGCACATCCTGGTATAGCGAATTCGCCTTTATCATGCTCAAACTTCCTCGATCTTCTTAAGCTTTTCGGCGCCCTTTGCGATGAGCCCGTAGCCGATAGCAATAAATATGAGCAGGCAGTAAATTATTGCCAGAAGATACTGCAGGGTCCATGCTTCAACGATTGTGTTAAGCGATGCCATGTAGCGCATGGCTACTCGGGACAAAACAACAAACACAATACCAGCTGCAAGATACGCTAGAGCCTTTTTGTAGATAATGCCCTGTACGCTTTTTCTGTAAATGCGTATAAAGTAGGCCGCGTGAAGGCCCATGTACCAAATTATTAAATATGGCAAAACTACGGTAAAGAGTAGAAGAAAGTCGGGCAAATAATAAGCTGCGTGGCCACCTTCCGCTGCCGGAAATTGTCGTACGGGATTTGTGAAGGTTAAATATGTGTAAGAAGTCCCGATTAAAGCTAGTACGATCATTACTAAGTATGGCGGTGCTGTTTTATTATTGCTCTTTGTGGTGGTTTTCATTAATCTTTGTGACCCGGTGTATATAAGCCCTACTGCGACTAGCCCAGCTATAATATCTATATAATTAACGATTATCGTGCTGGTAGCAGCAAGATGCGGCTGTAAATCTTCCGCAAGGCTGACTAACCTGTTGCCGATGGCTCGTAAGGGGAGCCCCACAGCGAGTACAAAAAGCCCATTGGCTATTGTTGACAAGGACTTCCCGTGACTACTCTTCCTGATCAGGTGAGAATACGTTTTAAGTCGAACAAAACCAAATATGGCAAAAAACCAAATAACAATGTAAGGCAAAGTCACAGTGAGTCTTAGGTTGCGAGCTTCGGAAGACGTAAGGTCGTATCGTGTCAAAATATCTGTATCTGTCGGCGCCCAAAGTGTAAGTGCAACATAAACCAAAGTAAAAATTCCAAACAGAAAATAAGCTGCCCCAGGCCTTATAATTTTAGACATATACCTCTGTATCATTTTAAATAACACGGCAAATTATAATATGAAATAAGTACTAAGGATAGTGGTCTATGGCTTCTTTCTGTGACGCGAATTTGCATAAAATTGTACACTGTAATCAACTCGTTGGTTGGGTGTGATTGCCTAGCTTGAATCATCCCTTAATGTAAGCAAGTTTTCGTTGTAGTTGCTTCCACCTACGGGTGCGTAAATCCACAGCTCTTTTCTCCCAATCTGCAGCAAAAGTTTCATAGAACTCAACAAAACTTGTGTCTATGATTAATGGCTTAGAAAGCACGTTCTTGTTGCTCATTTACCCCTCCACTTACTCTTTGAGTATAAATATAATGGAAGCAAGGCCCTCGCACAGTGAGTTTTCTCGCAAATCTAGGAGTTTATATTTTGTCTGCTTGATGTATAACGCGCTGCGGAAACGGTATTTCAATGCTATTTTCGCTAAATGCTACTTTCAGTCTGGCACGAAACTCTCCTGCTACACCCCACTGTTTGCCAGGTTTGACTTTGCCAAGAGCCTTCACTATAACTGCAGAATCACCGAACCCTTCAATGCGAAGAAATTCAAGCGGTTCTATGATCTGATCTTTCCATGCTGGATCGCTAGCCATTTTTTTGGATGTGTTGTTGATTACTTTTTTTACTACTTCTATGTCGGAGTCGTAACTTATGCCGATGTCCATATTCACAGCTGACCACTCACATGTGCGATTTGTTATCACATTAACTGTTCCGTTTGGAATAATGTGCATATTCCCATCAAGATCCCGTAGCTTTGTAATTCGTAGCGTAATCTTTTCTACAACTCCCGAAACATCACCCAGGGTGATAATATCACCGATACGATATTGATTTTCTATAAGTATAAAAAGTCCTGCAACAAAATCTTTAATAGCATTTTGCGCTCCAAGCCCAACCACGACGCCAATTACGCCCGCGCCTGTTAATAGACCGGCTATGTTAACGTGAAAAATAGTCAACAGACCCACCAGGCCAATAACCCAAACCAGTATGGTAAGTGCTGTGCCAATAATACTAATGAGGGTTTCTGCGCGTTTTTGCTCCGCAAACATACTCTCAAATTTATGAGTCCGAATGGCGCGCCATACAACACTCGCTAAAAAGTGCTTAATAATAAATCTTGCAACAATAAGCGAAAAAGCCAAAAGCGCTATTTGACCTATTTCGTTTTGTATCTGCGGCAAGCTCACTATTTAACCTTAATGCTTTGTACGATGCTGCGCAAGCTGCCAACTACCTAATATGTATTGCGATAAGCGCAAAACTAATCAGCACAAGCACAGAAGCAAGTGTGTTTGCTAGGGGGATAAGTACGTCGTCGCTGTTTATCTTGTGATTTAGTAGCGCCTTATTAATAGCAAAAATTGCCCCAACACTTATTAGCAATATTAAAATCAACGACACAGTAACCAAGAACACATAGGTCACTAAAACTGTTCTTGATATGTCGAAGCCTTGTCGGTATGCAATAAATAGACTCATTGTTGTGACCCCGAAAATACTTATCGGGACACTTATCACTAAAGATATAAGCAATTTTTTTAGGCGCTGCCGATACAATTGAGGATCACCTATGTGGCCGGCGATCAGCGTAACATAATCACCGGCCATGGCGTTCATGGCAGGCAGTGCAATAATAAGCGGGGTGAAAGATAGCAGCTGGCTTCGTACCGCCTGGAGACCAAGCCCACCAAAAAGCGCGATAGAAGCTAGCCCTGATGAAAGTAAAACCGATGCCCAAAACCCCTTGTGAGGGAGCGCAGTACGTATCATGTTAGTACCCTGGACACTACGCCAATCATAAGTAGAACCAGCACGTTAAAAACCGTGTTTTCAAACGGAGGGATCACGTCGTCTGGGTTCGTGCGTAACCTTCTAGCAATTAGCGTAACAACCATAACAAGAGGCAGCCCCAATAAACCGGTTAATGCTCCTGCGAACATGGAAAGCCGTAGCGTTTGCATGAAATCTGCACCAAAAATTAGCGCCCCCATTATACCTGCCAGACAGCCCACGAAACCACACGCTATGGTTGTGATTAATATAGACCTACTCACTGCTCTGAAAATAAACCAGACATGGCTATGTTCTTCCGAATCAATGTCGTGGTGCACACTTGCAGCAAGAACTGCTGAGTTAGACGCCATGAGGTCTACAAGACTAGGGTATAGGATTAGCGTGCTACCAACCAGTAATAATGATTCTCTGTTCTGTTCTACTAAAACACTCACAGTGGCCACAACAACAATAGTAAATAACTGACCCCAAATAATTTGTTTTGTGCTGACGTCATGCTGGCGGCGTTTTTGCTCAACGATTGTCCTCCAATGCCCACTTAACTGTTCGAGCAAACTCAACGGTACTTGATTGACGTCTGTGTAGATCGGCACAGTTTTTGCTTGGTTGTTTTGTGGCAAAGATTCGGGATCCATCAATAGCTCACTTTAATTATCTGGTGTTTCTATTTCAACTTGTACGCGGTGAACGTTCGGAATGTCTTGGTGGACGGCAGCCTTCACAGCGTCAGTTATCACCTCAATCTCATCTGTAGTGAGCTCATCTTCCAAATGTACTTCCAGTATAACTAGTAATTTTGAAGAACCGACATACATCGTTCGCAGATCAAGCACGGCATTGACACCCTTTACACCGAGCGCGCTATTTGTTATGGCGCTGGCAACGGAATCCGAAACAGCACGGCCGACAATCAAGCCCTTAACGTCACGGATCAGAAATAGCGACCCAGCCATCATCGCCACCCCGATCACTACCCCGCCGATACCGTCAAACCGCAGATTACCAGTGAAGGTATAGGCGCTTAAGGCAACGAGCCCGAGAATTGCGGTTGATGTGCCTAGCGCATCAATAAGAAACGTAGCTTTTGTCTCTACCATACCGGAACGCATAAACCGCTTCCACCAATGTTCAGTACCAAGTGTTTGATTCATGCGCTTAATGCTCCGCGAAAAGGAGTAGGCGTTTGTGATAAACCCAAACGTTAACATGACCAATGCTAGCCATGTATTTTCAATAATCGTCGGAGCAATTAACTGACGATAGCCAAGCACAACCGATAACATGCCGGTGCCTAAGAACATAAAAATGCCTGCAAGCAGTACCCAAAAAAATATCTCACGTCCGTAGCCGAAAGGGTGTGTCTTATCGCCGGTACGAGCTGATTTATTTACGCCGACAAGCAATATGACCGCCGTCAAACCATCCGACAACCCTTGGAGCGATTGTGTCAACATAACGACACTACCAGTCAGCACTGCCACTATAAAATTGAGGGTAACATCCGACAAACTAACAAGTAGCGAGGTAATTACTACCTTTTTATCGCTCAGATGTTCGCGTTTTATATGCGATTCATTCATATTAAGTGATTTTGATTTATTCTGTTCAATTTACTGTTACGGTTATTATAACGTATAATCTTAAGCAATAAGAGAGTGGAGGCCTAACGCTTATGGAAGAAAATAATACAGACTACGTACCCAAGGTTAAAGAATCTAGCAATAAAACCAATGGACGCGGCAAATCCGTTCTAAGTATTTTGCTGGCTTTGTTTTTTTTGGCAATTATTGGGCTGAGTTTCTTATATATAAATTCGAGACAAAAAATCAGCGAACGCAGTAGCGAAATAACATCACTCAAAGCGCGTATTTTGACACTTGAAGCATTGGTCTCTGCAGATGGTACGGACGCCCTAGGAGAATCAGCTAATTGCGCGGGAGGTTCTGCATATACGGCGGATATCGGCAAGTTTTCGATTGAGCTTGACACCCCTCGGGTTATTATTAGGGATTTGGACGCAGGCTTTGAAGGTGGTCCGATAACCAGCCTGGAAATTGGAACATGTTTAGCTGATGTGGCAAATGTTGTGGACACGCCACCAACTGCGGAGGTAAAAATACTTGGCCATCCGGCAAGTTCATCCTCGGATTTGCGATCAGCATATGAATCGCGTGCAGGCATGGCATTAGCAGCAGACGGAACGATAACCATCGCCGGAGTTACAGCCAACAAATACACGCTTGACGGACTTTTTCAAACAACGGTTATCTACTTTGACAACGCCGGAATTGGCTACGAAATTGAACTTTCGGACACAAACGACACAACCAACGCGATTCTTGCCGACGTAACGAGCGACTGGACATTCACCCCTTAATTTCAGGCAGCTTGATTAAAAAAACTCTTTGCTGTATTGGCTACAAATTCACTGGCATTTTTGATGTCGTTGCCAGGTCGTAGCGGCAAAGGCTTCTTTTGAACCGAACTACGAAGTACTGTGAGCCCGTCTTCCTGCCGTTCTGACCAAAAACGAAGCTTTGCGTTGCTGCTTAAATTATGCAAGCCAATTCCAATGAGCATGTTGCCATGCAATGTCGGCTGGCAAACAACCCTACTCTCAAATCCCTGAGCCCATGAGGGCATGTGTGAATAAATCGCAACTGCGCTAGGGTCATTCGTGTGTCTTTGGGGCAATTTCCCCCCTTCTTCGTAACTAGCGACAGCTAATCTGCCCAGTGTATGTTCTGTACTATCAGGGTCGCAATTTGGCACAAACTCGCGACTGAGCGCCATAAAAAAATATGGATTCACCAGTAACTCGCCACTTTTCATCTCCAATATAATAACATAAAATCGCAAACAAGCAAAACCTATAATTTAAAATATGAAATACTCAATAGGTAACGCGCCGCTCCGTTACCCTTGATATGCTGAAATTAACGGATGTAAAGCAAAACGAGCTTTCCTTAAAAACATTAAATACTGCCATATAGTAGAAACTTTGTTCAAAACACAAAAATGGTAAAGCTTTGAGCGCAGGCCTTGGCGTTGACCGTGCTGGGGTAGATCATTTCGTCTTGCGGTTGCGCCTCATCCTCAAACTAGGCGTAACGGTCCAAAATATTGGCTAAGCGTATGGGTCCGCTACCTCTTCTTGTTTTACATTGACATCTCGGTATCTATAAGCCGATAAACTAAGAACGTTGCTAATCCGGATCCGCTTTTACGAGACTCCACCAATTTAAGCGTTGTGTTATTCTCCTTAGCCAATCCCTCAATAAGTTCCAGCGAGCTAAAATCTGCCCATGCAAGGTAAGCTGTGCCCTTCGGATTAAGGTGTTTCTTGTATGTAGCGAAAAACCTCTTGATTGTAGCGTTATCCTCGTCCCAGAAACAAATCTCCGTTTTGTCGGCTGGCTTCTTGGCTGTATATGGAGGATTAATGGCTATTATGTCAAAGGTCATATTATCAACAGGCTCAAACAAGGACCCCACTCTTGCGTCTACTTGGCCTAGCCCTAGCTTTTTGGCATTGAACTTTGCATTCTTAACTGCCTCTGGATTTAGGTCTACGGCTACAACCTTATTTGCTCCTGACAGTGCCATCTTAACCGCTACTATCCCGGTACCAGTACACAAGTCCAGAACTGTTTTATTTGTCGGATCTCCAATTGCACTGCACATAAGTTCGCTATCAATGCCGCCAGGGTATACTTTTGGCAATACGGTTATATTAACGCCTGCTAGGCGCTTCTCAAAGGGTTCCGTGCGAGCTTTCATCTCCGCTATTTCTTTAGCTTGAGTGTCTAAATGATGTTGCGCTAACTCTTCTTCATTGAAAGACATGAGTCTACTTTCTTCGTGCTGCATCTGGCTGAGCATGACGGTCTAGAACCCAATAAGGGAGATTGACGGTGTCTATTTGCTATACCATTTCTTGCGTGCTTCAAGATACTTTTGACGCATTTCTTTGGACTTATGGCTGTCATTCGACAGTTTATAGATCAGATCTTGGGTAGACAGTACATAATTATCGTTCTGATCGACGTAGTGTGGCTTATTCCATCTTTGAAAGCCCAATAAGAATAGTACCTCAGCAAGTGAGTTTAGGATTTCTCGGATCTTTCCGTCCCCAGGTGCTTGTGAACTGTTTCGTTTACTTAGTTTCACAAAATGTGCAAGATTATGCCTTAAATCATGCATCATCTCTAGATTACCCGCCTCATTTTTTAGAAGAGTCTCGAAGTTTTGGATAGCTGACTTTTTTCTTGTCATTCGCGTACCATCGTATAAGTACCGTGCAAGACTGCCATGTTCATATTTTCTAGGTATTATTTTCAGTTTTGATTCATCCCAATACCCTCCAATGAATCCATCGAGCTCAATATAAAAAGCCTGAGTCATTGATTCTAAGCTAGTACCCAAGAAGGCACCGTAGTCTCCCCATTCATACAGGACACTTTGATAGTACTTAGCTGTTTCTGCATCTACTGCTTTATTCGTGTGTAGGCGCAATTCAGACATTACTGAATAGAGCCGCATTAGTTTTAGGTACCTTAGCGTCAGTTCATGGTATCGTTTTGTCTTTGCAATGGTGGGCATATCTGCATTGATTGTAACAGTTCTAGATGAGACAAATGAGACACATAAAAAATATGCGACAAGCTTATCACCGATCTTACAGAATTAGAACCGGGGTTGCGGAGCGCAATTGAAAAGTTCACCCTAATGATGAAAGCTACCCATAAAGGTTATGGTAAAAAGAACCTAATAGCTGGTTATGTCAAATACGTACTCCAAGAAGGCTCGGAGTTTGAGAAAACTCGGTTGATAAGGAACCTTAATATAAAACTAGCACTTCAAAATAAAAAACTCATTAGTCTATGAGTTGTGTACACTTGCAGCATTGACTCTGCGCTCTTCCAGGTATGGACTGAGCCAATCCGTGAATATGCTTGGTTGAAGCAAACTAAGCCCAAAACGATCACAAGATAGGAGATGACACTCTTTCCTAGTTCTTGTAAGGGCTACGATTAATTGACAAACTTCTTCGTTTTTTGGCTCATGATTATTGCGCGGAAAGTGGCCGTTGTTTAGACCAACGACAAACACGTAATCTGCTTGTAAGCCCTTCGATCCAAGTAAAGAGGTAACTAGTATAGAAGGTTTGGAGGTGTCAGGGGCTTCTGTTTCTAATTGCTCCATCGCATCATCTAGTAGAGTTTCCATATCAAGGGACTCGATGTCATCAAGAGCTCCAAACTCTTCTCTTAAGTGGTTGATATTCAGCTCAGTAGCATCCTCCACTTTGCTAATCTCATCTACGCTCATTTCAGCTCCCTCCGACAATTTACGTAGGGCTTCTACTATTTCTCGTTGCGTTATGGCGTAATTCTCATCAACGAGGCCACTTAACTCAGTGCCATCATTTATTGCTGTCTCAACCCAGCTCTGCCAACCATTTGGTTTATGGCAGTAAATTAAGATTCTCCATCCCAGCCGTGAAGTTTCATTCCTCATAAGTAGTCGATAACCATCAAGCGGCTCTATAGACTGTTCTTCGCTTACCTTTCTAGATAAGTTAACAAAACCTTCTTCAAGCAAGAATTCATAGATAGGCTTTGTAAATTGCTTTGGTCCTATAATCAGAACTGTGGGATATCCTTTCTCAAATGACTTTTCTGCGTCTTCTGACGGAATTTCCCTTATGCGTTTGGCAATGTACTTAGACATGATTGGAGACCGTGTGTTCTGCACAGTACAATGAGCATGAATAATTCTTGGGTATTGGTCGCTCTCACTTCTTTTATCCGGTACGTAGCATAGGTAAGGTTTAGATACTCTCCCAGCCAACAAACCCCCAGCCGTGGCTTTTTCTACAATGTGGTTTGTCGCCTCAACTATTACTGCAGTGCACCTGGAGCAATATGGTAACTCTAGCTTCTTATAAAAAGGATTGTTACATAGTCCACGGATGTAGTTTGCGGATGCATGTTTAAAACCATAAAGCGCTTGGTCATCATCACCGACTACAAGGGTTGGAGACTGCTTGGCAACTTCATTGATTAACTCGACCTCAAGTTTGCTAAAATCCTGATATTCATCAACAACGACCTGTTCAAACTTTGGTACAGATTCTGGCTCTTCCTGCATGTGCAGAAGAACACGATAAACGCCATCCGTATACCCAACTGCATCATAGTAATTCCCGCTACGCACAACCCCATCAATAATAGTTCCTGTGGAGTCCAAGTTCATAAGTGCTTTCTCGATATCTTTTGAAGTCGCTGGCTGTGTAGAAATTTTCAGATCTTCTTCGAAAATATGATTCATGGCTGGGTAGAAGTGCAAGCGATGACTTAGTCCCGGTATAGCATCGGAATAAAGGATGCTTTTGCAGAAGCCA
This sequence comes from Candidatus Saccharimonadota bacterium, assembly GCA_029260875.1. Taxonomy (GTDB): domain Bacteria; phylum Patescibacteriota; class Saccharimonadia; order Saccharimonadales; family OFTM59; genus OFTM59. Next base: position 27,083 of record JAJDCL010000009.1, read on the forward strand.
TGGAAGCTGCGGACTGTAGCCATCTCGCCAATACTTTCTTCGAGATCTTTAACTAAAACAGTTAAAAAAGTAATTGCAAGCGCAGGGCCTTCGATGCGACTCAGGAGCTCCTTATATGTATGGGTTTTGCCTGTTCCAGGACCCGCAACAACTACCTTATGCGTTGCAGGGTCATCAAGAATTGCGTTTAAGGCATCGGTGCGGGCTTGCTTGATTTCATCGTCTGACATTTCATTGCTTCAATCTTGACTAAGCACTACGGTCACCTTTGGTGATCATCGTGGCTGGGGCGGTAGGATTCGAACCTACGAATGCCAGTACCAAAAACTGGTGCCTTACCACTTGGCCACGCCCCATCGTTACAGCGAATTGTGCTGCTACCGTATTGCCGATAAAACAAGTTTGCTCGGCAATATTAGTAACTTCACAAAACCTGCTCCTCTCAAACTTGTGAATCGTCCTACAAGTTTAGAACAGACCGAGAACAGATGAATTTTACCTTACAGAGAACATTAGAGCAACGTGAGTTATACTGAAACCATATGCGTGTTATAGAACCACGACAGTTTTCAGACATGAAAACCAAAAAGAAATCACCCCTCGCTAGAACATTAGCTATAATCGCGGTGTGTAGCTCCCTCGGAATTGGATACATAGCTTATACCAACCTTGTGAGCAACAAATTTCAGCATAAAACAGAGATTCAGAGCCAGTCCAACGACAAGAGCAAGGAGGAGACGGAAACTCTGCAGGGACAGTTAAAAATTCTTACTGGCGAAGAATTCAAAAATTTATACAGCTCCTTTGCCTACCCTAATACCCAGATGCTGCATGAAAAGCCAAAAATTACCGGCAACAATGAGGCGGATGAGCGTATACGAGAAATCGCTGAAGCACGGGGATACAAGTTAAGTAGCGTCCCAGTTGCAAATATTGCTAAGACCGGCGAACCTGCTCTATCTGACGATGACTTAATCCAGCCGAACGCTCTAATTGCTTGGCGAGAACTGAAAGCAGCGGCAGAAGGGGATGGCGTTATGCTGCAGATGACATCTGCTTATCGCTCGGTCGAAGCACAGCGAGCACTATTTGTACGAAGAATGAAGTCAGAGGGAGTATACCCAGAGAGCGTTGCAGCTGGTTTTGTGGATGATTTAGTAGTAAATCTTTTAACACGAGTGGCCCCGCCGGGGTATTCAAGGCACCACACCGGTTATACCATTGATCTTGCCTGTGACGGTATTGGGCTTGACGCTTTTAAAACGACGAGTTGCTATAGTTGGCTGAGCAAAAATAATTACGAAAATACTAAGAAGTATGGCTGGGTGCCTAGCTATCCAGACGGGGTAAGCTTACAAGGCCCAGAACCGGAGCCGTGGGAATTTATTTGGGTTAGTACCTACTCTCTTTATGAATGAGCTTGTGCTTGCGGTTGACTGAGTATATGACGTAGAGTTATTGCAATGGCGCAAACTAACACAAAAAAATCTACTGATTATATAGTGCCGCTGTACATGAACGGCTTACGAGGCCGAATGCTCAAAATGCCGATGCCCAAGAATAAAAAGCGCGAAATACTTTTGATTTACGGGCATCATGCAACTATTGAGCGTCTGTATGGACTTGCGGAGTTGCTTAATGACTACGGTGCAGTAACAATGCCGGACCTACCGGGCTTTGGTGGTATGGACAGCTTTTACAAAATTGGTGAGCGACCCACCCTGGACGATTTAGCCGATTATCTTGCAGCATTTGTTAAGCTCCGTTATCGCGGTCGCAGATTTACTCTAGCTGCTTTATCTTTTGGGTTTTTGGTGGCTACGCGTATGCTCCAAAAACATCCAGACATTGCAAAGAAGGTAGATCTACTTGTTAGCTTCGTTGGTTTTACGCGTTATGATGAATTTACATTTTCAAGGCCACGGTATTGGTTTTATAGGTCACTGGCTACGGTCTTTTCGCGCAAACTACCATCCATTTTCTTCCATAATATTGTTTTGCACCCAGTCATCATCCGGACATTTTATAGGAGGACGCATAACGCAAAACACAAATTCAATAATTTAGATCAAGAAGAAAGAAAGCGCATAACTGATTTTGAAGTACACTTATGGCGCTGTAACGATGCTCGCACGCACATGTACACCTCTTTGGTTATGCTGACTGCTGACAACTGTGGAGTTAAGGTTGACGTGCCGGTGGTTCATTTGTCGGTCAAGACGGATAATTACTTTGACAATAATATTGTTGAGCAGCACATGCAGGTGGTGTTTAGCTCCTACAAGCCGATTGCCGTAAATATTCACGGCCATAACATAAGTGTCGTGGCTACAAAACAACAATCCGAGCCACTGGTTCCGGCTAAGCTACGAGCCATTCTTCGTAAGCATCCATGATAAGATATATGGGATGAAAATTGGTCTGATTTGTCCCTATGATATATACAAGGGAGGTGGCGTGCAGGAATGCGTACGTGCTATGCAGTCTGAACTGTCAGCCCGTGGCCATAACGTAAAGATCATAACTCCTTTGCCACGCAGAATAAGCAAAGGCAACCCTGAAAATGTTATCTTTATAGGTCGCTCAAGAGACATCAAGTCACCACTACACACAACCTCCCAGATATCTGTAAGCCTTAACAATGATATGGTTGAGGAGGTATTAGAGCGTGAAAAGTTCGATATACTGCACTTTCATGAGCCGTGGGTGCCGGCTGTTAGTAGGCAGGTTCTAGCCCGTTCTAAAGCCAAAAACGTTGCTACTTTTCATGCTAAACTGCCCGAAACAGTAGTAAGTCGTACGATCGAAAAGGTTATTACCCCCTATACCAAATCAGTATTGAAGTATCTAGATGCATTAACTGCAGTCTCCGACGCTGCTGCAACTTATGTGAGTACTTTGACTGACGAGCCGATCCACATTATCCCGAATGGCATAGATTTGGATTACTATTCACCACAGCCGATACTTCATCCGAAATCTAGGCAGAAGCACATTGTTTTTATCGGACGACTCGAGAAGAGAAAAGGTGTCAAGTATTTGCTCCAGGCTTTCGCACTATTGCAGGAAAGACATCCGACAGTAAAGCTGACTATTGGCGGCGAAGGGCCTGACAGAGCAAAGCTTGAGATGCTTGCAGACAGCTTACATCTAAAAAACGTAGAGTTTGCTGGCTACGTTACTGAGAAGCAAAAAATGCACCTTCACGCTAGTGCTGACTTACTGTGTTCGCCTGCTCTTTACGGTGAAAGCTTTGGCATAGTCCTGCTGGAAGCACTTGCTAGCGGGGTTCCGATTGTCGCCGGTGAAAATCCTGGTTATGCCAGTGTTATGAAGGGATTGGGCCAGTTATCGATCCTTGACCCAACTGATACTGATGAGTTTGCTCGTCGTATTGACCTGTTGTTAATGAACGACAACTTGCGCAAGTTATGGCAAGACTGGGCGCTAGATTACGTCAAGCAGTTTGCTTACCCAAAAGTGGTCGATGCTTATGAACTGCTCTACAAAGGCCTGGTTAGATAACTATGAAAATTGGTTTTGTGCTTGATGACAGTCTTGATAAAACTGATGGCGTACAGCAGTATGTATTGACTATTGGACGATGGCTGAACGAAAACGGACACAATGTGCATTATTTAGTCGGTGAGTCCAGGCGCACCGATTTACCGAATCTGCACAGCTTAAGCCGTAATATGAACGTACGATTTAATCACAATCGAATGTCAACACCCCTGCCTGCTAGCAGTAAGAAAATTCAAGACCTTCTAGATCAAGAAAACTTTGACGCGCTCCATGTGCAAATGCCCTACAGCCCGTTTATGGCTGCTAAAATTATCAATGCAGCCCCTAAATCGTGCGCGGTACTAGGCACTTTTCATATTATGGCCGCCAGTAAGTCATCTGAACTTGCAAACCGGGCCTTACGGATGTCGGTGGCCAGAAGCCTAAAACGATTTGACCAAATCTTTAGCGTGTCAGCTCCGACGGTAAGCTTTGCCAAGCGTGTTTACGGAGTTGAGTCTGATGTTTTGCCTTGCGCCGTGAACCTAGAAAATTTTTATAAAGCCCGGCCAATTAAAAAATACCAGGACGGCAAAATAAATATTGTTTTTTTGGGTCGGCTTGTAGAGCGCAAGGGTTGTCATTATTTACTGTCGGCCATAACAAGGCTTAGAGAGATTGAATCTGCACCCCTAAGAGTGATCATTTGTGGTCCAGGCCCACAAGAAAAAGTACTAAAGGAATACGTGCTAAAGAATAATCTGGGGGAAATAGTGCGCTTTATAGGCCACGTTAATGCTGAAAAGGCTGATTACTTGGCTTCGGCGCATATAGCGGTGTTCCCTAGCACCCAGGGAGAAACGTTTGGCATAGTTCTGGCGGAAGCTATGGCCTCCGGGAGCGAAGTTGTCATAGGTGGTGACAATCCTGGCTATCGTGCTGTTTTACAGGGGCGAGAAAGACATTTAATTAACCCTAAAGACACTGAGGCTTTTGCTAAGCTGCTTCAGTACTACATTAATAATTCTGCGGCCCGTCAAAGGTCTAAAAAGTGGCAGCAAGCCTTAGTTACGCAGTTTGATGTTAATGCTGTTGGTCGCCGGCTGGTTGGCTCATGCAAAGAAGCTATTGCAAAGCGACAACTTCAGAAGGATAATTAGCTTATGAAAATTTTTGGCGGCATAGAAAAAACGATTAGCATTACGACTGAGACTATTGCAAAAACTATTTTCCTAACGGTTCTCGCGCTATTTATACTGAACTTTATTGGTGCAGTTGACCATCAACTAAAGCTGATATTTATATCGGCGTTTCTGGCAATGGCATTAAACCCCGCTGTGACATGGATAACCACCAGACTTAAAAGCAAGAGCCGGGTCCGAGCTACCGGGTTTGCCTATGTAGTGGTGCTCTCGGTACTAATAGGCTTTTTGATGTTGGTCGTCCCGCCACTAGTCAGTCAAACCAGTGACTTTGTCCGCGACATACCGCGCACAATTGAAAACTTTAAAACTCAAGATTCAGCGCCTGCAAATTTTGTGAGGCGGTATAACATTGACGAGCAACTAGATAAAATTGGCAATGATCTAAGTAACAGGACTAGTGAGCTTGCTGACCCGGTTCTAAACACAGCCAGTCGTGCTGTAGCCACTCTGGTTTCAGTCATAACTATTCTGGTGCTGACATTTATGATGCTTATTGAAGGTCCGCTTTGGTTTAATCGTTTCTTATCGTTCCAGCCAGAAAGCAAGCGCGAGCAACGTAAAAACACAGTTCAGCGAATGTATAAAGTTGTAACGGGCTATGTGAATGGCCAGGTTTTGATTGCTGCGATCGCAGCAGCCTTTGCGCTAGTGGCTTTGCTTATTGGTAACACTATTTTTGACACTTCAGTAAATGCGGTTGCCCTTGCTGGCATAACCTTTATATTCGGCCTTATCCCACTAATTGGAAATATTATCGGCTCAGCTATAGTTGTGCTGATGTGTTTGTTTGCCTCTTCTGGCCTCGCCTTTATGATGGCTATTTATTATCTTGTGTACCAACAGGTTGAAAATGCAACTTTGCAACCATATATCCAATCCCGAAGTAATCAGCTTACACCTTTAACGGTTTTTATGGCGGCATTGTTGGGCGCAGGGTTCGGGGGCTTACTGGGCGCCCTGGCGGCCATCCCCGTCGCTGGTTGCATCAAGATAATATTAGAGGAATACTTGAATAAAGTAATGCCTTCGTCTAAATCAGCTGCTCAGTCTAAAGCCTAGACCAGATCGGGCCATGCGGTGTGTCGCGTACGGCAATTCCTTGCTCCTTAAGTCTAGCTCGTAGCTCATCTGATTTTTTGAAATCCATTTTTTGACGAGCCTTTTCCCTGTCCGCTATTAGGTGCTTATGATGGTCCGTAATATCTTTAGTCTTGGCAAGGTTTATACCAAGCACATTCTCAATAAGCATTAAACTTTCTAAATATTGGTCATTATTAGAATCAAATACTCCACTCTCTAGGGGCTCTGTCAGGTAACCACTAATAAGCGACAGAGCTAGGGGCGTGTTTAGGTCGTTTAGTAGAGCATCTTTTATCGACGCAATATTTGTGCTCATTAAGTATGGAGCGCTGCCATTTTTGACTTGCCATCTTAAGTCTGCAAAAGCTTGCAGGTTTTTGAGCCTGTTCGCAGCTGCGTCAAGGTTTTCCCAGGTGAAGTTGCTTTCTGAGCGATAATGAGTTTGGAGCAAAAGCAAGCGCAGGGCCATGGGGTCGTATCCCCGACTAAGCACATCGCGAATTGTAATAAAATTTCCCATGCTTTTGCCCATGCGTCTACCGTCTACGGTCAAAAACCCCCCGTGCATCCAATATTTTACAAAAGGAACTTTGCCAGACAGAGACTCCATTAGTGTGATCTCAGCTTCGTGGTGTGGAAAAATAAGATCCACAGCTCCACCATGAATATCGTATTGCGGGCCAAAGAAGTGCTCTGTAATAGCTGTATCTTCAATATGCCAACCGGGACGGCCCTTACCAAACGGAGCATCCCATACTGGCTCGTCTGGCTTAGAGAATTTCCACACACAAAAATCGTTCCATCCCTTCTTCTGATTGCTTTGGTCAATGCGGCTCTCAGCGTCGTTTTCCTTGATTTCTGTTCGTCCGGACAGTTTGCCATAGTCCTTAAAGGTGGCAATTTCAAAATAGATTCCATCGTCTATTTTGTAAGCGTGACCCTTATCTAAAAGTGTTTTGACCTGCTGAATTATATCTTCAATATAATCAGTAGCTCGCGCATATTGACTAACGGCGGTATTGCCAAGACTTTCCATGTCTTTTTTGTACTCTGACTCGTACTTGTCGCGTAACTCATCCCAGCCAACCCCCTGCTCCTTTGCTCTGGCAATAATTTTATCGTCAATATCGGTAATATTTTGCAGGTAAACTACTTCATAACCCGCCATCCGTAAGACTCGGGCCAATACATCAAACTGAACATACGTTTTGGCGTTGCCAATTTGTGCCAAGTCATAAACAGTTGGCCCGCACACAAACAACTTGAACCTGCTTTTATTAAGCGGAGAAACCTCATCAATTGTGCGCGATAGTGTGTTGTATAGTTTCATTAGGATTTACTACTGATATTATCTAAGAGTTCTGTAGCCCTGGCTATGCATTCTGATTTTATTTCGCTAAATAAGCGTCCATCAGTTATTTTGAATCCGGCAGCATAAGGATGGCCACCGCCTCCGAAGTGCGTAGCAAGCTCACCAGCTATTGGCGCGCCATAGTTAGCCCGCAGTTTTGCGGTAATTTTACCGTCGGGGTACTGCTTAAAACCGATAGCTATTTGTGTCTCCTCAGCTAGCAACATATCTTCTATGACTAGCATAGTGGGGTTATACGCGTGACTGTACTTCTCGATTTCCTGCCACGGTATTGTGATTGTAGCTATTTTGCTATCTGAGAGATACTCTACTCGCTGTAATAGAGCACCCTTATAATGGACGAGCTCAGCTGGTCTGCGCATACTAGCCCGCCGCCCCGCTTCAAGTTCCGGGATAGAAACACCTTTTTCAACCAACTCAGCAATGATATGAATACTGCGCGAGGATGTTTTGTCGGTAGTCAGGCCCCGACTATCCGCCATGATCGCCGTGGCTATCATTCTTAATGCAATAGAATTGAGCGGCCACTCAAGCTTGCTGGCAATTCCGTACAGTATTTCACCCGTAGCCACGGCTGGCTCATTAATACAAAATTCCGCAAATGCGATCTTCTGTACTCCTTCGTGGTGGTCAAGGACAATGACTGGCTTGCTTTTCAGCCACATAATTTGTCCTGTTTTAGTGAGTTTTTCTAAAAGTGTTTCTGAGCTTGTGTCTACTATGATTGACAAGTCAAAATGTTTAGGCAAATCGTTAGTGATCCTGTCCCATCCCGGCAAGTAACGCAAATATGACGGTACCTCAACCCCGCAGTACAATATAGGTTCCTTCCCCATATCACCTAGCACCTGTTCTAAGGCTAGCGCGCTACCTAAGCTGTCGCCATCCGGATTATCCGCTTGAATAATCACGATTTTTTGTGAACTATTAATAACCTCACCAATTTTGTTAATCATCAGTAGTATTGTACTACAATAAGTGACCTGGTAATGATGACAAAAGGATGTCATAATATAGTGTGTGATTAATAACACTGCAGAAACACCTAGTTTACTTAACACATGCAGGATAGACCCGCATGTGAGTATGCCCCGGCACCTTTATGGGCCACATACCGAAGGAGTCCGTAGTTGCTATGTTGATCTTAATGAAACAACTATTAGGGCGTTGCGTGTGATCTCCGAGCAGCAAATTAACGAGTTAGGGGCCGAGCAAACTGCCGAGCGGGAGTTGCTTGGAACTACCTTATTGCTTGCCAACCGTGGGCTGGTAAGATACGTGCTAGACGGTCCAAAAAGTAACAAATATCAATTAACTTGTACTAGGGCCAATGAAAGACGCGAGGTACTTGAACAGCTACCTGCGCTTGACCGAGATGACTTGCTTCAAGCTTGCTTCGTAACTATATTTAGAACCTCGCTAATGTGGAACTCAACATTGGGGGCAAGTTTTTCTGAGTACGAAAGGGGCTGGTTGATGACGACCGTCAAAAGAACCATTGATAATACGGGCCGTACTATCAAAATTCCTACAAAAGTCTTAGAGCAATTACGTTGCCACAAAAGGACAGAATCGGGCCGAGCGGTCAGGCTGTATTACCGTGGGCTACCGGTACTCGATAGGGATGGTGAGGACTGTCTGCCGGTGGCTGTACCGCTAATAGACGTGGCTGACACTGATGAAAATCAAGCTCCCTGTGGTGGCGTAGCTGTCGGCCATGAATTTGCTGCTATGGTGCCTGACATCCCGCCTAACATCATCCGATTGCTCCGGATGAGTTTCAGCAGGTTGAATCTAAAGCGTTAGTGCAGCTACTTCTCAGTAAGTGCACACCGATGGCAAGACAAATTCTGGAACTGAACTTTGGCATTAATGGTCAGACGCCAATGAGTTATTCGGCTATCGCAAAAAGGCTGAGTGTGCATGAAGAAACTGTTGGGGCTATAAAAAAACGCACCCTAGAGGCGCTGCGCACCTTGCTAGCCTCTATGGATGGGGCTACTAATGGCGACTGCCCCGCGTAGTGCTTGTTTGCAAAAATACGAGGCGCACTAAGCATTAATTGCTTAAAGCAATGTACGGCCCTGAAGGGCGCGTCCTAGAGTTATCTGATCTGCATACTCTAGGTCAACACCTACCGGCAGCCCACGAGCTAAACGAGTAATCTTAATCTTTCTGCTGTTTAGTTGCTGCTGTATATAAAGTGCAGTTGACTCACCCTCTACGCTGGCGTTGGTAGCAAGAATGATTTCCTTAACTCCATCTTCATCTATGCGACTAATTAATTCCTTGATGTGAAGCTGCTCAGGTGTGATGCCATCAATTGGAGAAACCAGCCCGCCCAAAACATGGTATGTGCCTTTATATTGGCTAGTTTTTTCAATTGCAACTATATCAAAGGGTTCGGCTACCACAGCCACCAACTTCTTATCACGGCTCGGGTCTGTGTAGAGATCCGAAAGCTCCTTGCCTTTTTGCACGAGAGCAAATGTTTTTTGGCAATAGCTGACCCCGTCTCTCATTGTCTCAATTGCAGTGTAGAGCTCATGACTTACAGACGGTTCCGCCTTTAATAGGAAATATGCGTATCTTTCAGCGGTACGCGGCCCAACACCTGGCAAATTGCCAAACGCTTCAATTAATGAAACCAGGGCTGGTGGCAAAACTTGCATGGGTCGTATACGATTCTATAAACCCAAGTTACCGAGCATGCCCATCATAGGCTGCATTTTTTCTGAAGCGATCTTTTGGCTTTCCTGAATCGCCTCTTTGACCGCGTCTTCTACCCAGCGCTCTAGCTGACCGACATCATTTAGGTCGATTGACTCTGGGTCAATGTGAATCTTTTTAATTTTTTGTTCGCCTGTAATCTCTACTCTTACTGCGCCATCGCCCTTTTCAATGCTGATCACCATCTTTTGCAATTCCTTTTGCAGCTTTTTCACCTTCAGCAGCATTTTAGCCTGGTCAAATTTACTCATTGCTTAGCTCCTTAACTTCTAACTCTAATTATAACAGATTGTCAGGGCTGGTGGCTAAATGTTGCTTTTGTGGCTGGCACATTAGGCCAAGCGACAAAATAGTGGCTTAGGTGATAGCCTGACGCTAGCAGCACCGTAGCCGATACAAATATCACCCCAAGCAAGCGAGCTACCGGATTGCGAGGGAAAACCGTAAACCATTGCTGTAGCAGCAAAGCAATACCACCACCAGCTAATATATAAATGATCGGAAGGAGCAGCGTTATAGTTACTGGGCCACCAAGGGCCACAAGCAAGACAGACATTACTGTGGCTCCAATTAAAATTCTGGTGCGGTCGAGCCCTAAGCGGAAAAACAAAACAAAAGCTCCAAGAGCAACCATACAGCTTGTGAAAGCGTCCAGCAAAGGAATGCGGCCTATAGAATACGTTGGGTCGCCGGCACCGATTATAAATATTTCCTTAGGGATGGACACTATATTAGTTAGGTATGTTGCAGGGCTGGGCCAGATTGCCGGGAAGCCTAGCCATAATGTCACAAGGCTAAAATTAAATGTAAAAGCCCAAACAAGTGGGGCAATCCCCAATAATACCAGCAAAATAGCCATTGTCTGCTGAAGGGCGCCGAAGCTTTTAAATATGCGTCCTATTAATCTTCTTCGCCAAATAATAGTCAGCACCACAAACCAGACCATGCCCGGCACGTACAGCATAAATATCCCTGAGATAATTGCCAAAATAATTGCAAATGTTGCAAATTTGTCTCGGTGAAGCCATATGCTACCTACTAGTAAAAGTAGTGGTAACAAAAAGTTTATATCGGGCGTTGATAATCTTGCGAAATGTAGTGTCCAGCTTGATGTGGCAAATAAAAAAGTGCCCAGCACCGCAACTCGGGTTGTGTACCAGCTCTTCAGAATTACACACATACTCACAATACCAGCTAGTCCGATGATTGCGCTCGGCAGTCTCATTGCGGCTGGGCTGCTATGACCAAACTTTTGCGCCAAAAACTGTCCAACTTTCTGGTGTAGATGTAAGGGGTTATTAGTAACGGACTCTATAGTGCTTGTGGCTGCTCGCTGCTGAAGTTCTGATTTCGTAAACCCAGAAGTTAGCGAACCTATTTGAAAAAAAAGTAGCAAACACGCTATCGCAAGCCCAAGCAAGCTTGCCAATAAGGGTCTCCACACATCTTCTATAGGGGGTATTGTCGGGAACTTTTTCATAAGGCTTCTGGTCAGTATAACTCATATCGGTAGCATGCTGGTAGCTGCTTTGACAAAAGTTTATTGTACAATATGCCTATTATGCTTCAGACTGCGTCTGCCTTATCTATTGTTTTAGTTATTGCGCTAACTGCTGAATATTTATGGCGTAAAAAGCTGATTCACGGTGAATATGCGAGGAAATTTGTACACATTGCGCTTAGTATTCATATCGCCTTATTCCCATTATATTTATCGTGGCGTCAGATATGGATAATTGGTGCAATTTGTATACCTGTGATTGTTGTGTGTCGGTTGCTCGGTATCAGCAAGAGTGTGTATGAAATTGATCGTAAGAGTTGGGGTGATATTATTGGCCCAGTTGCTATGCTTGGCTGCGCGCTGCTGCAACCCGCTGCAGCGGTTTTTTCTGCAACCGTGCTTTATATAGGCCTAGCTGACGGCTTGGCTGCTGTAGTTGGCACCAAATTTGGGCAAAACAATGCGTATAAAGTTTTTGGTTATAAAAAATCGTTAGTAGGCAGCGCCACATTTTTTATCGTTGCGCTGGGGATTACTGCGATGGCTTTTTTTGCACTTGGAGTTGATGGCTCAAATTTTATACTAGCCATTGTGCTCGTACCTGTCTTGCTGACATTAGTCGAGAATATATCATATTATGGTGTAGATAATTTATTAATACTGCTAGCATCACTACTGTCATTTATGCTGCTGGATGTGAATCTGGCCTAAAGAAATACAAACTGCTTAGTTCTCAAACGGAGTTGTGGCTTGATGCTTAGTATCAAGGCTGCGGAATCTTTGTTTGTCGCGCTCAAAATACAGCTCTATTGTTCCGGTTGGCCCGTTTCTGTGTTTTTTGATAAGAATGTCAGTAATGTTTTTACGGTCGGTGTCAGGATTATAATAATCTTCCCGATAGATAAACGATACAACGTCAGCATCCTGTTCGATTGATCCTGACTCTCTAAGGTCAGACAGTTGCGGAATTTGGGGGCTGCGACTTTCGACCGAACGACTTAGCTGGCTAAGGGCCATGAGTGGTACGTTCAACTCGCGCGCAATACCCTTTAGGCCTCTAGAAATTTCGCTAATTTCCTGAACACGATTGCCGTCGCCACCAAACTTCATACCGCCACTCATCAGTTGCAGATAGTCCACAACCACCAACCCTAGCTCGCGTTGATGAGCTTCGCGTCTTGCTTTTGTTCTTAGGTCGCTAACGGTTATCGATGGGCTATCGTCAATAAATATTTGAGCCTCAGATAATGTGCCCATTGCATGCCCGATCTTCTCAAAATCTGAGTCTGTCAAATTGCCGGTCCTGAGCGCCCAAGCATCAACGCCAGACTCCATAGCTAATAAACGGTCTACTAACTGCTCTTTGCTCATTTCAAGACTAAAAATTAATACAGGCATATTAGCTTTTATGGCGACGTTATGGGCAAGGTTCAACGCAAGCGCTGTTTTACCCATAGATGGTCGCGCGGCTAGCACAAACAAGTCTGAGCGCTGTAAGCCCGCTAGCATATTATCCATATCCTTAAAGCCGGTTGGTACGCCTCGGATTTTACCTTTGTCCTTATGCAGTTCGTCTAATCTGTCAAAGCTTTCGCTTAAAATAGTTTCTAGGCTAGTAACATCTTGTTTGAGATGTCGTTGGCTTACCTCAAATAATCTAGCCTCGGCTTCCTCGACAAGCTCCTGCATGCTTTTGCCTTCGTTATGGCCAAGCCCTACCATATCCTGCGAAGCCTTGATTAAACGGCGCCTCATAGCCTTTTCTGCGATTATGGCAGCATATTGTTCACTGTGTGCAGCAGTAGGAACAAAGTTTGTAAGTTCTGTTAGGTACGATGGCCCGCCTACCATTTCTAAGAAGCCGGCCCCCTTAAGCTGATCTGCCAATGTGAGAACATCAATAGGGCTGTGTTTATCGTATAGCGCGCGCATTGCTTCATAGATACGTCCATGACGCTCATCATAAAAATCTTGCGTGTGGATGATGTCGGCAACCTTTACAATTGCGTCAGCATCTAATAGCACCGCACCAAGCAGGCTGGCTTCAGCCTCAAGGTTTTGAGGAGGAACATTAATAGTGCCGGAATTTTTATCGTTCATCTAGTAATTACTCTAGCACTTCACCGCCACCGAAGATATTGCTTATGTTCTCCAAAGCGTCATCATCTGGCTTGTTAGGCGATAGTTGAGGCCGTGGATTATAGAAGTTCGTTGGCTTGTATTTTGGGTCAAGCTCACACCTGACAATAACCGCAGTCCCGGCCAGCTCACCAACTGTGTCAGAAACTATCTGCTTATTGCGAATTTCATTAAGACGTTTTTGGTGAAAGGGAAAACTTACGATCAAAGTAAGCTCATTACCGCTAAACTTTGGGGCAGCAATTCGCGCAATACTATATAAGGTATTGTACTTTAGCTTGAGTTGCTGTAACGCTTCTTGCCATAATTTCTCGCTTAAGACTACGCTAGGTCTTGGCTGAGTTTTGGCAGGTGCTGGTGTATCAGCAACTTTTGAATCTGGCAGGTCCGTCCTTTCGGCTACTTTAGCAGAAGCATCGCTGGTCGGGGCGACAGGATGTAATGCCTGGGCTCTATTTGGAGCCGCCGTACTTAGTAGCGTGATTTCTAGTAGGCTGCTCGGATCGTGAGAAGTCGGTATCTCTATTAGTTGTTTAAGCAGGTCTGTAGCCACGGATGGCTCTAAAATATTATTGTCCTCAATCAGACACGTCCGCAGATATTGCGCCAACTGCTTTGCGACTTGGGTCGCTAGCACTCCTTGCTCGCTTATCTGGCCAAGTTTTTCAACCAGCCCTTTCTTATCACCTGCTGCAAGTAAGGCGATGATCTCCTTCGCTACAGATATCGGGGGGATCCCTAAAAGTTCTTGTATGCCCTTAGGAGTGACTTTTTTGCCTATTCCGCGCACTTGGTCTAGTAGGCCGATGCTGTCCCGAAAAGATCCTCCGCCATGTGTGGCAATCATTTCTAAGGCTTCATCCTCTATATTAATATTTTCCAGTCGAGCGATTGATTTAAGATGGCTAATAACCTTGTCTTTTTCTACGAGTTTAAAACCAAACCGTTGCGTCCGACTTATAATTGTTTCAGGTAATTTGTGCGCCTCAGTTGTTGCGAGTATAAAGATAGCGTGTGCCGGCGGCTCCTCAAGTGTTTTAAGAAGTGCGTTAAACGCCTCTTTCGTAAGCATGTGTACTTCATCAATAATATAAACCTTATATTTTGCGCTGCCGGGCGTTATGTGTACGCGTTCGCGAAGTTCGCGAATTTCATCAATACGGCGGTTGCTGGCGGCATCAATTTCTATTATGTCCAAATGAGTGGCCTCATCTTCATAAGTCAATCCATTGACTGCGTGAGCAAGTATGCGGGCCACAGACGTTTTGCCAGTGCCCCTGGGGCCGGTAAAAAGATACGCGTGTCCAATATTATCGCTTTTTATTGCGTTTTTTAGGGTTGTCGTGATGTGGTCTTGCCCCACAACTTCGTCAACTGATCGCGGCCGATACTTACGATATAATGCCTGTCCCATATATTTATCATATTATACTGCAGTTGACGCCCCTTGGCTGTTGTTGATTTTTAACGGTAGAGCTCTAAGATTAGCTTGCCACTACCCAGGCAGTTCGGTTCGGCTTGGTAGCGCTTTAGCTCATTCATGATTGCTTGCTTGTAGGCTGCTTCACCGCTTTGGCTTTTGTAATATTTCTGATAAGTGATGCGGTTGTCGCAACTGCTAATTTCCTTAAACTCAAGCGGACGTGATGACAAGTACAATGATAACAATGCTCCTAGAACCAGGAGTATTATTAATTTTGCCAAATTAGCGGGCATCTACCTATAGTGCAGCTTCAAGCGCAGCCCACTCTGCTACAGAATCATCTTCGGGTACGTTGACGCTTACCTGGTCACCAGGCTTAGCTTTGAAATAAGTAACACTTGCCAAAAGAACTCGGAACTTTTTCTTATTTACTTCTACATAATAGTGACCATTTTCTTGAGTCAAGACGCCCACAACTTGCTTTCTGGGGATTGGGCCGATCTGCTTATACATAAAAGCGCCGTCATCAGCTATGGTTAGCTTTAGAATATCGCCCTGAACTAGCTTAGATTTGCTGGCGTAGTTAGCTGGTACAGGATATGTTTTGCCATCCGAGCCAACCATGTTTTGCCCGTCAAAGACGCCTTCAATCACCTTGCCAAGCGGCTCATCCGCTAAGGCGCTGCCAGTAACTGGCTCTTCGCCAACTAAACTAATTAGCAACTCCTTGGCGGCCGCAAGGCCAGTTTCTGCTTCTTGTATTAGTGTTTTAAGACGTTTAATCTGTTTGTCTGGTACTTCTGCCATCTCCGTAGCCTCTCCGTAAGTGTTTGTTTGGTACACTTCTGTCCTAAAACTACCATGTTTACTATGTCAAGTCAAAATCACAATTGTTTGTTGTGGATAAGTTTTCTATAGGTAAACGGCCGTATTATAAGACCTATAAGGTATACAAACAGTAGCTGCCCTCGATAGGACAGCTACTGTTTATGATCTGTGAATTAGTCAGCCTTAGGCTAACTCAACAGTTGCGCCGGCTTCTTCAAGTGTCTTTTTGGCAGCGTCAGCGTCTTCTTTCTTTGCCTTTTCAAGCACAGTTTTAGGGGCACCGTCCACAATGGCTTTGGCTTCACCAAGACCAAGACCGGTAATGTCCTTAACCGCCTTAATTACCGCTACTTTCTGGGCTCCAGCGTCCTTTAGAACGACGTCATATTCGCTCTTTGCTTCTTCTGCTGGTGCAGCGTCACCGCCACCAGCTGGACCGGCTACGGCCACAGCTGCAGCTGCCGGCTCAATACCGTACTCGTCTTTTAGAATTGTCTTTAGTTCGTTTACTTCAAGGACAGTTAAGCCCGTAAGCTGTTCTGCCATTTTCTTTAAATCAGCCATAATTGATTCCTTTCTAAATTAATAGTTTAACTCGTTGCCTTCGCTTCTATGCCGTCAAGAAGTGCATGCAAATTGCCTGACAGGCCGTTCATTACATCGTTTACTGGCGACGTAAGTGTGGCCATAACCTGGGCTATAAGTTCATTCTTGCTTGGCAGGTTAGCGAGTGCCTTAACATCTTCGGCGGGGATAAACTTGCCTTCTGCTGTAAGCCCACCAACAAACTTAATTGTCGGCTGGGTCTTGGCAAAAGCTGCAAGCGTTTGTGCCGAGGCTACTTCATCTTCTGAATTAAAAGCATATACGAGCATGCCTGTAAGGGCACTAGTGTCTGTATCCTTATGAATGTTCGTATGCTTCATTGCCTGGATTACGAGACGGTTCTTGACAACCTTTACGGTTGTGCCATTGTCCCGCCCATTGCGACGCAGAGTTTGCATAGCCTTAACCGGTGTGCCTTGATAGGCAGCTACTACGGTCATCTTAGAGGTGTTCAGTAAATCACTGACTTCCTGGACTACCTGATTTTTCTTATCTTTGGTTAATGCCATAGATATTCCTTTGTTAGTTCATTTGTGGCAACTATCGACCTGTAGTTGACTCGTTAGTACCAAAAAAGCCTCTTGTTACCAAGAAGCTTTCTTAAAGAGTGCTTAAAAACAAAATAATAAGTTTTTTCGCACCTCGGCGACATTATCAAGGTTTCCCCGTCGCTGTCTTTGGTAACCTGTTAAGTCTAACAGATTGAACATCCCAAGTCAACAGGGATGATCAGGCTACGCCATGAGCCCAAAAAGCATCAGGAACGTGCCGGTCGGCGAGATCCGCTGTGGATGGCTCCGTGCCATCATACGGTATGACTACTGGTGCGCTTACCACGTTGGCGACCGCTAATTGACCTGCATCTTGTGCCGGGACATTTACATGATTTGTACTGTTGCCCTCCTGGTAGCATTCAGGGGTTTTTGAAGGCGCAACATCTTTAACTAAACTCGGGTCAACATTCATTTTATCCTCCTCAAATTAAAAATCAGACTTTCGGTGAAGCCTGATTAATTTTGCTGGGGCTGTGCTGGAAGCGCGTTAGCGCTCAGGCTTCAACCATATTGAAGCACAGCCCAGTTAGTGCTAGGAGTAGATGCAAGCTGTGCTGAGGATTGAAGTACATATTATGACTAGGCTACCACTGGTCTGCTGGCTTGACAAGACCCCTGTTAGGGTGTAGGTTAGTAATCGTGATTAATAGAATCCAATCTACAATCAGTAAATATCTTTGCCTGCCTATTATGGTCAAGGTGTTTATGAAGATTACGTAGGTCGGAGTAGGCTTTTCACACAAGTAAATAGCAAACAGCAAACCGGACTCCGACCACTAGGGATCCGGTTTTTTTATGGAGTAATTATGAGTCCTGTTAACTTAAGTACGGAGATACCAACGGGGCTAATCCTGGCTGGCGAGCAAGCTGTTCATCAGCGCGTGCCTATGGATGTGGCTTTGAGGAGTGGTCTATTAGTGGAGTCACTAGACCCACGCACATTGCAAACTATTACCGACCGGACTCAGATGCTTTTGGGCGCCATTGTGTCTCAGGGAATGAACAACGAAACAACGTGCGCGCAACCAGCAAGAGAATGCATCGCCTACGGCTATGAACTTGGCGCTCTGGCAATTATGGAGATTCAAGAGAGTCTGCTTAGTATTATGGGTACACACCCTGGTAAGCGTGTAGAGTTTACAAACGGAGTCGCCGAGATCTTTTGGGGCGGACATATTGGCAAGCATCTGGTATCTTTAACGAAATATTGCGGAGGGATAGTGACTAATGTTAATGGACGGGACACCGAAGTTCAGGGGGGGTATATAGTCTGCAATCTGAAGTTCTTAGAACACCCTGAAAATGCGTACGGCTTTAAAGAGCCCATCACTATCCTCTTCTACTTAGTTAATGACTTTGTAGTGCAAGAGTACAGTGTCTGAGTTAAGCTTTCTTACTTCTAGCAAATTTAAGTTAGCGTGCAAATTTGTGCCTAAAAGTGTCAACCCCTGGCCAAATAACAACGGCTCGATACTAAGGTAGAGTTCGTTGACTATGCCTGCGTTAAGAAATTGGTGGTAGATTGATGCTCCTCCACATATGGCTACAGATGAAACTCCTTCCCTATGCAAGCGGTTAATAAGAGCTGCTGGAGGTTCTGCTGTGGTCTCGATATGATCCGCAGTGATGTTGTCAGGGCGCGATGTATAAACGATTGTTCGGCGACCCGGCAGCGCCCGACCGATTGTTTTAAAAGTATTTGACCCCATAATCATCGTACCGGCTTCTTTGGTTAAGCGTACAAATAATTGCTTGTCCTCTTTACTAGTCCAGTCAGCTGTATGCTGACTGTCCCTGCCAATAAACCCGTCGGCGGTAATGGCTGCAATAATAAAGACCTTCATTTACTTGTTATTCTCCGTATTTTTTTGCCGGCAATACTTAACATGTCAAAAGTATAACCTGAAGAGTGGTCGTTCTGGTAAACTACCTCTTCAACGTCGGTTTCTACAAGCATGCGACCACACGTAGGGCATGGTAGTAGATTGATAAAAAGCGTTGAGCCCTTTAGGCTTACGCTTTTTCGCTGTGCTGCAATAAGCAACTCAACCTCGGCATGGACTGTGTCGTAATGATTCAGGTCGTGTGGTGGAGAAAAGTTGCGCTCCCGCGATGCTCCGTGGTGCATAGCATATGTTTCATAGGGGACAACCCTGTTGTGGGCTGTGGCTAGCAGCTTATGTTTGTTGCCATGTTTCAGGCCAAGTGCGGCGGCTGTTTGAAACCCGCCATAATCAAATGAATGGCGTGCTACTAGTAAGGTTAAGTCAAGCATCTCTCGTTCTGTAAAAAGCCCGGCCTTAGGAACTTGCGGTAGCCTAATGCCATCCGCGTAACCGCGAGCCTCCGCCTCACTGCTAAATGGCGATACAAATTCATGATTAACCTGTTGGTTCGTAAGGATATAATACTCCGGGCGCAAGTGGAAAGCCGTATACCAGGACCCGTTAACCAGAATCACGCTTTTAAAACTTAGCTTCTCAAGCAAATATTTAAACTCGCGCTGAAAATACCTTAGCGTGTAAATTTTGTGCTTGCTGCCAGACTTATTAACCTTGTCAATAATTTTGCTTACGTCTGCGTAATCTAGCATCTTAAACTGAGCCTGCTGCTCTAGCCCATTAACATAAGGTTCTTTTGATATGCCGACAATTATGTTGCCTTTAGGCAGGTGCGTTTTGATTAATTGAGTAATGCGTTTTAGAGACATCTCTCTCGGTGCGTTGATAAAAACTGCGTTAAGCTTGTTAATAGGCTGTTTGCTCTGAAAAGCAATATCGGACCAGTCCAAATCAAATTTAGTTATTGCCATATTTCCTACCATAGCGCTTTGAAAGCTTCGCCATCTTTGGGCCTAACTTTTTATAAAGAGTTACGTTTTCAAGGGGTGTGTAGGAGAGCTTTCTGTAGTTCCAAACAGCAAGATCCGGCGAGTCAAAAGGTATACAGTGAAAATGCAAGTGCTCCACAGTGCTCTGTGCGGGTATACCATCTTTTTGTATTATCTGCATACCTTTAACCTTGTGCGCTTCTCGTATGAGCTTTTTCGCAAGATACATAAACTTGCGCATTGTTTCCCATTCTTCCGGCGTAAGTTCCTTCACCGAACGTATGTGTCGTCTAGGGATAATCATAATATGCCCATCAATATAGGCGTACAAAGCCACTGTCATTACAATGCCATTTTCTTCATTGATAATATACGAGGTGTTCAAGTCGCAAAATACGCACTTCCCGACCGATTGCCAGATCTTGTCGTATGCTTTGCTTGTACGTGCGTCACGATATGCTATCTGCTTTTTTTTCTCATCAGGCGTTAACTTTTCTAGCAAGGCTTATCTCTCCTTAAGCGGATCTTTTCGCAATTCCATGAAATCCTTAAAAACCTCCCCAAGGTGTCCTCCAATGGCACGTTGCACAATCTTGGTAGTAGATAGACTAGTGGATTGTCGGTCCACAACCTTAACCTTACCACCGTACTTGTTGACTGTTTTGTATTCTCTAGAGTTTTTATAGTCTTCCGTCCAGTCCTCTTTGACGGTCATAAAGATATCGGGCTGCAAAAGTCCCAACGAGGGCTGACAGCTCGGTTCGGGGAGTATCGTTACGAAATCCACGGCGTCCAAATATGTGAGCATCTCTGCACGTATCTTCTCATCCAGGATGGGCTTGTTGGGGCCCTTTACCTTTTGAATAGCAGAGTTGCTGCTTACGCCAACTACAAGCACGTCGCCCATAGCCTTGCCTTCTTCCAGGTAGCGACACTGGCCTACGTGTAGTAGGTCCCATGATCCGGCCGTAAAGACGATAGTTTTGCCTTTAGCCTTCAGCTGATCATGCAGAGTCATTAAATCACTTTGCTGGACCAATCTTTTTTTCCACTGAGCGTTTGTCATAGAGCCTCTCCCTATAGCTACTTAAGTCTGTCTTAACATTTGCTTGTTGAATGTAATGATACCACGATGGTCTAATAAGTTGAGCGTACTAACAAAATGCTCGTTCTGCCACAGTGATTCGTACGGATTGTGTCTTAAAAATTTATACAAATCATGCAGCAGAAAAAGACCTACTAACGGCCCTAGCAATTTTAGTTCGCCCTTAGAGAGACGTCCCTTGCCGCGTTTTTGGTAACCGCTTGTCAAAAAGTACTTATGTACCTGTGGCTCGGATTTATATTTGCAATCAACTAATAAGAAAGCCAGTGTACGCGCGACATCTAACACCACTGGCCCGCACGATGATTTTTCAAAATCAAGAATACCGGTGACGGCTAGCTCGCCACTTTTAGGATTGGTGCCGAACAAAACGTTTCCACGCACATAATCCATATGAAGCGCTTGTTGGCTCGGAAGTTTGTCGCAGCGGTTAAGAAGTTTAGTGAAATCGGCAAACACCTTAGGCAGTACGCTTAGCCCTAATTTATCCTGCAGAGCCTCCCTGACGTTGTGCCTGTGGAAGTATCGCGACATTCTAGAATATGTACGAATGTAATCTTTAGTTGTAGCTGGCAGTGTGACCTGATCCGGCGCTCTGTAGCCAGTCAGTGCAGCATGCATGATCGCCATTGTCTCGCCAAGCACTTTAATGTGATCCATTGTGTAAGACTCCCATGGGATTGTCGTTCCAAGCAGATAATTATAGAGTCCAGCATAGCTAGTCCCCCGGGGATTCGACAAAACAACTATCCGCTTGTCGAGCGGTTTGCGTGCAGGTAAGCCGTGAAGTGATAAAAACTCACCGATGCTATTAGCAAATCTAATGCGCGCTAGTATGTTTGCTTCTCGCTTATAAATAATCAAGTTTACAAGTTCGCCACTTTCGGACTTAACGGGGTAGGAGCGGTTGCGGTAACCCCTTTGAAGTGGGCCAATTTCTTCCCAATTGACTCTGTATTCGGCCAATACAGCCGAGACAACTTCCATTTCCTTCCTCAAGTCTACCATTACAGACAAGTATACAATTATCAAGCTTGACTAGGCTAGGGTCCTAACAGTTATAATGCCCTGATGGCACACCCGGAGTATCAGTATCTAAGGCTAATGGCCCACATCCTTGAAAATGGCAAAAGTAAGCCAACTCGCGGCATTCACGGTATTAAAAGTGTCTTTGGCTATCAGGTCCGTTTTGACCTACGCCAGGGGTTCCCATTACTCACGACCAAGAGGATGCCATTTTCCTTGCTTTTGCACGAGTTGCTTTGGTTTGTCTCCGGTAGTAGCAATATTGGGTATCTCCAAGAGCACGGAATTCACTATTGGGATGAATTTGCCGATAAGGACCTGAACCTAGGGCCAGTGTACGGTGTGCAGTGGCGGCACTGGAAGGCGCGTGGTGGCAAGGAGATAGATCAGCTTGCCTGGGCAATTAACGAAATTAAAAACAACCCTAACTCAAAAGGTATCTTGGTCAGTGCCTGGAACCCTGCTGAGCTAAAGGAAATGCGCTTACCTCCGTGTCACACGATGTTCCAGTTTGACGTTACAAAGGGCAAGCTAAGGCTGCAACTTTACCAGCGGTCGTGGGATGTTTTTTTGGGGGCACCGTTTAATATTGCCCAGTATGCTCTGCTATTGATGATGGTAGCACATTTAACCGGCCTGGAGGCTCGTGAACTCATAATATCAGCTGGAAATGCGCACCTGTACCGCAACCATATAGACCTTGCAACTGAGCAATTAAAGCGTAAGCCTTACCCGCTACCCACGCTCAAAATTGTCGGTGACACTAAGGACATAGACAGCTTTACGCCCGAAAATTTTGTACTAGAAAATTATGTCGCACACCCGCGCATTAAGGCCGATCTAGTTATCCTTTAGATTCTTATATATCAGCAAGTGCTCGGCGCACATTCTCCCTGCGGTAAAGCGCTGTTCAAATACGCTTCTACAAACTTTGCGGCTTATGTATGAAGATTGGTCAAGAGCGGCTGCGAGGCCGCGGACTGTATGGCTGACATCTTGTGGCTTATATTCTATAACTAGACCATTGGTGCCGTGCGTAATGACCTCAGGAATTGCGCCAACGTTAAGCCCGATTACTGGTGAAGCGCAGGCCAAAGCCTCTATCATTACCATCCCGAAGGGCTCCTCATACGTTGATGGCATAATCAAAGCTCGTGCATTACCCAGGAACTCTTGTCTTTTGCTGTCCGAGTCCAAAAAACCAACATATTCTACGTCAGGGTCGGCTAAGTGTGGCTCAATCTTTTCTTTCCAGTAACTATCCTTTTTGTAGCCCGCATAGTGCTTGCCTGCAAATATAAGTTTATGCTTTTTTTCGTGTGTAGCGTTGTAATGTTTAATGGCAGCAATTGCTAGGTGTAGCCCTTTATGTTCAATTATTCGCCCGAGGTAGGCGAAATAGTCTGCAGTCGGGTTATAGTTCGGCTGGAAACGGTCGGTGCGTATCCCGTGATATATATTGCCAACCCAGTTAGTATTGTCAGGCATGCTGAGCCGCTGCGACAAAGATATTGAAAGCCAGTTGAGACGGTTGTATTTTGGAAAAGTGTTTTTGTATTTTACCAATAAGTTAAATGGGTCATGGTGTGTTAGTACTACGGGCTTATTACAAAGGCTTATAAACGGTAGTGCTATGTCCTCTTCGTTCGTATAGATGTGCACGACGTCTAGCTCGTCGTTGTTTGCCATTGAAAACGCCTTGGCGATCAGTTCACCCTGGACTTGTCTAGCGAGGGAAATAAAGGTTATAGGGTGCTTCTTCAAGAGGTCTATATAGCTGTCCCCTCTCCGCGCAAGTTCTTCCTCGAACAAGCTAAGATCGGCGCTAATGTTCCTGGCAGAAGTATTTATTGGCCCAGGAGAAAAAAGCGTTATCTCTACCTCGCTCGTTGCCACTAACCCATCACAGATATCAAGGGCTAGGTTTGCGGGGGCAAAAACGACTTTTGGCAAAATATCACGATGCATAAAGATATGAGGCACCACAAAACCAATCCTCATTCTTGAACTTCGTCTTTGCATTATAAGGGTTACTATTCTTCGTTTTCGTCTAGAAAGCTTAGATCCAGCTCTTCGCTGCCCAAATCATTATCATCGTAGTATCCGTCAGCTTCTAAGTCTGCCATAACCAATCTCCGTTTATATCTGTTATTATGCTGGGTGTTCAATAAAAAGTAAAGTTGGTGAAGGTAGATTGTCGTGACCATATCTAGGCCTTTTGCTCCGCAGTCTGAGTTGGTATATATGACTGAGCTGTCTGGTAAAGGTTCTCAAGGCCATTTTGCCGCAAATCCTTCAGAATCTGGGCAGCACAACGATTAACGTCCTCAAATGTGCCGTTACTCATAATAGTACAATCTGCCTTTATGTTGTCGCGCTCTCTCTCAGTAGGGTCTAGCATATCGTTTTGTAAATGAGTTGGACGGTAAACCTTCATAATAATGCCTCCGGCACTGCGAATGGCTGTCTCATCACTAGGGAACCTCAAGCCACCCACTATGCATAGCTTGTACCCCTTTGTACCTGCTGAGTGAATCTGCCTTATTATTTGGTCAAACCAAATAGTTTGGCTGACACGCTGAACAAGGTACCCACCCAGCCATTGCAAAAATGGCCTATAGGTTTCCTTGTTGTAGTGGGATATTTGCTGCTTAGCTAATTGAGGATTGCGTTTCAGGTTTTCTACGTGCATGATGAGCTTTTGGTATTCGACTGGATGTTGTTCAATCGCCGCCTGATCAAGTTGTATTTGTTCAAACGTACAATGTACCTGCAAATGTTCTAGCAATATTGCCGGTAAGCTACGTAGCCAAGTATTCAACCCCACAACATCGTAAGGGTCAGGGATATCCGTAAGCACACCATGCATCGCGTTGGCCACATCCGCGACTACTAAACTAGTCTCAAGGTGTACCGAGGACGGCTCGAGCTTTTTGAGCGCATTAGCAAACGTGCTTTTTCCATGCCCAATAGGTCCGGTAAGTCCGATAATAATCATTACCATTATTCTACCAGACGCATCCCTGTCCTGCCATCTTCTAAGCTAAAATTAATAACTTGTTCCTGAACATAAAACTGTACGTTTGAGACAGAATATATTGGTTACTAAAAAACACCATAAAACCTGGTTTCAAATAAATGCGTTCTGATCTGATTAAAACTCACTATTATACAATGTGACCTTCTGGCCCCCTTGCCCATCGGCAATAATGGTAGCCAAACCTCCTTCTTCGCCAAAGGGCCATTTGCCCAAAAAGCTTGCTGCAAAATCTACAAGTATTTCCCTAACCGCAGGACCGCCAATTCTTAGCAAAGTTTCTCTTTCTTCAGCTGAAACGTACAAGCTAGCTCGAAAATCACGGTCTGGTAGCCCCTGGGCAGAAATTGGCATAGCTAGCTAGTAAGCCTCTCTCTACTCTGCCATTGTAATCATCAAGACAAGCTTGAACCACTTCTTGTGTATCCCCATATCTACGCTCGTTATTCATAGAAATAACTATACAGAAGAAAAATTACTAATCAATTTTCTATTATCAACTTGCTAAAGGCTGTTGATGTCGGATAGGTCTATTGCAACCGATGGGCCCATGGTGCTTGTAGTAAAAGCAGAAAGTATATAAGTGCCTTTGACGCTTGCTGGCTTGTTGCTTTTGATGCTTGCAAGAATTGCTTTCGCATTTTCAAAAAGTTTTTCTGGCCCAAAGCTGACTTTGCCTATACCGGCGTGCACAATACCCGTGCTGTCCACCCGGTACTCAACGCGTCCTGCCTTTGCTTCTGCCACTGCTTTTGCTACGTCTGTCGTAACCGTACCACTCTTAGGGTTTGGCATAAGACCCTTCGGACCAAGTACGCGAGCATATTTGCCGAGTCTTGGCATCATTGCGGGAGTGGCTACCAGCACGTCAAAATCTAATATGCCTTTATCCAGCTGTTCCAAGAACTCGTCTGATGCTGCAAGATCCGCGCCGGCCTTTTTTGCTACCGCAACATCCTCTGCGTTACCAAATACAGCTATACGAATATTCTTGCCTGTGCCCGCTGGCAATACCACCATGTCGCGAACATTTTGATCGGCTTGCTTTGGGTCTACCGACAGCCTGACATGAAGCTCAACAGTTGCATCAAATTTAACGATGCTTAGATCCATTACTGTCTTGACAGCTTCTTTTACGTTGTACTGCTTGGATCTTTCAATCTTGGCATAAGCTTCACGATAATTTTTACCTCGTCTTTTCAAGCGGTCTTCCGCTGTCCGCTGCTTGGGCTTGACTACAGGCTTTTCTGCTTTTGACTCTGCTTCGGATGCATGTGTGGCTTTGCGTTCTTCCTTAGCTTGTTTCTCTTGTTCTTCTTTTAGTGCCTTAGCGCTACGCTTGCCTGCCTTTGCTGTTTTTGACTCACTCTTTAACTCAGAAGTTGCTATTTCTTCTTTGCTTTTTGCTTTACTTGTAGCACTAGCAACTTTTTTAGTAGTCCCATCTTTAGCTTCTTTCTCCGCAATCTTTGCGGCAGTTTTTTTAGTCTCTACTTTGCCTGATTCTTTAGTACTCTTATCTTTGGCTTCTGCCATAATCTGTCCTTTCGTGGTACAAGCGACTTTCTAGGCCTCCCACAAATTATTTTATTACTTACTCTTCAACTTCTACACCCATACTACGGGCTGTGCCGGCAACTTGTTTTTTAATTGCTTCTACATTGTCCGTATTCATGTCTTGCGCCTTTGATTCCGCAATTTCTTGAAGTTGAGATTGACTTAGCTTTTTGCTAATTTTCTCTGTGTTCGGCTTTCCTGAACCCTTGTTTATACCCAGTTTGGCGCGAATCATGTCGTCAGTTGGTTGGCCAACTACTCGAAACGCCATGGTCCGATCATCATAGACCGTAACATGAGCCGTAACAGTTACGTTACCCAAATCACGGGTTTGTTCATTAAACGGATTTACAAAATCCATCATGTTGACACCATATTGGCCCAAAATACTACCTACAGGTGGTGCTGCACTAGCTTTGCCAGCTGGAAGTTTCATTTTTAGATTTGCTTTTACTTTCTTCTCTGCCATAAAAAAACTCCTCCTTAGGAGTGCGTAACCATTAAAGTCTACTACAAATTACCCCTGTTGTCCAGCCCTGGTTTTAGTTTGTGTTGATGAATCTTTACACTCTTCACCAATTGCTACGTACTAATTAAACTCTCTTTACCTGTAAGCTGTCTAGCTCAACCGGTGTTTCGCGGCCGAACATGTTGACAAGCACTTTTAGTTTGCCTTTCGCAGCGTCAATTTCACTAATTGCGCCATCGAAGCCCTTAAAAGGCCCATCTGTGATACTTACAACTTCGCCAAGATTGTAGTCTATCTTATGCTTAGGCTCTTCACGACCCATTCGCTTCATGATTTTTTCCATTTCATCGGGAGCGATTGGTGTAGGCTCTGCGCCGCTACCGACAAAACCGGTTACGGATGGCGTGTTACGGACGATATACCACGCGTCCTCAGTCATTTTCATTTCAACCATTACATAACCTTGGAAAATACGCTTTTCAACTACTTTCCGTTTGCCGTTCTTTACTTCTATCATTTTTTCTTTAGGCACAATTACTTGAAAAATCTTGTCTTTCATATCCAGACTATCGGCGCGTTGGCGAATAGACTCGGCAACCTTTTCTTCATAACCGCTGTATGTATGGATCGCGTACCAGTTTTTTTGTGAATCGTAGCGCTTATTCATTATCTTAATAACACCTTTCTAAATAAATTCTCTATACCTATATCAACCACCCAGATCATCGTCCCAAATACAAGTGCAAATATAAACACAGCGATTGTCAGCTTAGTAGTCTCCTGGCGACTTGGCCAGGTAACCTGACGAAGTTCCTGCCAGGCCTCTGCGAAAAACTTCGGGACAACGCTTCTTCGCTTGTTCAGTATGCGCCCCAGACGGTTGTCTGGTAATGGCAAGTAGTACTCTTTCTTACCAAAACGATAGGCTGCCTTAATAGGCTTTGCAGCACTGTTGGCTGTCCGATTAACCCGCCGTGGTCTTTTGTTTACTTGCTTTTTATCGGCGCGTTCGCGTACGGTTTCCGTCTTTTTGACGACCCTTCGCTTCTTTAATTTTTCCTCAGCCATACTTTCTCCAAATAAAAACATCTACATATCTGTAGATGCGCTCGTGTCAATAGTACGCCCCGGATGATTATTCGTCAACATCAGTTTTTTTGAGCTCGTGTCGTAACTGTAAGCCTGTGACAATGCCATAAGCAGCAAGCGCCAAGCCGCCAGCACCAAAAATGTTCTGTCCAAGTTCTTCCATTGCTGGATTGTCCTCGTTCATACCTTTAAAAGACAGTCCTACGCCTAAGGAAAGGCTTAAAGCTAGCAAGCCACCAGCCCCAGTTGCTATTAAGCGTCTTCTTAAGGTGTTATTCGGTTCTGAGCCCTTTTCCTGGAATCTTTCAGCTGGCTCTTCTGTAGTTGACGGCGACCAACGCATCCATAAGCACTTTGTGCCGGTTGCGTCGTCTACGGTGTGTCTCACAACTTCAAATTCTGTGTCTTGTGGCCTGACCAGTGCCCCACCATTGCACTGAATCGTGCCATCGTCACCGATATATGTGGTAGGTATTACTTTGTCAACGAAACCGTCTATATACCATCGCAGTCTATCCACTAACCCAGGATTTAAATTATCAACCCGAAAAAGTCCTCCACCGTGCTGCCCCGCCTCAACTACCCGCACGGCTGCCTGATGCAATGTAATGGCTTGTGGACCACTATTAAACAGCTTAATCGCATGCTCGGGTGAATGAGTTGATTCATTAGTCATATAATTTAATTATTCCACATTGTGAGTTAATCGGCAATATTTACATAACAAAGAAGATATTTAGTTAAGTTTGAATTTTCACTTGCGCTGTTATGCGTTATAGTCATAAGCGAGATGGTTTATGCATTATTTCTTATTGGGGCGCTTCTTGAGTTGTTGTTGGTGTCATCTGTAGGGCTATGGAAGTATCGACAGTTTGTAGCAGCTATAGTTGTTGCGCTTGTTGGCTTTTGGGCCGGCTACTTTGCTGTGACTATCTGGAACATATTTGGCGTGCTCATGTTTACAATTAGTTTTTATCGCCTTTTTAGCTTGTTGCGTATAGCTAAAAACCGCATGAAAAGTGTTCGGCTATTAATGACAGTTCGTCGCACCTCATTTGTTTTGGTACTTATACACCTAGTCCTGTACGTGCTGTATACCGCTGATCTGTCGCTAGACCGCTATGAACTTATGATTCTGCTGGTAGTGTTGCAATTATTGTCTAGCATAGCTCTGCTTGGTATAACGGCCCGAAATGTCTTTAAAACAAAATATCATCCCAGTAAACATTACTTTAGTGATAAAGAACTGCCGACAGTAACAGTGGCTATACCCGCAAGGAACGAAACTGCAGAGCTCGCATCTTGCTTAGAGTCAATACTTTCAAGCAGCTACCCAAAGCTTGAGGTGTTAGTGCTTGATGACTGCTCTCTAGACCGTACTCCCGATATAATTCGCGATTTTGCACAAGATGGGGCGAGGTTTATTGAGGGCCACCCACCTAAAAGTCATTGGCTTGCAAAAAACCAGGCTTATCAGCAACTCTTCGAGGCTTCCAGTGGGGAACTTATATTATTCTGCGGAGTTGATGTAAGACTTGGGCCGGATACGATACGTGCCCTAGTGACGGCTCAACTCAGTAAGAAACGCGACATGATGAGTGTTATGCCGTTGCGTGTTGGTGGCGGGGTGCGCACGGCATTCATACAGCCACTACGCTATTGGTGGGAGATGGCGCTGCCACGCCGGTTCTTTAACAGGCCACCAGTTTTGAGTAGTTGTTGGATGATCAAGAAAACTGCACTTAAAAAGCTTGGTGGGTTTTCTGCCGTCAGTAAAAGCATCCTACCAGAAGCATATTTTGCACGTGAGCTTATCAAAACGGACGGCTACGCCTTTATACGTGCTGACGAGCATCTCGATGTGCGTACAGTTAAAGGCGTTGAGGCGCAATTGTCTACAGCACATAGGATACGTTACCCACAACTTCGCAAGCGTCCAGAAAATACGTTAATATTGAGCATGGGTTTGGCCGTGATTCTATTGATGCCTTTTTTGTTTGTGATAGAAGCTTTTTGGCACGGATTTGATTTGATAAGCTGGATGGCCGCGCTGACCTGTGTTCTACTAATAATGACGCACTATATGATTCTTTCTACGACCAATCCCGCTAATAGTATGATTAGCTTGTTTAACTTTCCGGCTGTCATTATTACTGAGATAATTTTGCTGCATTTGTCGATGTATCGTTACGAATTTTCAATAGTTGAATGGAAGGGTCGCAATATTTGTATTCCCGTAATGCAGACCATACCACATCTACCTATGGCTAAGTGATTATATTCGGAATAAAAATACTAAACGTTGAGCCATGGTTTAGCTCAGACTCAAGCTTAATTTCGCCGTTTAATAGTCTGATTAATTTTTGAGTTACATATAGCCCAAGCCCAGTGCCACTACTAGCTCTGGTACGAAAGTCCTCACTACGAAAGAATTTTGCAAACACTTTTTGCTTATCGGCCTTGCTTATACCAATGCCCGTGTCAGAAACAAAGAACTCCACACCATTCCCTCTAGGTTTTGCGCCAATTGTAATATGGCCCTCTTCGGTATATTTGATTGCATTGGTTATAAAGTTTTGCAGAATTTCACGGACATATAACTGGCTGGATTGCAGTGCCTCAAGACCAGGGTCAAGCTCGGTTTCGATTTTGAGCTGCTTGGCTTTGGCGTCGGATCGATACGTATTAGCAAGTGTACTAACAAGGTCGTAGACATTGATAGTTTCAATAGCTACACTCAGTTTGCCGCGTTCAGCACGTGACAATGTGGCTAAGTCGTTAATTAGACCTGCTAAGAATTTAATTTGCACATGTGCTTGTTTAAGCGCCTCGCTTATAGCTTTATCTTTTTTAGGTAATTTATCATATAGAAATTGAGCGTTACCAATGTTGCCTTCTGCGATTGCGATAGGAGTGCGTAGCTCATGACTCGTGACGCTTATGAATTCATCACGTTCTTCTTCTAATGATTTCTCTCGTGTAATGTCGCGGAGAAGTACGACATGGCCATGGCCACCGCTGTGTCCATAGCCCAACCGTACCGGCGAAATACTTACATAAAGGCTTATTGTCTCGCCGTCCGGATAAGCCAACCTCCATTCCCGAGATGAAAATGATGTTCGCGCCTCATTTATAAGTTTGTTTAGATCAATAGGCTGGTCTGATTTATCTAACAAGTGCAGTACGGTGCTAATTTGTTTACCTATTGGTGCTGTATTGATGTCCAGTATATTTAATGCTGCACCGTTCGTGATTACAATCACACCACTTTCGTCCGTTGCGATAACGCCATCAGCCATGCTGTTTATAAGGCTGGTCAAACGTTCGTGGTCGAGCGTTGCGTTTTCGTGGCTTATTTTTGTGTTGTTATTTGCCATAAGCACATTCTATCAGCGACTCACCAATTATGGATAGTAATTACAGAATCTCCCAAGACACTAAATATCGTTAAGTTTGGCATGTATACTGGGCTGCATCTGTCGCATCTGTTTGCGCACATCGGGCAGGTTTGGAACATATATGGATAACTTATCCCAAAATAATTTGCCGTGCGCAAGTATTTGCGTGTGCACTAACTCATGCATAATGACGTAGTCAATTAACTCCCATGGCAGTTGCATTAAGTAGCAATTTAGCACAATTTCATTGTTCTGTGAGCAGCTCCCCCAGCGACCGCGCAGTTCTTTTATTGTCACCGAACGGTATGTAAAACCATGCTTGCCTGCCAGCAGAGCAAGCCGGGATGGTAATATAGCCTTTGCTTCAAGCTTGAGGGCCCTCACGGCTGCCTTCCGCGCGACGCCTTGTATGATTGGACTTTCAAGCAGTGCCCCGACGGGCATTACTATGCTTATATTATTATTAGCTACTCTCGAACTGGCGCTTACCACTGGTTTGTGCTCAAACAAAAATTGGTGTGCTTTACCAACGCGAGATTTGTTTTTTATAAGTGGGGCTGAACTGATATGTGCTAGAAGCCAGTTCTTTTTTTGCTCAACAAAAATCTTCCCCAATTTGTATGGAGCCCAAAATGGCAATGAAACGCGAACTTTCCCATCATGAGTCACGCTGAGCCTGATATTCCTTGTAGCTCGATGCTTATAAAGCGTTACAGTTCCGACGCCTTCTATCGTGTATTTTTGTGAGGGCATTATCTTATGGTTATATTGCGACGGCTTTGGTCAACTCTCCCGGCAGCAGGATTGGGCACCAAGTTTACGAGACCCGGCTTTACAAGGTCGCTCTGAGCCTTAGATGAGCCAATAAGACTTAAATCGTGAAGCCTTTTCATAACAGCACTTTTTTGGCTGTTGTATGTGTGTTTGCCACTTAAAACAACATATTCTTCATTGTCAGGGTTTTGCATATAGGCCATCTGTTGCTCAAACGTTGTACGGTCATAACGTTCTGCGTAGCGGTCGTCAGCCTTACGCCTGTCTCTGTGGTTCAGCCTTGTATAGGCGTGCTCCGGATCGATCTGTAGCCACAATAGAACTGGGTTGGCGCGGGCTTTCCTGGCTAAATCGCGCAGCGCACGGCGCTGGCTTAGCCGCCCTGCATTAACATCAAAAACCACTGAGATGCCCAATTGCAAGAATTCTTCGGCCATATAGTGCATGAGGTGTAGTACTACTTCATTTTCTTGCTTATCGTAACGGGGCGTTTCAAATAATTCGTAGCGTATTTTATCGCTTTGGATGTGTGCAGCTTGTATCGTCTCGCATAGCTGGCGTGAAAAATGAGTTTTCCCCGAGCCAGGAAAGCCATATAGCAAAAATAACGTAGGTTTATCGAGTACTATCTTTGACATCGCCGGTCAATTGTATAACAGATTTGGCTATAGCTCAAAACCACCTAGTGCTGTACCTATAGTTTTTAAGCCAACATCTATGAATTAAGGAATATTTCGTTTATCATTCATAGGTATGAATAGGGGCATAGTACAACGGCTAGTATAAGGGTCTCCAAAACCCTAGATCGTGGTTCGATTCCACGTGCCCCTGCCATTTTGCTTATGCTTAAAAGACTTCCCTTTTGGAGATCTTGTTTTGTTATTATCTAACTAATGAAAGAATTTCTAGCAATATCCGCGCTTGTAGTTTCTGTCGCAGCAAATATTCCATACATTGTCGACATCGTTAAAGGCAGAGCCAAACCCGAACGCATATCTTGGCTACTTTGGACTCTTCTAGGTTTAACATATTACTTTTCAGCTGTATTCGCTGACGGTGCAAAGCTATTTACCCTCGGTGAGCTAATAGGCCCTGGAATAATCTTCATCTTAACGCTGAAGTTTGGAGTGGGAGGCAGGAGCAAGTTTGACCTTATTTCATTGTCAGTTGCACTTGTAGCGTTTTCAATGCTTTTTGTGTTTGATGGGGTATTGATAGGTTTAATACTGGCATTAATTGTCGATGGTATCGGAGCGATGCTAACCATGCGAAAGCTACTAATTGACCCTACATCTGAATCTAGAAGCTTCTGGGCATTAGGTGCTATTGCATCCGTACTTGCTCTCGCTTCACTCAACTACTATAACCTTGAGACTATGCTCTTCCCGATTTACGTTCTGATATTCTCTTTACTTGTTATTGTTAAAACCGACCCAGCATCAACGAAACATCCAATAACTCTCCAGGATCTTTAAGTTTAAAGTTGCGAAGTGCGACCGCTAGAAACTGCCAAAGAAAAAGGCTCTGTCGCAAGATAGGGCCTTTTACTTTGTTGGCGTCCACAGAAACGAACCACAAAGAGTAAACAAGGCGAACGGGTGATTCGCGTAGCAACTAAAGGAAGTAAGAATTTATTCCGAGTACTGACAGGAACGGAAATAGTACGCTAAGAGCAAACGCTTTCCACGTGCCGCCGCCAAGTGCTTATCGCATTATAATCTCCCGTAAGTGGGGTCATATTGTTATGATAGATACATGGAAAGTGTAGATCACAAAATATTTTCAATGAGTGTGGCGAGCGTCTACCCTCTCTATATCAAGAAGGCCGAAAGAAAAGGCCGAACAAAGACAGAGGTAGATGAAATCATCCGTTGGCTTACTGGACTCAGTCAAAATGAGCTGGAAACTGAGTTAAAAAACAAAACCGACTTCAAGACTTTTTTCTCTAAGTGCAAAATGAATTCAGATCGTTCATATATAACTGGCGTAGTCTGTGGCGTACGCGTCGAAGAGATTAGGCAGCCAACTATGCGTGAAATCCGATACCTTGACAAACTTGTTGACGAGTTGGCAAAGGGTAAGCCGATGGAAAAAATCCTTAGAAACCAAACGAAACACTAGGTGCATATCAAGACAAAAAAATTTGCCGTACCTTTTTGCGGTGACGCTTGTCTTGATGAGCAAGATATTGGTCCAGGACTAGTTTAGAATATCTGTAGTATGCTTCTAGCAGACGCAAAACAAGTATCTCTATAGTTCACATATCTCTGAGGCTAAATTCAGACAAGTTGCGTGCTCTTTGTTTTACTTACGGCCCTTGACTTCATTGCGTCCTAGACTCTTCTTGGTTTCTACATACAAAGTATGACGACGTAGAAGAGGATTGTACTTTTTCAGCGAAAGCTTATCAGGCGTGTTCATAGTATTTTTCATAGTGTAATAATGTCTATGACCAGTCTCTTCACAGACCAGTCCGATAATCTTACGTTTGTCACCTTTTTTTGCCATAATTTGCCCAGTTTAACAGATAAATATTATTTTGTAAACAGACATGGAGCCGACACCGGGAATTGAACCCGGGACCCCTTCCTTACCATGGAAGTGCTCTACCGCTGAGCTATGTCGGCCCAATGACTAGGGCATTTTAACAGATTAGGGCTGGTTTGGGGAGTGAAACTTGTTATGGAATTTTACTCTTCTAAATGGTACTCCAGTGGCCTTGATCTGCTGGGATGACGAAGTTGACTTAGCGACAAAGTCTCTATTTGCCGAATTCTTTCGCTGGTAAGAGTAAATTCTTTGCCAGTTTGTTCATAGGTTCGCGCAATGCCGTCTTCTAGGCCGAACCTTATTTTTATAATTTTTTGTTGTCGTTCGGAAAGTGTGCTCAAGGCAGCATCTAAATCCTCTGCCAATATTCTATTTTGCATTCTCCGCATGGCGGCTTCTTGCGCTTTATTGATGGTATCGGTCTCTACCTGTGAACGTATGTACTCAATGTAATGCTGTAGGGGCTTTCTTCCAATCTCAGCACTTCTCGCAACATCATCGAAGTATGATTCATTTCGTGTGCCTATTCCCCCCATTACGACCTCTTTGATGTATTTGTGAACACCTTTCAATACCCATGTTTTGGGCATTGACTCCCTTTTAGCAATCATCTCCGCTGCACCACTTTTTGCTAAGCCGTGAATATTTAGGGCGATGCTTCCCCGATGGTCGCGTTTGCCGAACTTCTCCAAAAAATTAGCGATGGCCGCTTGAACGACGTCTTCATTCTCGTGTGAGTCATCCACCATATAAGGCTCAATGGCAGTGAGAACGGTCTTCATGTTTAAGAACAGGAACACTTCCTTGCCTGTCGCTGCGAGTCTTGAATCCAGGCTAGCTACAGCTTGAATTGCAACATGCTGTGCCTCCAGACTTACTCGCGCTGGCAACTTTTCTGCAATTTTCTGATAAAGTTCAAGTGTTGAGGCACCCTGATGCTCTTTTTGTATACCAACCGCTATCGTTGATATGACATGCGCCATTTCTTCTATGGTTGAATTCTTGAAGCGTTCTCTCAAAAGCTCCTGACTCGTCGCTTCATGGATAATTGCCGCAATATTCATGCCGGAGAAGGTAACGACTGGCTTTTTTGCCTCGACTGGTGTCGTGGATGACACGGTCCGTTCTCGGCCCATTTGACTACCTCTGAGAATAAACGAGGGATCAAACAGATTAGGTATTAGGATAGGAGCTTGCGTTGCTTTATCGAACATATCTACAAACTGTATGGCTATAGCTTCATTTTTGCCTGTTTGAGGCGACAACCGTAATATTCTTCCCAGTTCTTGCTTTGCGACTATGCCGGATCTGGTAGGGCTTAAGAAGATGCCAACTTCCGTCGCTGGAGAATCCCACCCAAGCCGTAGCATTTCAACGGACAATACAACCTGTAGCTCTCCGATCTGATGCGTGGAAAGAATTCCCTCCCGTCCTTCCTTCTTATGGTGGATCGTGTCTGCAGCTATACCATATTCATTTAATCTCTCTTTCAGACTTTCTATATGATCTATACTTATGCCGAATATAACAGTTCTTTTACCTTTGATCTTGTCATGAACCTCAGCGATCTCAGCTTTTTGCTCATCAGAAAACTTTATAAAAGCGGGCAGCTTGTCTGGCCCTGCAAGCATGGAAAGCGCTAGATAGTCCCTGCCCTCCCTGGTTAAATAACGTTCGATTTCCCGAACATCGTAATTCCCGCCCCCTGTTACACGTACATTACCTACGCGAACAGAGGTTTCTACAAGGTGCACATCCAATGGGGCTATTATATTTCTTTCTATCGCCTCTTCGAAACTCATATCATGAAACTCATTCGTAAACATGCGCGTCCATTGCTCCGACGAGTCTACAATTCCTCTCTGCTGATATTCTTCTAATTGAGCAAAATACGGCGTAGCTGTCAAACCCACCATTAATGCGTTAGGAAAATTTCTAAAAATTGTATGTCGTCTTTCTCCTAGAGCCGTGTGGGCTTCGTCGCAAATGATGAGTTCAAATTCAGCCGGATCAATACTTCCTGTTTTGATTAGGTTCTGAAGTGACTGGTAAGTGGTATTTATGACTTTTCCTTCTAGATTCTTGCTTTTGCTGAAGTAGTTCGTAACCAGTACCTCAGGTGTATATTTAGCAAATCTATCTGCAGTTTGTGTCAGGATCTCTTGTAAAGGCGACACCACGAGGGTCTTCATATCCAAGGCACTTGCAATTTCAGTAATCAGCACAGATTTACCGCCAGCTGTCGGTAGACTGATGCAGCCTGCGGTTTCACCCCGCGCAAAACTAGCCTGAAGAGATTGCATTACATCCACCTGATGTTCTCTCAAGAATGAGTGCTCAAAATCTTCAGCCATATAAGCCTCAAGCTTTTGCGCTGCAGCTACAGCTAATAAATTAGCTGGCAACTCAGGTTCAGATAATGTCTCAATCGTACCCATAAGTAATAATTATAACATAAAAGTAAGTAGAAGTACAGATCAGCGTACTAACTCAACACCTTTGCAACATAAATGGTAGGCATCCTAAACTGTAGTTACTACAAATAATTACAAAGAAAGGAGCCTACCATGGCTTATTCTAACAACCCTAATCTACCTAAAGCGAGAGCAATTGCCATGCAGT
>JAJDCL010000010.1 GCA_029260875.1 Candidatus Saccharimonadota bacterium
CAAACTCTATGGTTGTGTGCCAACCAATAACTTACAGGCTATCTTAAACGAATGGATGGCCAGACAGAACAGCAAAGAGTTGTTCGCTTCACCACTCAACTACCTACAAGCTACGCTTGTTCCATGTTAGTTGACTGAGCCTGTGAGATAACTCATTGCTGATTATATCTATAGCGATTAGGGTAGAGGTTAGGCTTAGCTTAATAAGGGGGTATACATGGCAAAATCAAACCGCGGGTTTGCGAGCATGACCAAGGCCAAACAAAAAGAAATCGCCAGCATGGGAGGGAGTCGCAGCCCGGGCAACTTTAAAAATGATCGCGCTAAAGCCAGCAGGGCCGGTAAAAAAGGTGGACAGCGTAGTGCCCGGAACCAATAAGATTTAGCTCTCGTAGAAAAAGGTCATTCATGGCCCTTCTCTGTACCAACACAACAATCAAAACTAGCCCTTCCCTGGCCACAAAAATGCTACCAAGGCTCTGGGGACCTCCCTATTAGCAGTTAACGGCTTGTTAGCAAATGAATTAACCCCGATGAAAACTATCATCGCGCAAACGATACAAAGGTGCTAAAGATCATATTTAGAAGCCGTATGGTTTGACCAAGATGGTTGGGTATGCTTGAATCGGAGCATGATGAAAAAACGTTCGGAGTATCTACGTTTGTGTGCGCTCAGGGCTACCAGGATACACTTTGCACTTGTGGCGATATTAGCTGTTTCTATAGTTATATTCGATGGGTGGAACTACATAACGCTTGAAAATGCGTTAAGACGCTGGACTATTGTGACAGCTTTTTTCGTGGTTAATACCGTGGTTTGGTACGCTTCTCGTAACCCAACCAAGGAGCAGGGATACTATAAGGGGCTGCTATTTGGTCTTATTTTGTCAGATATAGCACTAGCCACGTTATTTGTATATAACGACAGGGGGATAGCAAGCCCTGGCGTTGTACTTTATAGCATTCCTATAGTCACCTCAGCTATTCTGTATAGTCGCCGTGCCTTGTTCGCCGTTGCTGCCATTTGTGCGGCCACTTATAACCTTATAGTAGTGCGTTATTTTGTGGTAAATTTTAACGAGGCCATTACCGTGCAACTTTATGGCACGAGCACGCTCTACGGCGCCATATTCTTTCTGCTGGCCAGTTTGCTTTGGGTTGTTCTTACGCCATATGAGCCCACAACTTAAACGGGTAAGGAGCTGGTCTTAGATCATAAGCTGCTTGCGCTTGAAAAAAAGTTTGGCGAGCAGCGCAAATACAAGTACCCCGACATAAAATAATGCAAGCGAAGATATAAAAGTTAGCAAATTTAGGACATTTGTTTCGGCAAAAAGAGCTTGAGCAAAAACAGCAGACAGTGGCATTAACACGTAACCCATCAACAACCCCCATAAAGTTATTAGGCCATAAAGTAAGATGTGAGCAGCAAACTGCAGAAAAACCTCGGCCCAAAACTGCCAACGCGTATAGTTGCTTGGGTGCATAAAATGAGTGTCTACCCTTATGTCGTTCTTCACCTCTGCGTAGACGTTAAAGATAGACTGCGCCAAACTGAAAATCGCTAAGCCCGTCAAGCTCCAGAAAATAAACACCGCGCTAGAGGGGACAAAACCCAACCCTTCAATAAATTCAAAGAACTTATCTGAATATATCTGTATAGCTTCGTCG
The DNA here is from genome assembly GCA_029260875.1 of Candidatus Saccharimonadota bacterium. Taxonomy (GTDB): domain Bacteria; phylum Patescibacteriota; class Saccharimonadia; order Saccharimonadales; family OFTM59; genus OFTM59. Next base: position 1,672 of record JAJDCL010000010.1, read on the forward strand.
CCCGTCTGTGGCACATTACCGGTTTCGTTTAGGAAATAGGTGGTTAAGAATTTTATGTTAGCGATAAATACTAGGGCAATCGCGACAATAAAATAGAGCAATGCTTCAAGTTTACTGGGTACAAGGTGGTCTGGAACCTTATTGTCTAGCATATTTGTTTCGTCACAGTGTATATAATACAGCGTTTATGCAATTTTGTTGGTGTAGATCTGCCTGGGCCTTAGAGTCTTTTCGAAACAGCAGACCAATTGACCACATTCCACCAGTTTTCAATATACTCCGGACGTCTGTTTTGATATTTTAGATAATATGCATGCTCCCAGACATCAAGACCAAGTAGCGGAGTTATCCCTTCCATGATCGGCGAATCTTGATTGGGGGTACTTATAATTCGCGCACCGTTCTCGTCCTTAATAAGCCAGGCCCATCCACTACCAAAACGGGCTACTCCGGCATCTGTGAATTGCTTTTTGAATTCTTCAAAACTACTAAATGCAGCCACTATGCGGTCTTTCAGCTCACCACTAGGCTCACCACCCGCGCCTGGTGCCATTAGCTCCCAAAACAAACTGTGGTTATAATGCCCGCCACCATTATTTTGTACAACAGTACGTTTGTCTTCTGGTAAGGATGAAAGGTTCTGAAGCACCTCCGTAATAGTCTTGTTGGCCCATTCTGTACCTTCTATAGCAAGGTTTAACTTATCAACATATGCTTGGTGGTGTTTGCTATGGTGCAGCTCCATAGTCTTTGCGTCAATATATGGCTCAAGTGCATCGTAACTGTATGGTAGTTTTGGTAGTAGAAACATAGTGACCTCCGATTACCATACAAGTATATCAATAAGCGGACTAATAAAGCACTCGCGCTAGTTTTCGCTAAGGTGCTCCTGGTAAACTCCTAGCTCCCGGTCATTTAGTGGCAGGGCTGCCGCTAAATCAGCATAGCTAATATTGGTACCGAACACACCTTCGTTTATAAACTCACCGGCAAGCCTAGTCGGTCTTACCGCCGTCTCCCATAAGAGGCCATTAAATTTTTTAATAAATTCAGGGTTCGCTCCAAAATAGTAACACATGAAGTGGTTGCCGACCGTTGTAGCTAATCGCTCCGGAAACGCTATAGAGTAATACTCAAATATCGCGTCTTTGGGCATGCCCTCTATATCAGGGGTGAGAACTACGCCAGGTGGGGCTAATTCACTGGCGACTTTCCCCATAAAACTAGCTATCCCCAACCTTTGAGTTGCTAGCGTTCTTAACCATTGCGGGTCCTGCACACGGTTTAATAAGATACCCGCCAAACGGCCGAGCTCCCACGCCCATGTCATGTCTCTTACTTCATCTTTATCATGTATGCCGTTCATTGATAGCGAAGTGTCTTTTATGTGGCCATATATATTCAGATGTATCTTGGCCACGCTTATTCCCCTTGCGAGCCTCAGCTGTTCTTGCAAATTTCCGCCAAAAGTTACGTCAGTGTCTGTTGCTATACTGTGTGCATCAACAATCGTGTAGTCGCATTCTTTGAGCTTGCCAGATATTCCTACGCTGTGCTTTAAGGGGACCCCCATATCAGCTAGGGCACTACTAACGAGCTTTTGTGACTCAAAAAATGCAATTACGTCAGCCAGCTTGCCTCGTTCTTTGGTAGTATGGCGCTCATGCTCCGGACTCGGATCGCCAAAAGGGTTCGGAACTACATGCATCTGCTTTTTATACCATTATTACTAATTTTGTTTAATCTCTCGGTTATTTTTATTACGCCATTTTTCAATCTCGGCATGGTGGCCTTTTAATAAAACGTCCGGCACTTTCATGCCACGAAAATTTTCTGGGCGCGTATACTGTGGGTATTCTAGCGTCTTATCATCGCTAAAGCTCTCAATCTCAGCCGACTTCTCGCCACCGAGCACCCCAGGGATAAGACGCACAACTGCGTCTGTCACGACCATCGCGGGCAGCTCCCCGCCAGTTAGTACGTAATCACCAATTGAAATTTGCTCGTCTACAAACGCGGTCACGCGCTCGTCGTAGCCTTCATAACGCGAGCACACCAGAACAAGACCGCTAGCTTTAGATAGTTCGCGGGCCTTGGCTTGAGTAAATCGTCCACCTCTGGGTGTCATCAGAACTGTTTGCGCATCTGGGTCTTTTGCTCTAGCCATTTCAATAGCAGCCACAAGAGGCTCAGGCTTCAGCAACATACCATCACCGCCACCATAAGGGGTATCATCAACCGTCCTACGCTTTCCAAGCCCAAAGTCACGTAAATTAATGTATGAATAATCAACTATACCTTTAGTCTTAGCCTTAAAAAGCATACTAGTTTCTAGCACTGGGGGAAACATTTCAGGGAATAAACTAATAATTTGTATCAGCATCTTTGCAGTATTATCTCATAAAATACAAAAACCCGCAATCATGCAGGTTTTTGTATCACATAAAGCTCCCATCCCTAGCCTTGGCGAAGGATGGCTCGCAGAGCTTTGATATTTTTGTTTTGTTTTTAAATCGCTGGTCTCAGCCGAAGTTAACCTACGGATTGTAACTGATTATGTCTTACTGAGCAAATGTTTTTCCACATTGCCAACTAAAGACAAAAGCCACTCCCAGTTGCCGGACAATTTAGTGGGTAGCTAAAGCAGTTGCTTGACTTATCGTCATCCCTTTGTGGGAATAGGGAATAAATTCTTGGATAGGGTCTCCAATACCGGATCCGAAGCTATACATGACCCCGCTGAGAAGTAGTAAACTCGGATAACAGTCAATGACTGTATATTCGTTGGATATTATTGGATTTGGCTCAACATAGCTGTCTATAGCAGAGGTGTCTCCTCCGTTGAGTCTGCGTATATCATTTCCTCCAACCGCTTGTAAGTATAGTGCTCTACCCATTAATACTTTTTCATCAACAAGCACTGCAAAAACATTCCTCTCATCGTTAGGTATAAGTTCAACTAGTTCGCCCATTTTCTCGTGCTGGATAACACCCTGAAACTTCATGGACTTAAAAACTCCTTCTAATGAAAACATACTACTTAGTCTCACTTTGCGCAATCACATTATAGTATTTGCAGCTACTCCAGCCTCTGGAAGCTCCTGATGAGTGAGTGTCAAACGTACAATTTAGAGTGAGTGAGTGTTTGAAGCCTCTCATCCTAAGTAACAAGAGAGGTTGAGTTGCCCGAGCATTGTGCGCTTTGACAATGAAGTCATAAAGAGTCGTGCGGCTGCGGCTTTTTTGGATACTTTTGCAACTGCAGGCAAAAGTATCTCGCCAAAGCGGCCCGAAAAGCCGCACTAAATATCTAGGTCATCAAGGTCGCTGAGCTCTTGACGGGTCTTTCGTAAAGAATCGCTTTCTTTTTCTTCAGATTCTTCGGATTCATCCTGAGCAGACGATATATCTGAAGCCGAGGTGTAGTCATCGTTATCATCACTACTTGTTTGAGTAGGGGCTGCTACGGGCGCGCCAGCGTCATCAGAACTGCGCGATGGTCGCTCACCCTCTGAAGTGTCAATAATTTTTAGGTTGTAGCGCGCATCATTCTTGGTCCCAAGAGCACGTAATAGCGTGCGTAAGCTTTGAGCAGTTGCCCCGCGTTTTCCTATTACTCTACCCAAATCTTCAGGGTCAACGGTTAGTTCAAGTAAGACGCCCTTTTCATCAACCCGCCTGTCAACCTTCACCGCATCCGGTTTACTAACAACTGATTTTACAATAAATTCTATAAACTGCTGGTCAATAGTAGCGTTCATGTTCTGTCTATCCCTCCTTTTCGGTCACTTATATATACCCATTATAGCAAATTATAACGTTTGAGTTTTTCTATTTAGTCGGGGTTGGTACAGTAAGGCGTTTCAACACAATAACTTGCTTTCTTAGTGAAGTCCTCAACCGTAAACCGCTCTTGCCCGAACGCATTTGCCAATCCATACACACACTGAAGGTCAGCAAGAGAGCCGTATATAACAGCTGCTGGTTCGGTATAAATTGAATGGACTTTTTCTTCTGCGCTGCGGATAGCAAAAACTTCGCCAAGTTGAGCACAACAACTAGAGCCAAGAGCCTTAATAACCTCATCAATAGCATGTACCGGGGCATTATCTTCATAACCCTCTTTCAAGCCCAGCACGACTCTGAAGCCTGAGTTCATAGAATCATGTTGAAGTACAGTGGCAAGGCTATTAGCTAGCCTGGTCATTGTATCCTCGCAGTTTTGAATAGAGGTAGGCCCATATTTACGGCGTGGATAACGCGTACATGTAAATGAAGAAATTAAGCCGCCTGGCGCGGGTATAACGAATCCAGTGTAGTGCTGTTGATTGGCTCTCGCGGCGCTCAATACCTTTTCTGCAAAAGTTAGGTATGGTATCTGAACACTAACAACACCAGACCATAACTCAAGTGATTCGGTTACACGAACGTACTAACTCAACACCTTTGCAACATAAATGGTAGGCATCCTAAACTGTAGTTACTACAAATAATTACAAAGAAAGGAGCCTACCATGGCTTATTCTAACAACCCTAATCTACCTAAAGCGAGAGCAATTGCCATGCAGT